>JAGMAI010000124.1 GCA_023130895.1 Thermoplasmata archaeon
GTCAGAGGTGTCTGTGCGACTCTCACTGTGGAACTGATAAACAGTGACAGAGACGCGATATCGAGCCAAATCCAGACCATGGCTGCCGCGGATCTGAAGAACATGGGAATCGACATCCGCTCCTTCGTCATCAGGGATCTCGAGGATGAGTATGGCTACCTTGACGCACTCGGTGTGAGGAAGACGGAAGAGGTCAAGAGAGATGCGCGGGTAGGCAAGGCCAATGCGAACAGGGAGGCGACCATCCAAGAAGCCAAAGCAGCGATGGAGGGTGAGGAGGCGAATGCCAGTGCGGAAGCCAACGTTGCGGTCTACCACAGGGACAGGGACATCACTCGTCAGAAGGCGGAGGCGGAGGTTGAAAGGGAGAGAGCCAACAGAGAGATATCGTTCTCGATACAGGACGCCGTGAGAAAGCAGGAGCTCGTCGTGGAGGAGAGGATAATCGACATCAAGGATAAGGAGAAGCAGGTCGAGGTCATGAAGCAGGAGGTCCGGAGAAGGGAGCAGGAGCAGACTGCCGAGCAAGTGGTTCCCGCAAGGGCTCATGCAGACGCAGTGGCAGCAGAGGCAGACGGCGAGAAGAGGAGGGCCATAATCACGTCCGAGGGTGAGAAGCAGAAGCTCATACTCATCGCGGAGGGCGAGAAGGAGAGGCTCTCCAAGGTTGCGCTCGGACAGGCAGAGAAAATCCGCCAGGAAGGAACAGCCGAGGCGGACATAATCAGGCTGAAAGGTGAGGCCGAGGCATATGCCATACGCGCAAAGGGACTCGCCGAGGCGGAGGCCATGGCCAAGAAGGCTCAGGCTTGGGAACAGTACGGGCGAGCTGCCGTCACGGAGCTGATAGTGGAGAAGCTTCCCGAAATCGTCGCTGAGGCGGCCAGACCTCTGGAGAACACTGAGAAGATCATAATCATGGGCAGCAGAGGCCCTTCGGATCTTGTTGGCAGCGTCGTCGACATAGCCGCTCAGGCGCCTGTGCTCATAAAGGCACTGACCGGAATGGATATCTCTGACCTTACCACGAAAGTCAAGGAGACGCTGAAATAGGATGAGAGTCGGCTCGGTGGAATGGACCTTCCAGAAATCACCGGAACTAATCATCGAGAGCTGGTCAGTCGCCGCGACGATAGAGGCGATACTGAGAGTTCAGGTTGAAGATAGAAAAGAAGTAGTGGAGGCGGTCCTCGGGCGGCCAGGATAGCTACTCGACGTCCATCACGACGACGTCTTTGATGGCCTTCATGCCGGTGAAGGGCAGTATGATTCTCCCCTGCGGATCCGTCTTGAAGAGGCGGGTCTCAATCTCCTCAGCTGGAATCACGAGAACATCGTGCAACTTCCCCGTTTTGGTGTCGACAATGAAATTCTCTATCATGCCGAGGATCTGGCCATCGTTCGTCATAACGGTCTTTCCCCTCAGCTCTGTTGCAAATCTCTTCATCCCATACCTCCTTGGGCCTAAGCCTGTCCTATATTGACCTTCTAATATTTAGCATTAGAGGATGGCCAACGCCACAAAACATCTAGCGGAACATGGACTGAGCGTCCTGCCTTTCCTTCTTCGTGATGGTCCCCTTTTCGATGACCTCTCCTATCATCTTGTAGAACTCCATGGTCTCCTTGTCGATCGAGGGGTGCACGTGCATCAGGGCCTCCTCGAACTCCTCCATCGTCACTTCCGATGCGTCCGGATCTTTCCTCAGAGTACTCAGTCCCGCCTCTTGGCACAGAGACTCGATGTCTGCTCCCGAGAAGCTCTCCGTTCGATCGGCCAGTTCCTCCAGATTCACGTCCTTCAGAGGCATTTCCCCCGTGTGGACCTTGAAAATCTCGAGCCGCGCGTCTCTGTCGGGGACGGGGATGAGGACGAGCTTCCCGAACCTCCCTGCCCGAAGCAGTGCCGGGTCCACTATGTCAGGTCTGTTCGTTGCCGCGACGATGACGACGCCCTCGAGAGACTCCAGACCGTCTATTGACGTGAGAAGCTGATTGACGAGCCTCTCCGTCACGCCGGAGTCTCCCGTGGAGGATCCTCTCCGCGGGGCAATCGCGTCGATCTCGTCGAGGAAGACGATCGCGGGGGCGACCTGCTTCGCCTTCTTGAATATCTGCCTGACTGCCTTCTCGCTCTCTCCTACCCATTTCGACATGACCTCTGGGCCCTTGATCGATATGAAGTTGGCCTTGGATTCGCTAGCGACTGCCTTCGCGAGCAGGGTCTTGCCACAGCCAGGCGGTCCGTACAGAAGGATGCCGCGAGGCGGGGTTATCCCCATCCGCTTGAACGCCTCAGGGTCCTTGAGCGGGAGCTCTATCGTCTCCTTGAGGACCTTCTTGACGTCGTCTAAACCACCGACATCATCCCAGGAGACCCTGGGGATCTCAACGAGCACTTCTCTCATGGCGCTGGGTTCCACTTCCTTGAGCGCTTCCTTGAAGTCCTCCTTCACGACCCTCATCTTCTCCAGAATCTCGGGAGGGATGGGCTTCTCCAGGTCGATCTCAGGGAGATACCTGCGAAGAGTCTTCATCGCCGCCTCTCTCGCCAGGGCCGCGAGGTCGGCTCCAACGAACCCATACGTGATGTCCGCCAGTCCCGTGAGGATCTCGTCCCTTTCCTCGTCCGAGCCCTCTATTGGCATGCCTCGAGTGTGAATCAGCAGAATCTCCTTCCTGCCCTCTCTGTCCGGGACACCGATCTCGATCTCCCTGTCGAACCTGCCGGGTCTCCTCAGCGCTGGGTCGATTGCTTCCTCTCTGTTCGTGGCTCCGATGACTATGACGTTCCCTCTGCCGCTCAGACCGTCCATCAGCGTGAGCAACTGAGCGACGACTCTCCTCTCGACCTCGCCCGTGACCTCTTCCCGCTTCGGTGCGATCGAGTCGAGCTCGTCGATGAAGAGGACCGAGGGCGCGTTCTTCTCCGCTTCCTCGAACTTCTCTCTCAGTCTCTCCTCGCTCTGACCGTAGTACTTCGACATGATCTCCGGACCCTGAATCGAAGAGAAGTAGGCGCCGGCCTCGTTGGCCACGGCTTTCGCGATCATCGTCTTTCCCGTTCCGGGTGGCCCGTAGAGAAGGACCCCTTTCGGCGGGTCGATCCCAAGCCTCTCGAAGAGCTCGGCGTGCTTCAGCGGGAGCTCAATCATCTCCCTGACTCTCAGGAGCTCCTCCCCGAGCCCGCCGATGTCATCGTAGTTGACGGTGGGGGCGACCATATCCGCTTCGCTCACGGGCTCCTCCTTGATTTCGACGGACGTTTCGTCCGTAATCTGGACGATGCCGCGGGGGACGCCCTTGACGACCATGAAGGGAAGGGCACCGCCCATCAGGGCAATGCCAGGGACGATGACGACGTCGCCCTTCGTAACGGGCCGCTTGATGAGTCCCCTCTTAACGAAGCTCTCTATTCCCTCACCAAAGCTGATTCTGTGACCCTCGGATATTATGGGGGCGATCATCACCCGCTCGGCGGGCTTGACCTCCGCCTTCGTAACCTCCACCCTATCACCGATCGATATGCCAGCGTTCTTCCGCACCAGTCCGTCAATGCGGACTATGCCCTTGCCCTCGTCCTCCTGCATCACGCGGAAGAGCTTGGCCGCTGTCCTCTTCTTTCCAACGATCTCCACAATCTCTCCGACATCTATGCCGAGGGCCGCTCTTATTTGAGTATCGACCCTTGCCCTTCCCAATCCAACATCCGATTGGGGGGCCTCAGCAACCTTCAGCATTACATTTTCTGGCATACTTTTCTTGATAGACAGAGCTTGGTTATAAAGCTTATCTTGACAATATCAGAAGAGGTGTGGATGTCCCAATGGGCACTACGTCTTCTTCGACCCATCTTGCCTCTTCAGAGCCTCGGCTAGCGTGATGCTCCCGACCGCTACTTCCCTCGCCAAATCCGTCGAGATCGTTATCCTGTTGTCGCTAGCTATCCTGCTGAGCCTCTGAACGTCCTTGAGCTGCCCAGCCGTTGGAGTGAGATGAAATCTCTCCCTGACGCGGTCACCTCTCGAAGCGGCAATCTGCTTCGCGGCTTCCAGATCAGGATTCTCCGTCTTCCTCGTGGTCCCTTTCTCGTCCACGATTTCCACCAAGCGGTCCTCGTCGAGGAGGGAGTTTATTATCCTGTTCCTGTTCAGCGGGTCTCCGTGCCCGATGCGGACTCTCACGTTCCTCGGCGCGTATATCCGTGCCAATTCCCCCACGAGTGCGGCGACGTGCTCCGGCGACCCGACCGTGCGGACCTCAAGGACCTCCCCGTCCCCGATGGCTGCAAGACCTGGCATGGGCCCTGGATCGATGCCTATGGTCAACCACTCAAACTGGGTCTTTCCAGCTAGCAGGCAGAGTGCCCGCCCAATCGCTTCCTCGATCGATTCGAGGGCGACCTTGGGTTCGAAGTCTATGTCATCAATCTCCTCTGCGGACGTGAGAATGACTCCAACGGTGTCCGGGACGTCTTCGCCAACTGAGATGCCGACGAAGGGGATTCCTCTAGCCTTGAGGATCTCTCGAACATTGTGGAAGACACCGAAATCTCCTGTGTAGACTCCTATGAGCTTCCGCACGTCTGGGTTCATGGCTGTGGCTGTAGATAACGATTTTGTGAGTGATGGCAATCACTCGCGCAATTGTGCATCCCTTAGGAGTCACATCCCATAGACTGCCGAGAGGAAATACAGCAGTATGACTGCCCCGAAGGCGACGAGGCTCACTCGTACCCAGTGATGGAAGTCGTCTCTCAATATGGCTGCAAGAACCATAAAGAACACGAGCAAGAACATCGCAACGTCTGCCAACATCCAAGCCACTGTCCTGAGGTCGCCGATGAGTTCGAAGTCGGTCATATAGTCCAGGAAACCCGTGGCATGGATCATCATCGCGCCTACCAGGAACAGAATGCCCGAGAGAAGGACCACGGCAAGGATCAGACCATTGCTGATGATCTCCTCAGGCTTCTTCTTCGGTCTCGGCGGTGTTGCGTATTGCTGTGGATACTGCTGATAACCCTCTTGCGCAGGCGGGGGAGCGCCCTGCGGTTGACTAGCGGTCATCTTATCTCCAGTTTGAATAGAATCTGACTATTTTAATGTTTTTCGGAGATTAGAATCCCACAAAGCGTGTGCCAAAGCTTTTCTAGCGGGTATGTCGATTTCGTCTCGAACGCTGGTTTGGGGATGAAGGCGGTCTGTGAGTCGTGTGGGAGTCATTCGGGAATCGTGTCCTCCTTCCTTGGTGTGTGCAGGGATTGCATAGTCGCGGGTGAAGGAAAGGAGAGGATCGCTGAGGCCCACAGAAAGAGCAAGGCCAGGTTCGATCTCCCGCTCGAGGTCCCGACCGAGGGGAGGCCTTGCGGTCAGTGCGTCAACGTCTGCAGAATACCCTCTGGAGAGCGGGGCTACTGCGGGATCAGGGAGAACTCCGACGGTGAGGTCAGGCCAGTCGTCGAGGGTGCCGTTGTGGAATGGTACTACGACCCGCTCCCGACGAACTGCGTGGCAAGCTTCGTCTGCCCAGGCGGGACCGGTGCTGGCTATCCTGAGTATGCTCATGCAAAGGGGCCCGAACGCGGCCACAAGAACCTCGCGGTCTTCTACGGAGCCTGCTCCTATGATTGCCTCTTCTGCCAGAACTGGACGTACAGGTCCTTGACCCGCGAGTTGAGGCCGGTCATGTCGGCCCGGGAGCTCGCCTCGAAGGTTGACGGGAGGACATCGTGCGTATGCTACTTCGGAGGCGACCCGACCCCGCAGATAGAGCATGCGATACGCACTTCCGAGATCGCGGTCGAGAGGGACGAGATAACGAGGATCTGCTTTGAGACGAACGGATCGATGTCGAAGGGATTCCTGAAAAGAGTCGCGGCGCTCTCCTACGACAGCGGTGGCTGCATCAAGTTCGACCTGAAGACATGGAACGAGGACCTCAATATCGCGTTGTGCGGGACCAGCAACAAGAACACGCTCAGGAATTTCGAGTGGCTCGCGGATTATGAGAAGGAGAGAGGAGACCGGGGCTTTCCCTTCGTCATCGCCAGCACGTTGATGATCCCAGGCTATGTCGAGTCGGACGAGGTCGAGAAGATCGCATCCTTTGTGGCGGGGCTGAACCCCGACATCCCGTACTCGCTTCTCGCCTTCTACGGCGCCTATGAGATGATGGATATTCCCACGACCTCCCGAAGGATCGCCGATGAGTGCTACTCGGCTGCGAAGGAGTGTGGACTTTCCAACGTCAGAATCGGAAACATCCATCTCCTTTGGTAGAGGCTGCGTTCATTTCTTCCGAGGTCTCGACAGCGTGTAGTCTCCCGTCAGCCTCTGGAAGTCCTCCAGGAGCTTTCTCTGCTCTGATGTGAGCTTTCCGGGGACTGCAACGACCACCTGTATCATCTCGTCTCCTCGCCCGAACCCGTTGATTCGGGGCAGGCCCTTTCCCTTCAGACGAAAGGTGGTGTGGGTCTGTGTGCCGCTCGGTATCTTCAGCTCGGCCTTTCCATTGATTGTCGGAACCTGGATTCTCGTTCCCAGAGCCGCCTGCGAGATTGTAATCGGAACTTGCATCCAGAGATTGTCGCCGTCCCGCTCAAATATCTCATGCGACCTCACATGCACTATCACGTAGAGGTCTCCTGGAGGTGCCCCGGGATCTCCAGCCTCGCCTTCCTCGAGTATCCTGAGCCTGAGGCCCGTGTACGCCCCTTTCGGGATGTTGACCTCTATCGAGCTCGTCTTCCGAACCGACCCTCTTCCGCCACACTTCTCGCACGGCTTGTCAAATGTGGAACCTGATCCCCTGCACATGGGACACGTCGTGATCCGTATGAACTGGCTGAATCCCTGCCGGGAGACATTGCGTATCTGGCCCGCCCCGCTGCATTGGGCGCATATGGCTGTCTTCCCCCCCTTCGCGCCGGTCCCGTTGCACTCTTTGCACCTCGCTGAGTGGGGTACTTTCAGGTTCATTCTCACACCGCTCACCACGTCCTTCAGGTCGGTCTCCACATCCATCCTGAGATCGTGACCCCTTCGCGGGCCTCTCCTCGCTCTCCGCCCACCAAAGAGGCCGTCGAAAATGCCCTCCCCAAAGAGGTCCCTGAAGATGTCCCTCCCGAATATGTCCTCTATGTCACGGTGGTGAGTGAAGTCGGACCAGGTGAACCCGCCTCTTCCGAATTGTGACTCGACCCCAGAGAACCCGAATTGATCGTACGCCCGTCTTTTCTCTACGTCCGCGAGGACCTCATATGCTTCGGATATCTCCTTGAACTTCTCTTCCGCGGCCTTCGTGTCATCCTTGTTGAGGTCCGGATGGTGCTTCTTCGCGAGTCCCCTGTAGGCCTTCTTGATCTCCCGCTCAGAGGCCGTCTTGTCAACTCCAAGCACTTCGTAATAGTTCCGCTTGGCCACAGTAGGCATAAGAAAAGGGCAGAGTATTAAACCTTAGTCTTCGTCGACGACCTTGTAGTCAGCGTCCACGACGTTGTCCTTGTCTTCCTTCTTCTCTTCCTCTGCCGATGGGGTTTGAGCGGCGGCTTGCTGTGCCTGCGCCTGCTGGTAAATCTCCGACCCGATCTTCTCTGACTCCTCGATGAGCTTCTCTGTCTTGGCCTTTATCTCGGAGACGTCGTCGCCTTCGAGGGCCTTCTTGAGGTCGTCCACGGCGGCTTGGACCGCGTTCTTGGTGCCATCGGTCAGCTTGTCACCCATCTCCTTGAGGGTCTTTTCCGTGGCATACACGAGGGAATCGGCTTGGTTCCTGGCCTCTACGGCCGCCCTCGTCTTCGCATCCTCCTCGCCGTACTTCTCGGCCTCCTTCGTCGCCTCGTCTATCTTTTCCTGCGAGAGCTTCGTAGATGCGGTTATGGTTATCTGCTGTTCCTTCCCGGTTCCGAGATCCTTCGCCGAGACGTTGAGTATGCCGTTTGCGTCGATGTCGAATGAGACCTCGACCTGAGGGATGCCTCTCGGAGCGGGCGGGATGCCGATGAGATGAAATCTTCCGAGGGTTGTGTTGTCTGCGGCCATTTCCCTCTCCCCTTGAAGAACGTGGACTTCGACGCTGGTCTGTCCGTCAGCGGCCGTCGTGAAGACCTGCGTTTTCTTGGTCGGAATCGTTGTGTTCCTCTCCACCAGACGGGTCGTGACCGCTCCGAGCGTCTCAAGTCCGAGTGAGAGAGGAGTGACATCGAGCAGAACCAGGTCCTTGACCTCGCCCGCGAGGATCCCTGCCTGAATGGCCGCACCCATCGCAACGCACTGCATGGGGTCCACACCTCTTTCCGCCTTTTTGCCCAGGATCTTCTCGAACCGCTCGCGAACAACGGGCATTCTCGTCGGACCACCCACAAGGATAATCTTTCCAATATTTCCCGGATCAAGCTTCGCATCCTTCAGAACCTGTCGAATGGGAGCTTCGCACCTCTTCAGGACAGGTTCCACGAGCTCTTCCAGCTTCGCCCTTGTGAGCTTGATCTCCAGATGCCTAGGTTTATCGTCCTTCTGAGCGATAAAAGGGAGGTTAATCGTCGTCGTGAGAGTGCTGCTCAGCTCGATCTTGGCCCTCTCACACGCATCACGGGCTCTCTGCCGTGCGTTTCTGTCCTCTGAGAGATCGATGCCTTCCTGCTTCTTGAAGCTGTCGAGAACCCAATCGATGATCTCGTCATCCATGTCTGTGCCACCGAGTTGAGTGTCTCCGCTTGTGGACACGACCTCAAAGACCCCATCGCCGATCTCCATCACGGTCACGTCGAACGTTCCTCCTCCCAGGTCGAGAACGAGGAGCTTCTGCTCGCCGGCCTTGTCGAGGCCGTAGGCAAGAGAGGCGGCGGTGGGTTCGTTAATCAGTCGCAAGACCTCCAGACCCGCGATCTCACCAGCGTCCTTTGTGGCGGTCCTCTGGTTATCATTGAAGTATGCGGGGACCGTTATGACCGCCTGTTTCACCTCTTCCCCGAGGAAAGCCTCAGCGTCCGTCTTGATTTTCTGGAGAATCATCGCCGAGATCTGTTGCGGTGTGAATTCCTTATCGTCGATCTTGACCTTGTGGTCGGTTCCCATCTTCCTCTTTATCCTCATCACCGTGCGTTCTGGATTGAGAACCGCTTGTCTCTTCGCAGGTTCCCCGATTATTCTCTCGCCATCCTCAGTGAAGGCCACAACGGAAGGGAACATCTTCCCTCCGAAAGTGCTCCCCTCAGCGCTGGGGATGATCTTCGGTCTTCCCGCTTCCAGATATGCTGCTTCGGAATTCGTTGTCCCTAAATCAACACCAATTATCTTCGCCATTTCATTCCCCCGTGTTCTTAACGGCAATGACCTTTGACGGCCTGATCACCCTGTGACCGTCAACGTACCCTTTCTGGACAACCTCTGCCACGGTATTGTCCTCCGCGGAATCGTCCGACACTGTGTGAACGACCTCATGCTTGTACGGGTCCACGGCCTCTCCCAAGCACTCCATCTCTTCCAGGCCTTCGCTCTTGAGCAAGTCGAGGAAGTTCGTTCTTATCATTCCGATCCCCTGAGCTGACTCGCTGTCGCACTCATCCATAGAGCTGATGGCGGAGTCCAGGTCATCCAGTACTGGCAGAAGCTTCTCGAAGAGCTGCCTGTTCGCATGTCTCGTGAACTCCTCTTTTTCCCTGTCGCCTCGCTTCTTGAGGTTCTCGAACTCGGCCTGGAGATAGACGAGTTTCGACTGCCATTCCTCGGCATCTTCCGTCTGCTTCTTGAGGTCCCTCTTGAGCTTGGTGATCTTCGACTGCAGCACTCTCGTACTCTGCTGCTTGGACTTCTCAGCCGGGCTTGGCATCTAGGCTGCTCCTTCTAGTGTTCGAGCCAGTGAAAGGTACGCAGGGGGGCTAGTAGTCGTCGTCCTCTCCGCCTGGTCCTCCCGGCATAGAGGCCCCGGTTCCCTTCGATGCGATGACGTCATCAATCCTCAGGATCATCACAGCGGCATCCGTCGCTGACTGAATCGCCTGAGTTCCGACGCGAATCGGCTCTATGACGTTTTCCTTCATCATGTCGGAGAGCTTCCCTTCTAGGACGTTCACTCCGAAAGTCTTCTTTCCTTTCTTGTGCTCCTTCCTCATGTCGATCAGAGTGTCTATCGGGTCCATACCTGCGTTCTCGGCGAGCGTCCTCGGAATTACCTCAATCGCATCGGCAAAGGCGTCGATTGCAATCTGCTCCCTTCCGCCAACGGAGGCCGCGTATTCCCTCAGTGCGAGCGCAATCTCAGTCGCCGTAGAACCTCCGCCCGTTACCATTTTCCCGTCCTCAATCGCTATTCCGACGACGCTAATGGCATCCTCGAAGGACCTGTCAAGCTCATCGACGACGTGTTCGGTCCCGCCTCGGAGAAGGACGGACACGGCTTTCGGGTTCCTGCATCCGGTCACGAATGTCATCTCATCGTCGCCTATCTTCTTCTCGTAGACTTCGCCTGCGGACCCAAGGTCTCCTCTTCTCAGCTCGTCGATCTTCGATACGATCGTCGCACCGGTCGCCTTGGCGAGCTTCTCCATGTCCGACTTCTTGACCCTGCGAACGGTGTAGATTCCTTCCTTGGATAGGTAGTGCTGCACAAGGTCATCGATGCCCTTCTGACAGAAGAGGACGTTCGCTCCAGACTTCTTGACCCTGGCCACCATGCCCTTCAGCATCTTCTCCTCTTCATTCAGGAATGCCTGGAGTTGCGTCGGATCGGTGATCTCAATCTTCGCGTCGATCTCCGTCTTCTTGACTTCCATTGCTGAGTCGAGCAGCGCGATCTTCGCTTTCTTCACGCTCCTCGGCATACCGGGATGAACCCTCTCCTTGCCCACGATTATCCCAGGAATCAGCTCTGTATCGGCGATGCCCGCTCCCTGCTTCTTAGTGATCTGGATGTTGTCATCGTCGATCGACCATCTTCCGTCCTCTGTCTTCTCTGCGACCATCGTGACCGCCTTGACAGCGATGTCGGCAAGCATATCTCGGTGTGACCCAACGCTCTTGCTAATCATCGCCGTGGCCGCGATCTCTCTCAGTTGCTTCTTGTCCTTGATGTCGATCTTCTCCGCGATCTTGGAGAGGACCTCGACCGACTTGTCTGCGGCTATCCTGTATCCTCCAGCGATTATGGTCGGGTGGACGTTCTGGTCAATCATGTCCTCTGACTTCTTCAGCAGCTCGCCCGCCAGAATCACTGCGGTCGTGGTCCCATCTCCGACTTCTTGGTCCTGCGTTTTCGCCACTTCCACGAGCATCTTGGCCGCCGGGTGCTCGATGTCTATCTCCTTCAGTATCGTCACACCGTCGTTGGTGATGACGACGTCGCCCATGCCGTCCACGAGCATCTTATCCATCCCCCGCGGTCCCAGACTTGAGCGGACCGCATCGGCCACGGCCTTAGCCGCGGCGATATTGTTGAGCTGAGCTCCCTTTCCCCTTTCTCTTCTTGTTCCTTCTTTCAACACCAGCACTGGTGTAGTTCCTGTCATCATTATTTCTCACCCCTTTCTAGATGATTTCCAAATTGCTATGTTTGTTCTTCTATATAAACCTAATGAAACGCAACCCGCCGTTGACCTGAGTCAAGAAAGCTGCGTGCCGCTCGGTTGCAGGACTAATGATTTAAGGATGGAGTCGATTACAGAGAATGTGAAGGAGTTCCTTTTCGAAACAGCCGAGGAGGTCTACAGGACACTGAGATCATCCTCAGGAGCGGATTTCTCGAGGCAAATTGGAATGGGTGCGGACGGGACACCCACCTCCGGGATAGACGAGATTGCCGAGAGGGTGGTCATAGAGAAGGTCGAGCGGGAGAACGTCCCCCTGAACATACTGAGCGAGGAGTCGGAATTCGTCGACAACGGGGCCGACATGACCCTCGTTCTCGACCCGGTGGACGGAACATTCAACGCCCTGCAGGGTACGCCGTTCTATTCGATCTCCATGGGTGTTGGCGAGAGCTGTCTCTCCGATGTGAGGTACGGACTCGTGAGAAGCCTGACGGGTGACGATGCGTACTATGCTGAGAAGGGCAAGGGTGCGTTCCTGAATGGCGAGAGAATCAGGACGGCGGGTTTCGACCCTGATAAGTCCCTCTTCATAGTCTACATCGGGAAACTCGCCCATCCCCGCTCGTTTGAGATAGCGGCGAAGGCCAGACGTGCACGCTCCTTTGGAGCCGCTTCCCTTGAGATGTGCCACGTCGCCAGCGGCCAAGCCGACCTGTACTACGTGGATTGCAGCGCCATGCTGAGGATAATCGATATCGCGGCGGGGGCGCTCATCGTTAGAGAAGCTGGCGGGGAGGTCCTCAATCTGGAGGGCCGGAGACTGGAGATGGACTTCGACATCTCGTCAAGGTCGAATCTCATGGTCATTGGAGATGAGAATGTGTTGGAGGTTCTGGGATGAGGTTTGGTATTTCCTGCAATCCTGAAATCGAGCGGAGAATCGCTTTGTCGAAACGCGTCCTGGACTATCTAGAGCCGGACCACGATGTACTGTTGGACGTGAGCCTGGCGAAGAAGATCGGCCGGGAAGGTTCTCCCTTGGAGGAGATAGATGCGGATGTCGTGGTCGCAATCGGCGGGGACGGGACCATTCTCTCCACGCTTCAGAGGAATTCCTCTCCGATATTCGGCATCAACGCCGGTGTGCTGGGATTCCTGACAGAGGTTCGTGTGGACGAGATCGAGAAGGGGCTTGACAAGATAGTCAATGGGGACTACGAGATCGACGAGAGGTTGAAGCTGAAGACCCAAGTCGATGGAGAACGTGTTCCGGACTGCACGAACGAGGCTGTTCTGAACACGGCGCACATAGCGAAGATGCGGACCTTTTCGATAGAGATCGATGGACAGCCCGCCGAGAACATCAGGGCGGACGCGGTCATTATCGCCACCCCCACAGGTTCCACCTGCTACGCAATGAGCGCTGGTGGACCCATTATTGATCCGAGGGTCGAGGCGATCGTCGTGGTTCCCATCGCCCCGTTCAAACTCTCCATCAGACCGCTAATAGTCCCCGCTCAGAGCGAGGTCTCGCTGCGCATCCCCGAGCCCAAACCGTGCAAGCTGGTCCTCGATGGTCAGGTGGAGTTCGACCTGAACGGTGATGAGGAGGTCAGGATTGGGGTATCGGAGAACAAGGCCAGGTTCGTACGCTTCCACGAGGACTTCTACGAAAGAATCAGAGAGAAGCTGATGGTGCAGTGATGCCGCTCAAAAGGAAGAGGGCTAGGGCGATCAAGAGAGAGACCATTGAAATGATTCTTGAGGCTTCGAGGGATGTCCATCCAAACGAGTTCGGGGCCATCCTCAGGGCGGAGGAGGGAGTCATCACGGAGATCATGCTGCTCCCCGGGACCATATCTGGCTCGAGGTCGGCCATATTCCAGTTGCACATGCTCCCCATTGATTTCACGGTTGTCGGGACGGCACACTCCCATCCATCGGGAAGCATAAGTCCCTCGGGAGCGGACATAGCTTTCTTCCAGAAGTTCGGGTACATCCATATAATAACTGGCGTCCCTTTCGACAAAGATTCCTGGCGGGCCTTTGATCTGTACGGGGAGCCCATTAATCTGGAAGTAGTCGACTAGACAAGTGAGTCATAGACCTCTACCAGATTCTTGGCGACCCTCTCGATGTTGAAGTACTTCTCGACCTTCTCTCTGCCCTTCGAGCCCATACTCTCGCGCCTCGCATCGTTCTCAAGGAGGGTAGTGATCTTCTGGGCCAGATCCTCGGGGTTCATCGGCTCGCACAGCAACCCATCCTCCCCGTCTGTTATCACTTCCCTGACACCTGGAATGTCACTGACGACCACGGGTCTTCCAGAGGACATTCCCTCGAGCGCGGCAATGCCGAACGCCTCCAGCCTGGAAACGGAGGGAAGTACGGAGATATCGCAGGCCGCGTAATACTTCGGAAGATCGGCGTACGGGACCCTTCCGGCGAATATCACATTCCCACCAGAACCTGCGGGGTGTCGCCTCTTGAGGTCCCCCGCGAACTCCCCTCCTCCCACGATGACGAACTTGGCATGTGGGATTTGCTCCGCCGCGTCCAGGAGGTGCTCGATCCCCTTGTGGCTCACGAGCCTCCCTACGAACAGCACCATCCTCTCATCGCTTCCGATGTTGTGCCTTTCCCTAATCCCTGACCCATCAACGGATGGATTGAACATCTGTTTGTCCACCGCGTTCGGGATGACGACTGGTAGATAGTTCCAAACACTCCTAGATGTCGCTGCGTAAGTGCCCGTGGTGACAATGATCTTGTCAGCGGAGCTCACTGTGAAGGAGCCGAAGGTCCTCTCGTATATCCAGACAATAGATGGCCCGAGCACCCCCGGGATCTCCAGGTCACAATGGTAGGTGATGACGAAGGGTTTCTGGGAGGACTTGCACGCTCTCGCGGCGAAGTAGGAGTCCAGAGGAGGAGGGCTGTGGGCATGGACTATGTCGGCATCGCTCGAGGAGACGTACGCCCGCAGCTTGAGCGTGACCGGCGTTTTCCACCACAAGGCAGCGGGCTTCAGCCGTACAACGTCCAGTCCGAAGATGCTCTCTTTGTCCTTCATCTTCTCATACATGCTGGTGACGATCTCGACCTCGAGACCGAGCTCAACGAGCTTTCTGGAGAGGTCAAGAACATGCGACTCTACTCCCCCGATATGTGGGTGGAAATACGGAGCGACCTGCAGAACTTTCATTGCCCTCAGTGTATCCTGCTGTCCGAAGATATGAAGCCTCCAGCGAGGGCTCCAGGACCTATGTAGGAGTCTTCGCCGATTATCGTTCCAGAATCGATAGAGGCGTTTATCCCGGTCTTGACGTCGTCACCCATTATCACGCCGAGCTTCCTCAGACCGGTATCCACCTTCTTCCCCTTCACGAAGATCCTGATGGTGCCCTCGTCCAATCGGAGATTGGCTATCTTCGTGCCTGAGCCCAGATTGCATCTCTCCCCGATGATGCTGTCGCCGACGTAGTTGTGATGGGGGATGTGGGTCTCGTTCATGATTATCGAGTTCTTCACTTCAGAACTGGCCCCCACCCTGCATCTGTCCCCGACGTAGCTGCTTCCTCGGATGAAGGAGTTCGGGCCGATGCTGCAATCCCTTCCTATCACTACGGGTCCCAGGATCGTGGTTCCGCTCCTCACCCTGGTTCCCTTGCCAATCAGGACCTGCCCCTCAATGACGACGTTCCTGTCCACCTTTCCCTCGGTCTTTGACCTCGTATCCTTCATGAGGATGCCGTTTGCTTTGAGAAGGTCCCATGGCCTCCCAACATCGATCCAGTCACCGGGGAGGGGGAAGCCGTACACCTTCTTCTTCATGAGTATCTTCAGAGAATCCGTTATCTCATACTCCCCTCGGGGAGATTTCTTCGTCTTGGATATCGCATCGAAAATCGCTGGCTGGAAGACATAGACCCCAGCGTTGATGAGCTTGGACTTCGGCCTAGCGGGCTTCTCCTCTATCCCCTGGATGATGTCTCCCTTCAGGTCCACTACCCCGAAATCGCTGGGATCCTCCACGCTCGTGAGGCCCACGACGTTTCCTTTCCCTCGGGAGAACTCCATGAGGGCCTTGAGCGACTTCGGCGGGAGGATTATGTCCCCGTTGAGGGCCAAGAACTTGCTCTTCATGTGCTTCTTGGCGAGCCCGATGGCGTGGGCGGTTCCGAGCCTCTTCTCCTGCTCTTCGTACGTTATTTTGATGCCGAGGTCCTTTCCGTCCTTGAGGAACTCCCTGACCCGCATTCCCCGCCAACCGATGAGAATCGTAGCCTCCTTGATTCCTGCCTTCTTGAGCGCATCGATCGTGTGAACGATGAATGGCTTTCCCGCCACGGGCAACAGGGGTTTCGGGATGTTCGCCGTGAGGGGCCTCATTCTCGTACCCTCACCTGCAGCCAGAATGTACGCCTTCAAGCGACCACTTCCTTCACGAGAGAAATCATCGAGTTGTATATTTCTTTTGCTCTCTCATCTTCCCTGGCTTCTGCCGTGATCCTTATCTTCGGCTCCGTGCCGCTCGGCCGGACCAGGACCCATCCGTCCTCGAACTCGAGCCGCCAACCGTCGATGGTGTTCAGCGACGCGCATTCGACGCCCTCGACTTCCTCCTTCAGCTTGGAGAGGATATCACGCTTTCTTGACTGTGCGAAAGAGACCGATTCTTCGATGAGGGGGTATCTCGGGATGCTCTCGACCAGCTCCGACAGCGGACTGCGAGAGACCATCGTGACGAGCCTTGCCGCCGCGAAGACGCCATCTGGACAGAGGAAGTGCCGCGGGAATATCCAGGTCCCTGACGGTTCCCCGCCGAAGTCGGCACCGCGCTCCTCGATCTCCTCTCCTACAAAGACGTCCCCGACCTTCGTCCGCCATATCTTCGCTCCAGAGAGTATGTCATCGAGTACCATCGAGCCGTTTATGGGGACCACGAGAGAGTTCTTCACTTCCTCCTTCGCAAATACCGGGAGTAAGGCTTCTCCGCCAGCGTAGTTGCCCTTTTCGTCGACGGCGACCATTCTGTCTCCGTCGCCGTCATGTGCGATTCCCAGGTCAGCGTTCTTTGAGCAAACCGCCTCTTTCAATGCTGCCAGATTCTTCTCAACTGGCTCCGAGCCCCTGCTCCGAAATCGCCCGTCGGGTTTGCAGTTAAGAGGGATGACCTCGCACCCCATTCTCTCGAGCACTTGTGGCGAGATCTCTGCAGTCGCGCCCCCGCCGCAGTCGACAACAACGCGAACCGTCGACTCAGGAACATGATCCAGGATGGAATCGATGTGGTCAGTAATCGCGTTCTCCAGCACGTCAATCCTTCCCACTCTGTCCCAAGTCATCTTGACAAAACTTCCCCGCTCAATCCGATCCTCGATTCCCGCCCTTTGAACGGAAACGAAGGAGAGCCCATTCGGGTTCCAAAGCTTGACCCCGTTGTACTCGGGCGGGTTGTGCGAGGCGGTTATCATCGCTCCGCAGGCGTGGTTCCTGCCCGCCCAAGCGAGCGTTGGCGTGGAGACCATTCCCGCCAAAGAGCAGTCGCGTCCCGCAGAAAGGAGGCCAGAGACGAGAGCACACTCCAGCATCTCGCTCGAGGTCCTGGGATCGTGGCCCACGACGCAATCCTCGTACTCCGCGCCGATGGCCCGCCCAATGTCGCGAAAAAGCTCGATGGTAATCTCTTCGCCGACCCTCCCGCGAATCCCAGAGGTGCCGAACAAGCCCATGGGTCCTTATCATACTTCATGTAGTTATTCTTATTCGTTTTGCCCTCCAGAACGCCTCCGGAGACTGTCTGGCTCGAAAAAGCTTTTATATGGATTATATGATTACCACCTGGCCATAGGCCAGATATGTGACCGAAAGATTCGGAGGGCATAAAATGGTGATGGAAGCAATAACACCCGATAACGCAAAGAGCATAGCGCAGAAGAAGGGACTGAAGCCGGGAAGAGTCAAGGGAACGGATGGCATCCAGTTCACGAAGGGAAGGAACGCCCGCCTAGAGATCATAACCTGGGACGAGTTCGAGAATACGCTGAGGAAGAGGAAGCTCCAGGTCTACGAGTCCGGCGGCTGGATGAAGATAATGAAGAAGAAGAGATAATCCTCTTCTATTCCCAGCGCACAATCTTTTTATTCGCAGCCGTGTTAGAGTGAACGCTCTATGCGGAGGTAACCAAGTCTGGTCAACGGTGCTAGATTCAGGGTCTAGTCTCGCAGGAGTTCCGGGGTTCGAATCCTCGCCTCCGCATTCCTCCGATGCTAGATTCCTGTGCCCGAATGTCGTCATCTTCACTTGACGAGCGGGAAGTTATCTATAGTCGTCGTAAGTTCGATTTCTGATGAGGGGGAAGAGACCGGCTCGAAGGCGAGGGGCGCTGAGGGATCTGCCTCCAGGTTTCCCAACTGATCCCGAACTCTACGGTGACCCAGAGAACTGGAAATACCCGCTCGACACGCCCAGAAGGGCAAAACTCGCCCGCCGCTTCTTCAGTATGGAAAGGAGCCGCCGGAAGTATTCGAAGGAGGAGCGAACCTACATCGACAGCAGGATCGACTCGGCTCTAGAGAGATTCGGTATAGACTCGGAGGAGTACGGTGGTTCCGTCAAGGACTCCGAGCGCGTCCCCGACATCGTCTTCCCCGATGATATCGACGTGGACGCTCTCACGTTGGACGACCTCTTGCGGCATTTCGTGGGAAAGAAGAGGATGGAGAGTTCAAGGGACATTCCCCACGAAAGGATTGAGATCGAGAAGGTGACTGGCGAGTACATCGTTGCGAGGGTGAAGGAGTATCTCGTCAAGATCGACATCGAATCAAGGATGTTTGCCCACGACTGCGGAGACTGGATTGCATGGATGTCGAAGAAGTTCATGTGCAAGCACGTTGCCAGACTTCTGGGGACGATCGACCCCCAGGTCGCCGTGGAGATCCTTCGAGACCTCTACACGAACAAGAGTGAGTGGACGTTCTCATCGAGGCCGAGGGAGATATTCGCATGACGTGCCTGCGCTCAGGAACCTTTTAGTGCGAGAAAGCCGTTTGGTGAGGTTGATATGATGAAGGAACTGGAGAAACTCGATGTGACGCTCAACATGAGCAGGAATGTGGAAGTGATAGAGGCGGCAATCGAATCCACGGGCCTTGGTACGGGTCCTTCAGGGAAGCCGACCGTCCAAGATGTCGCGGCGGGTCGCGACGTCCTCAAGCTGATTGACGTGAAGGTGAAGGAGGCCGAGGAGTACTTCTGGCGCCCGCTAGATTCTCCCGAGGTCTACAAGAGACTGACGGCCCTCGCCACCGCAGTTGGCGACGAC
>JAGMAI010000125.1 GCA_023130895.1 Thermoplasmata archaeon
TCGACTACTTCGGAAGGAAGGTGTACCTGACACAGAGCTGGCAGCTGTATGCAGAGGCAACCATGTTCGGTCTCGAGAAGATATACACGGTCGCCCCGTCGTTCAGGGCGGAGAAATCGAGGACGACGAGACATCTCACCGAGTACTGGCACGCCGAGGCGGAAATGGCCTGGATGGGAATGGACGAAGCCATAGAGATTGGAGAGAACCTGATCTCCAACATCTGCAAGACGGTCGTCGAGGAGATGCCAGACGAGCTCATGGCGCTTGGGCGGGACCCCGAGGAGCTGAAGAAGATCACGACCCCGTTCCTGAAACTGAAGTACTCCGAGGCGCTCGAGAAGCTCCAGGAAGCCGGAGTGGAAGTCGAATGGGGAAAGGACCTGAGAACGATTGAGGAAAGAGAGCTCATGGCGTTCTTCGACAAACCGGCGGTCGTGACCCACTATCCACGACAGGTGATGGCATTCTACAAGAGGGTCGATCCCGAGGATCCTGAGGTGACGCTGGCCTTTGACTTCCTTGCCCCCGAGATAGGCGACGAGATTATTGGCGGGTCGGAGAGGGAGAACGACATTGAGAAGATGAGGGAGAACCTCCTCCAGGAGGGGGAGGACCCAAGCAGCTACGAATGGTACTTCGACACCCGGAGGTACGGGGCGGTTCCCCATTCTGGGTTCGGCATGGGAATCGATAGGATCGTCCAGTGGATCTGCAAGCTCAATCACATTAGGGACGCCATCCCATTCCCGAGAACGCTCACAAGGACCTATCCCTAGGACCGGGTCTTGCAGGTCTAGTCTTTCAAGACCTCTCTGGCGATTATGAGCGTCTGGACCTGGTTCGTGCCCTCATAAATCCCACAGACTTTCGCATCCCTGAAGTATCTCTCCACTACGTACTCACCGGAGTATCCGTAGCCACCGTGGATCTGGACCGCATCGTCAGCCGCCTTCATCGCCATCTCTGCCGTGAAGAGCTTCGCCATCGACACCGCCAACGTGGGATCCTCGCCCCTGTCCATGAGGCTCGCGGCCCTCAATACCAGAAGGCGACCAGCATCGACGTTCATGGCCATTTCCGCAATCATCTTGCTTATCATCTGGAACTTGGCGATGGGTCTGCCGAAGGCCTCCCTTTCCTTGGCGAACTTGATGCTCTCCTCGAGACTTGCGCGGGCGACCCCGACCGCACCAGCGGCGACGCTCAGGCGTCCGTGGTTGAGTATGTCCATGGCTATCTCCCAGCCCTGGCCCTCGCTGCCGCACAGATTCTCTTTGGGCACGACACAGTCTTCCATGACAAGCTCGGCGGTCGGGGAAGCCCTCAGTCCGAGCTTCGTGTTGGACTCGACCGTTCCAGGGTAGAAACCGTCCATGCCCTTCTCGAGTATGAATGAGCAGATCCCCTCACGTCTCTCTGTTCCCGGGAGGCGGGCGAATATGATGACGACATCGGCGACGCTTCCGTTGCTGATGAACATCTTCGTGCCATTGAGGATGTAGCTGTCCCCTTCTGGCTTCGCCCTCGTCTGCTGGTTTGCAGCATCGGTCCCGGCATTTGGCTCAGTGAGCGCCCATGCCCCGAGCTTCTCACCCTTGGCGAGCGGGACGAGATACTTCTTCTTCTGCTCCTCGTTCCCGAACTTCATTATGTTGGTCTGGCAGAGGGATATATGGACGGATATGGCGGTTCTCAGCGACGAGCACGCTCGGGCTATCTCCTCCGTCATCATGTGATAGCTTACGTGGTCCATCCCGCTACCGCCGTACTCTGGCGGGGCGGTTGCGCCGAGCATTCCGAGCTTTGCCATCTTGTCGAAAACCTCGCGGGGAATACCACCCTGCTCCTCCCACTCCTTCACGTGAGGCTCGACCTCCTCTCGAGCGAAGTCCCTGGTCATCTTCTGAAGCATCTTCTGTTCTTCCGTGAGCACGAAGTCCATGTAGTCACCCTCAGCCGTGTAAGGTCATCTTGTGTTTTATCATTTTCCCAGGTGCCGTCCCAATCCTTGCGCAAGGGCAAGGCTTTTAGTCCTGGTGTCAGAATACGTCCTGTATGACAATCCTGTCCGACGAGGACATATCGGAGTTCATGCGCGAGGGAAAGCTCAGGATCACGGACTTCAGAGAGGAGAACCTGACTCCCAACGGATATGATCTCACGATCGAAGAGGTATTCGTCTCCGGTGTGGAGAGGACCGTGAACGAGGGAAGGGCAGAGGTCCCTCCGCAGACTTGGTTCGCGATTGGGACGAAAGAGCGGGTTGAGATGAGCGAGGACATTGCGGCACAGCTCTGGATACGCACGTCTTGGGCAAGAAGAGGTGTGATATCCTCCTTCGGGAAGGTCGATGCAGGCTTTGAGGGAAACCTCACACTGTCCGCCTTCAACTCGACCAGAGAGGTCATAGACGTGCCGATCGGGGAGACCTTCGCTCAGGTCGTTTTCGAGAAGCTTGAGCGACCCGCCAGAATGAAGTACGGCGAGAGGTCTGGCCATTTCCAGAATCAGAAGGGAATCACGCTCAAGAAGACCCGATGAATCGTCCAGATCACTATCCTGGGTTCTCCGGTGCTTCGCGGTCTGGTGCCGCAAAAGATTTAAGAACGCAAGGCTGTTAATCAATATGGTTCCCAAGCAGACAATCAACAGTATCCTTGAGGAATACAAGAAGGATCTGACGATTTGCACGGTCTGTTCTCATACAAGCCTTCAGATTTTCCACGGTGCGAAGAAGGAGGGCTTCAGAACCCTCGGAATCGCCGTAGGCAGCGTTCCCAAGCTCTTCAAGGCGTTCCCTCTTGCGGAGCCGGATGAGTACCTCGTCGTTGATGATTACTCTGAGATTCCTGACCGGGTGGACGACCTCGTCTCGAAACACGCCGTCATCGTTCCACACGGGTCATTCGTCGAGTATGTGGGTCCAAGGGTATTCGAGGACCTCCAGGTTCCTACGTTCGGGAACAGGAGGGTGCTCGAATGGGAATCCGACCGGGAGAAAGAGAGGCAGTGGCTCGAGTCGGCTGGTATCGGCATGCCGGCGTTGATAGAGAGACCCGAGGACATAGACAGGCCGGTCCTGGTGAAGTACCACGGCGCAAAGGGAGGCCGCGGGTTCTTCATCGCGAAGGACTTCCACGATTTCAAGGTGGGAATAGACCATAAGCAGCCATTCACGATACAGGAGTACATACTCGGCACGAGGTACTACATCCACTTCTTCTTCTCGCCCATCAAGGAGGAGGGTTACCGGCTCAGCACGGGCTCGCTCGAGATCCTGGGAATGGACAGGCGGGACGAGTCTAACATCGACGAGATGTACAAACTGGGTGCACAGGAGGCGCTGAAGAAGCTCGGGATATTCCCCACGTTCATCGTCACCGGGAATGTGCCAGTAGTGCTGCGCGAGTCACTGCTTCCGAAGGCATTCGACATCGGTGAGGCCACTGTCGAGCGGTCGATCGAGCTTTTTGGCGGGATGGTGGGCCCCTTCTGTCTGGAGACGATAATAACGGATGAGCTGGAAATCAAGGTCTTCGAGATATCATCGAGGATAGTCGCTGGCACCAATCTGTTCGTGAGCGGGTCACCATACTCCGACTACATCGAGGCGGACATGTCCACGGGCAGGAGAATCGCGAGGGAGCTGAAGATGGCCCTTGAGCGGGACAAGCTGCCAGAAGTCACGAGCTAGATATGCCGTGGCGAGAGACTCTCTGCGATTCCCACAGAGAAAGAGTTTTAAGGATGCAGGGCATAAAAATGCTTGAACCGAATGGACCATATCGAACAACTGATAGTTCTCGCTGTCATAATGGTCATCTTCATCATCGTGGTGATAATCGAGATGAGGATTCTTCGCAAGAGGCGGATGTCACGTTCCAAGAAGGAACCGCTCGAGGACCAGGCATACAACGCCATCCTGAACGCTCGGGCAATCAGCAACACGCTCGCCCGGGACGGGACAAACCTGAGCAACGTGAACAAGACGCTTGATCAAGCCGACCAAGCCTTGAGGCGGGGGGACTACCGAGGCTCCCTCGACATGACCGGTCAGGCCAAGGACCTGATGAAGACGGTCAAGGTGACGCCCAGCACTGTAGCCGAACCTGCCCCCCGGGACGGGTTCGTCGAGTCCGAGCCAACGACCAAGGAGGTGCTCAAGGACAAGTTCCCGGAGAACTACATGGAATCCAGATTCTCCAGATCGCTGGCCTTGGAGGCCATTGGGAAGGCGAGGGAGTCGGGGCTGGATGTCTCGGAGGCTGATAGACTCCTTGCGCTCTGCGATGAGTGTGAGAGCACGGATGACTACACTCAGGCGCTGTCTTATGCGGTCCAGTCCAGGAAAGCCGCGGAGGAGGCTCTCTCCGGAGTGAAACCCGAGACTGCTGGAGCCGAGCGAGACGCACAGGCCTGTTCCTCGTGCGGTGCAGACGCCCGTCCGGAGGACGCGTTCTGCAGAAAGTGCGGCGCCAAGGCCGTCGTTGTCTGCGATGGTTGCGGGAAGAAACCCGATGAGGCCGACGTCTTCTGCAGGTCGTGCGGCACCCGTGTGAAATCCTAGGGACCCATCCCATCGTCCAGCTGCTTCTTCATCTCTTTCTGCAAACTGATTTCCTGTTCCCACTGTTCCAGTGTATCCAGCATTTCCTTGAGCTGTCGCAGGCAATCTATGCATACCCACTTCTCTCCGATCTTCTTCATTGGGGTTCTTCTGTAGAGTATCTTGTCACAGAAGGAGCAGACGTGCATATCCTTCGTCCTGTGCTCCGCATAGGCCTCCATCTTCCGGCCTTCGACGATGCTCTCGATGATCATCTTGCGTTTCTCGTCCTTGCTCAAACGAAGCCATCCTGTATGTGTGTAGGTCAGATGGTTGATATCAGTCAGCTGGCCAGTTTGTCATTCAATTGGTCTATTAAAATGTTTCTGGGATCTCTGCGGCCTCTCAGAAAGCATTAAATAAAGTCCGCTGAGATTCTCAATGGGGTTGGTAGGATGAAAGAGGAGTCCGACATGGACCAATATATATCGAGCTACTACGGCGAGGACCAGGTCTCTGCCGTCATAACGATAAAAGTCGACACGAAGGAGGCTGACAAGGTCGCCACGAAGATCTCAGAGTTCGACATCATAGAGGATGTCTTCTTGGTGACCGGGGACACGGACATAGTCGCCAAGGCGAGGTTCAGCAACTACAAGGGCCTGAAGGACTTCGTCGTTGAGTCCTTGGCATCCATTAGGGGGGTCAAGGAGACCAAGACACTAATGGTCGTCACGATATACAAGGAAGGCGGCCAGGCAAGACCCGCTCATGATTGAAAGCTTTTAAACACAGAAAGCTATCACCCATGGTGAGGTGGTCCCGTGGATGCGGAAGGGAGATTGAGGCAGATTATGGGCGTTCTCGACCAACTCGCAGAGGACACTTCCGTTCCCCGGAACATAAGAAGAGGGGCAACTGAAGCCAAGGACAGACTTCTTCGTAGGGATGAGGCACTGGACGTGAGAGTCGCGGGAGCCAACTTCATACTTGACGAACTTGCGAACGATCCGAACATACCTCTGCACGGCAGGACGCTCATATGGAACATTATGAGCCAGCTGGAGACGGTCAAGTAGGCGTGTGGGACTCTCCCATTTCCCCTGAGCGGTTGTGATCTAGCCTGGTTAGGATCTGAGGTTCCCAACCTCATTGCCCGGGTTCAAATCCCGGCAGCCGCACTAACTGATTCTGTGCGGTTTATATATGGCAATTGCATTTTGAATGCAAATGTCCGAGCCATGGTGGAACCTGTCGCATTCTGAGACTGCCAAGAAGCTTGAGACTGGTCCCGAGGGGCTTTCCAACGAGGAATCAGCGCAACGACTCGAGCGATATGGACCCAATGAGCTGGTCGAGACCGCACGGACATCACCACTCAAGATATTTCTGAGGCAATTCCTGAGCCTCATGGTCATCATTCTCATAATTGCCGCAATCATCTCAGCCGTCATCGGAATAATGAAAGAGGAAGGGATGGAGGAGATATATGACGCCATCGTCATAACGATCATCGTCATCCTGAACGCTGTCTTCGGATTCGTTCAGGAGTACAAGGCCGAGAGGGCGATTCTCGCGCTCAAGGCAATGGCGGCTCCGCGAGCTACCGTTCTGCGCGGCGGCGAATTAACCCTCATCCCGGCCCGCGAACTCGTTCCAGGTGACTTAGTATCCCTCAAGATGGGGGACGTGATCCCGGCCGATTGTCGGATCAAGGAGGAATCGAATCTCAGAGTGAATGAGGCTTCTCTGACAGGCGAGTCTGTTCCAATCTCCAAGGACTCGGCACCCATTCCAGGGGATGTCATCATCGGTGACAGGAAGAACATGGCGCACACTGGGACCATCGTGGAGAGCGGAAGGGCGATTGCCATCGCTGTTGCCACTGGGATGCAGACAGAGCTCGGCGCCATTGCGGGAATGGTCCAGACCGAGCCCGAGAAGAGGGTCCCGCTCCAAGACAAACTCGACAGGCTGGGGAAGCAGATTGCCTTTGGCGTTCTGTTTGCATGCATCGCGGTCTTCTTGGTGGGCTCGATCAGGAGTGCTGATTATGTGCTGATGTTGCTCGTGGCCGTCAGCCTCGCAGTCGCGGCCATCCCGGAGGGTCTACCGGCCGTGGTAACGATCAGTCTTGCGCTGGGACTTCAGAGGATGGCGAAGCGCCACGCACTCATCAGAAATCTGCCAGCGGTTGAGGCCCTCGGTAGTGCCACAGTCATCTGTTCAGACAAGACGGGAACCCTGACGAAAGGCGAGATGAACATTAGACGCGTCTATGCGGACGGGACAACGTATACGATCTCCGGTGAAGGGTTCGAACCTGCTGGTAGGTTCCACAGGGACGGCGAGGAGATTGACCCGAGACAGATTCCAGGGCTAAGGGAACTGATAGTCACTGGAATCCTGTGCAACGACTCTTCTTTGAAGGAAGAAGAGGGTCACTACAAGGTTTTCGGGGACACTACAGAAGGAACTCTCATTGTCCTTGGCATGAGGGCCGACCTCGACGTGAGGAAGGTGCAGGAGGCGAATCCGAGAAGGAAGGACATACCCTTCACCTCGGAAAGAAAACTCATGACGACCGTTCATACAGTGGACCGAGAGAGTACCGCACATGCGAAAGGAGCTCCTGAGAGGATCCTCGAGAAGTCCTCGAGAGCTCTCGTTCGCGGGGAGATTGTCCAGATGACGGATCAGATGAGAGGCGAAATCCTTGAGCTCAATGAGCAATGGGCCTCAGAAGCCTTCAGGGTCTTGGCCCTCGCCTACAGGCCGCTCCCTTCAGACCTGCGGGAGATCAACGAGGATACCGTGGAAACCGACTTCATATTCTTGGGCATGGTCGCGATGATGGACCTGCCAAGGAAGGATGCGATAGAAGCCATAGCCAAGAGCAAGAAGGCCGGGATCAGGGTCGTGATGATCACCGGAGATCACAAGCTCACTGCTGAGGCGGTTGCGAAGCAGATGAAAATCGCAGAGGACGACTATTCAGTTGTCACGGGAATCGAACTCGAGAAGATGTCCGATGAGGAACTCGAGAATCAAGTCGAGTCGATAGCGGTCTATGCCAGGGTCTCTCCTGAGCACAAGATCAGGATAGTCTCCGCTCTCCAGGAGAGAGGACACGTCGTTGCGATGACAGGGGATGGCGTCAACGACGCGCCTGCCTTGAAAAGGGCGGACATTGGAATCGCCATGGGAATAAGTGGGACGGACGTGGCCAAGGAATCGGCTGACATGGTCCTGACCGATGACAACTTCGCGTCCATAGTGAAGGCAACCGAGGAAGGAAGAGGGATATACGACAACATAAGGAAGTTCGTCGCCTATCTTCTGTCCGCTAATGTCGGCGAAGTCCTCGTGATGTTCATGGCGACCCTGATATTCGCAGAACCCGAACTACTTCCGTTCCTCATTCCCATCCAGATACTGTGGATAAACCTCGTTACGGACGGACTGCCCGCCCTCGCGTTGGGAGTTGACCCGATCCCAGAGGACATTATGGAGAGAAAGCCGAGGGATCCAAAGGAGAGCCCAATCAACCGTGAGATGCTCTTCATGATAATCTCGGTGGGGGTCATCATGCTTGTCGGGACGCTTGGGATTTTCCAGCTTTACACGTATCTGGGTCATGAAGTGAGGGAGGCCAGGACGGTCGCCTTCACGACGTTGGTGATGTTTCAGCTCTTCTTTGTGTTCTCGGTGAGGTCACCCAGACAGCCCCTGAGTCTGGGGAGCTTTCTGTCGAACCCCAAACTGGTCCTCGCCGTGCTCGTCTCTGCGATCCTGCAACTCATCGTCGTGTACCTACCTCCGTTGCATCCCGTCTTCGATACAGCCTCACTCGGGATCATGGAATGGGTTCTGATATTGCTCGTCAGCAGCAGCGTTATATTCATCATAGAGGGATACAAGGTCATAAGATTCAGATTGCTGGACAACGTGGCGTCCAGATGAACGGTCGTAAACCTTTATATCTGGGCTCAATCTTCTGACGAGACATCATGACCAAGATTGCCGTCGTTGGACTGGGCTACGTGGGCATCCCCGTTGCCTGCACGTTCTCCAAGAAGGGCTTCGATGTCGTCGGGATTGACATAAACGAGGCGAAAATCAAGATGATCAATGATGGCATCTGCCCCATAGTCGGGAAGGAGCCCGGTTTGAAAGAGCTATTCGAGGAGGCGCACAACAATCACGGTTTCAGGGCCACCAATGACTTCTCAAAGTGCCAGGAAGCCGACGCCATCCTTGTCTCGGTCGACACCCCGATAGACGAGAGGACCAAGATACCCGGGTTCAAGGCACTGAAATCTGCGCTGTCCAGCATCGGTGAGAACCTCTCTAAGGGAACGCTCGTCTCCGTGGAGTCCACGATAGCTCCTGGGACGACGTCAAAGGTCGTCAAGACAATCCTGGAGGAGAAATCTGGCCTCAAGGCCGGCGAGGACTTCTATCTCGCCCACTGCCCAGAGAGGCTCAAGGTCGGCAAGCTGATACACAACCTGGTAAAATGCAACAGAATCGTCGGAGGAATCAACCCCGAGAGCGCTGAAAAGGCAAGAGACCTCTATGCACACATCTCTGAGGGCAAGCTCTTCGTCACGGATGCCCTGACCGCCGAAGTCGTCAAGACGACCGAGAACGCCTACCGAGATGTCGAGATAGCGTTCGCGAACGAGCTCGCGCTCATCTGTGAGAGCCTAGGGATCAACGTTTTCGAGACGCAGGAGCTGGTCAACACATCACCCAACAGGCACATGCACGAGCCTGGGTCAGGGGTGGGTGGGCACTGCCTACCGAAGGATTCATGGCTTCTGCTGTACGGGGCGGGGATGGACCCCGAGGGAAGCATCATCTCTATTGCCAGGGATATCAACGATATGATGCCGCACCATCTGTTCGAGCTCACCAAGGAGGCCTTTCGCGAGTCCGGGCAGGATCTTCAAGGCTCGCACGTCTCCGTCATGGGTTTCGCCTTCATAGAGGATTCGGACGATGCCAGAAACACGCCGGCTCTTCCCGTGATAGAGAAGCTGAAGGAAAGCGGGGCGAGGGTGACAACCCACGATCCCTATGTCGACAGCTTCGAGGGGATCGAACTGACGAGGGATCTGGATGAAGCCCTTCGTGACGCGGACGCTGTAGTCTTCGTGACGAGGCACGAGGCGTATCGGAACCTTACGCCCGACGAGCTGAAATCGAAGATGAAAGGAAGAATAGTCGTTGACGGTCGCAACATCTTCAGCACGTCACAACTCCAGGCTATTGGAATGATCTACAAGGCCATAGGCAAGTAGTCAGAGGTCTATTCTCTTTCCGGACTTCTGCGACTCGATTGCCGCCATGACCGCTTTCAGAGTCCCTAGCCCATCTCTGCCGCTGATTAGCGGATCCCGCTTCTTCTCGATTGCATCCATGAAGTCCGTGAGCTCGTTCTTCAGCGGTTCGCGCATTTCAAGCGTTATCTTCCTCGTATCGAACTCTAGCGGGATGCGGTACAGATTGAACGAGTCCAGCCTTCCAAGGCTTGAGGAGGAGATCCAGATGGACTGCGTTATGTAGTCGATCTCCACGAAGTTCTTCAGGCCAGTAAGGGAGAGCCTCCTCACCTTCATGGGCGTTAGCCAGTTCACTTCCACTAGGCCGCTCGTGCCGTTCTCGAAGGAGAGCATGATGTTCGCATGGTCCTCGAAGCTCTCGTGTTTTATCCTTCCACCGCTGGCGAAGACGCTCGCGACCTCGCTTCCGAGCAGGTATCTCATGACGTCTATATCGTGGATCCCCAGATCGAGTATGACTCCTACATCACGGATCCTCGTGGGAAGGCTGCTCACGCGGCGCGCGGATATCGTGATCACATCGCCGTACCTTCCGTCCCTGATGCCCTTCTTTGCGAAGTCGACCACGGGGTTGTGCCTCTCTATGTGGCCGACGGCGAGGGTGAGTCCAGCCGACTCGGCCAGTTCCACGAGCTTCTCCGCCTCCTCGATGGTCGAGCACATCGGCTTCTCGACAAGAACATGAACTCCCGCCTCCATCGCATCCTTGGAGACCTGATAGTGGAGGGCCGTTGGTGTGGCGATGGACACGGCGTCGACACCCTTCTTCAGTAGGTCCTCGTAGTTCTCGAATGATTCCGTGTTGAACCTCTCGGCTGCGATCTTACCGGTCTCGCGGTCCTTGTCAACGACCCCTACGAGGTCGGCAATCTCCGAGAATACCCTGGCGTGGTTCTGTCCCATTGAGCCCACACCGATGACTCCCACTCTGAGCATGATACCGCTCAAGGAACGGCATTAGATAAAGCATTTGCTTGGGTCTCACGGCCTGAGGCATTCCCTGATAGATTTCCCGATTAGTTGGATGTCATCTGCCACGACGTGGGGATGCACGGGCAACTCGAGCAGCTGTGGCAGCAACCTCTCGGCCTCTGGGCATTGGCCTGCTATCCTCAGGTTCTTCAGGACAGGTTGCTCGTAGAGGGGGATTGGATAACTCGGCCGAGAACCGACTCCCTTCTTCTGGAGATGCTCCATCAGTTTCTCCCTGGACACGGGTGATTCCTTGTTGACGCGGATAATGTACTGGTAGAAGGAATGGACCCTGCCCTTCCCTGTTATCGGGGTTTCCAATCCCTTGATGTTCTCGAGCTCCTCGGTAAGCATCCTCGCGTTCTCCTGACGCCTTCTGACTATCTCGTCCATCTTTCGAAGTTGAACGATTCCGATGGCCGCCGAGATCTCCATCATCCGGTAGTTGTAGCCCAGCAGGACGTGGTTGTAGTGCGTTTCCTCACCATGCTCCCTGAGCAGCCTCGCTCTCTCGGCAATCTGGTCGTCGTCCGTGAGAACGATTCCGCCCTCGCCCGTCGTTATGTTCTTCGTCGCATAGAAGCTGAAGGAGGATATGTCCCCGAAGCTTCCCGCCATCTTTCCGTTGAATGCAGCGCCGTGGGCCTGGCAGGCGTCCTCGACTATCTTCAGGTCATTCTTATCCGCAATCCTCTGGATCGCGTCGTAATCAGCAGTCTGTCCGTACAGATCGACAGGCAGTATGGCCCTGGTCATACTCGTGACCCTCCTCTTAACGGACTTCGGGTCGAGCGTGTATGTCTCTGGGTCGACATCCGCGAAGACGGGACGGCCGCCGCAGAACAGGACGGTCGAGGCCGTTGCGAAGAACGTGATCGGGGGGATTATCACCTCGGAGTTCTCCGATACCCCCATGAGCAGGTTCGATATGTGGAGTGCGGACGTTCCGGAGGATGTCGCTATCGCGTGCTTTCGTCCGATGCACTCGGCGAATCGTTCCTCGAACTCCTTGACTTTCGGACCTCTGGCAAGGATTCCAGATCTCAGAACCTCGGTGACCGCCTCGACCTCCTCATCCGAGAGAAAGGGACGCGCTATAGGAATCAGGACTTCACACCTCCAGATTGATTCTCTTCCCGCATGTGCCGCACGTGTTGTCCTCCCCAAGCTTGTGTCCGCACTCGCAGACGCGTCCGACGACCTCGGCGGGATTCCCGTGGACCAAGGCATGCTGCGGAACGCTCCTCGTGACAACGCTCCCCGCACCGATCATGGCGTATCTTCCGATCGTTATTCCGCAGAGCACAACCGAGCCAGCACCGATCGAGGCGTGGTCCTCCACGAGCGTGGGGACCAACTCGAAATCATCCGCCGAAGCGCGGGGGTACAGGTCGTTGGTGAACGTCACGTGCGGACCCACGAAGACGTAGTCTCCCAGGCTCACACCTTCATAGAGGGTCGCTCTGTTCTGTATCTTGCAGCCGTCCCCGATCACCACGTCCTTTCCGATGTAGGCGCACTTCCCTATCCTGCAGCTCTTCCCGATTCTCGCGCCCTCCCGCACTTGGACCTCATTCCAGATCGACGTGTCATCTCCTATCTCGGCCTGAGTGGAGACCTCAGCGGTTTTGTGGATAGTCACAGGCATTGATGTCGCCAATCCCGCGAAAGAGTCCCAACGATAAGAACTTTGCTCAGTCACGGCACGCGAAAAAGTTATCTAAGGAGGCGGATTACGAACCCGAACAGCTTGATAGAAATCGACGGAGGTTACGGTGAGGGAGGAGGTCAAATCCTCAGGATGGCTGTGGCCTTCTCTGCGCTCACCGGAAAGGATGTCAGGATATTCAATATTCGGGCCAACAGACCTAAACCTGGATTGGCAAACCAGCATCTCACGTCCATCAGGAGCGTTGCAGAGCTGTCCAGCGCGAAGGTCGAGAACCTGCACAAGGGGTCCCTGGAGGTACATTTCGTCCCCGGCGAGCTCTCTGGCGGGGACTTCCGCTTTGACATAGGCACTGCTGGGAGCGTGACACTGGTGCTCCAGGCCTGTCTTCTTCCCGCCCTTTCGTCCGGTCGCGGGTGTCGCATCAGCGTGACGGGCGGTACGGACGTTAAGTGGTCGCCGCCTTGGGACTACTTCGAGCACGTCTTCCTGCCCGTGCTCAGGCGGATCGGCGGGGACGTCACCGTGGAGAAGGTCAGAAGGGGCTACTACCCAAGAGGCGGCGGGCACATCCGCGTCACCGTGAACCCGTGCAAGGAGTTGAGCGGACAGGAATGGACCGATCTACCCCCCGTGGAGAGGATCGATGGGTTCGTCCACGTCGGGAACCTGCCAGGCCATATCTTAGAGAGAATGGAAGGGGCTCTGAGCGGGCTGGAGGACGTTGCAGAGACAACGATTCGGACAGAGAGTCTGAAGGAGGACCGAGCCACAGGTCAGGGCGGCGCTGTCGTCCTCCGGGCAGTGGCAGGAGACATCATCCTCGGGTCGGACGCTCTGGCAGAGAGGGGTGTGAAGGCGGAGGAAGTCGCCCGGAACGCCGCGGACGCGCTTCTTCGCGAGAGAGATGCGGGAGCGACGGCCGACACACATCTGTCAGATCAGATCCTCCCCTATCTGGCAATCGCAGACGGACCCTCGGCCTTCGTCGTGAAGGAGATAACGGGTCATGTCAAAACGCACATGTGGTTGCTGGAGAAGTTCCTTGATGTCTCCTTCCAGACAAGGAAACTCGACGGAAGGTGGAGAATAGAAATCCAGCCTAGCCGTACATGGAGGGTCTAGCGGGAGCCGGGGCCCTCTTTGCCGTGGCAGTCTGCTTGTGTATGCTCTTCAACTGGTTCTCGATTCTCTCCGCCTCCTCGTACAGAGGCTGCGCATCGAGCTCCGTGTGCAGCAAGATCCTATCGATCGTCTCTATGACTCGTGCAGCCGCCCGTGCATCTGGGTAGTCCGGATGTGCCTCGCTTAGTAGGCTGATGACGTTGAAGTCCCGTTTCTTCCCCTCGTTCAGGAGAACACCTGCGACTCCTGTGATGACGCCCTCCTCGAAGACAGTTATGGAATGCTCCCTGAGCACGTTGCCTGCGAAGTTGGTGCTTCCTATGCCGTAGACCTTTATCTCGGTGCGGTCCTCGGTGGGAGATTCCCTGTCCACTACGAGGCCCTCGGGGCACAGCAGCATTTTGCACTTCTGGTCCTCCGCCCAGTCTATGACGGCCGCCGCTATCACCTTGATGAGATTCGGTGGCGGCTGGAACTCCGATATGAACACGACGATCTTGTCCTTGGTCTCCTCCTTTGAACCCGCGTAGATGCGGACGGGGTTCATGGGTTCTCCGTCCCTTATCAGCGAGACCGTCGGAAAATAGACGGAATCCATTATTGCCACTTGCTCGAGGTTGAGAGCGTTTATGATGTAGTTCGCGACTATCGAGCTCACGAGACCGACGCTCGGAAAGCCATCTATGACCGTAGCCCCCTTCAGGTCCATCCTCCTGAGCTCGTATATGTGAATGTTCTCCATAGTCAGCGTCGCTTCAATCTGGTAACCTCTATTTAAGTCTCACTCTTCGAAAAACGTTAAATGATAAGGGAATATCATACATCGTGAAACCGCGAGTCATTGTCAATTGCGCCATGTCCGCGGACGGGAAGATAGCCCTTCCCACGAGGATGCAGACGAGGATATCGAGCGACGAGGACATGAGGCGGGTCCACGAGCTCAGGAACTCCGTTGACGTGATCATCGTTGGCGTTGGCACGGTGCTGGCGGACGACCCGAGCTTGCTGGTCAGCCCCGAGCACGTTTCCGAGATCAGGAATCCCGTGAGGCTGGTGCTAGACTCGAGTGGGAGGACGCCCGATGGAGCAGCCGTCTTCGACGGCGATGCGGACACCATCGTCGCGACTTCGGATGAATGCTCTCGCGATTTTGGCGGGGCCGAAGTCATCAGGTGCGGAAAGGGCAGGGTCGATCTGACGAAGCTCATGTCCATTCTCCACGACAGGGGGCACTCCAGCGTGCTCGTCGAGGGGGGCGGCGACATCATATGGTCCTTCTTCCGCGAGCGACTGGTCGATGAGTTCAAGGTTTTCGTTGGCAGCATCATCATCGGCGGCAAGAACTCACCAACCCCCGCGGACGGAGAGGGGTTCCACTCCCTCGCCGATATCGCCAAACTCGAACTCGTTGCGCACACAGCGCTCGGGGATGGCCTGCTTCTTGAATACGCGGTGAAAAGGTGAAGCTTCTCTGCGACCACATGCTCGGCACCTTGGCAAAATGGTTGAGGTTCCTGGGGTTCGACACGGGGTTCGCGGGCCCCGTGAGCGACAGGGAACTGAAGGAAATCGCCCTGTCCGAGGGCCGCGTGATCCTGACGAGAGACAAGGAGCTCAGCGGCAATAAGGACGTCGAAGCCCTGTACGTGGAGATCGGGGACATCGACGACCAGCTCGTCCAGGTACTCCGAGCGCTCAACCTGGAAGTCGAGGAACCGATGTCCAGATGTTCTGCCTGTAACGGTCTGATCGAGAAGATTGGGCGGGGAGATGCAGAAGGCAATGTGCCCGACGACATCCTAACTGATCGGGACATGTTCTGGCGATGCAAGGAATGTGGAAAGCACTACTGGCGGGGAAGTCATTGGGGAGGAATCCTCGAGAGGATTGAGAAGATCAAGAGTCAGGTCTCGTAGTAGTCCTCTCTGACGATTTTCCCCGTGTTCGAATTCACGATTATCGCGCCCAGCGTGCCCTCGACGCACCACACCGGGAGATAGACCAATCCCGCGTGTTTCGTCGAGACGTCCTCCTCCTCGGGGCTCTCGATTCTCCTCTCGACTATTGTTGCGTGGTCTGCCTCGTGAACGCTCTCGACCTCCTTCGTCCCGAGCTCGCGGGCGGCCTCTCTGGCAATCTCCGAGGCGGACTCCTCATCAATCTTCGGCTCAAGGGTCTCGTGGGTGGTGTCGATTGTCTCGACGGTCTCGAAGTCCATCTCCCAGGTCTCCCACTGGGATGTCAGGGCGTTGACGGCGATGCATCCGTCCACGACTCTGTCCTCCTCACCATGTACGTGCAACACGCTCTCGAACTCATATACGAAGTGAGGAACCAGCTGAAGCATGAAGTTGAATCCTCTCACCGTCTTCTTTCCGATCTCTCTGATGTCGTCTTTTGTGAGGACCGGTCTGACGATTACCTCTTTCGCCTCCTCCGCCTCCTCCATGTCCTGGGGAAGATCGAGCACCTCGAAGAGCTCCCCCTTTATGCGATCCTCCACCTCATCGAGTCCCCAGAGCAAGACCTTGCGGTCCAGAGCCGCTTTCTGTTCCTTGCCTGAGAACTCGTACGTTGGAATGGCGATCTTGAACCAGGGCTCCTGGCTGACCTCTCTCAGGAAGGTGTCGAGCTCCCCTTCTGCAATGATCGCCACGAAAACCGATTTGCCAGCCTTCTGGGCCCGAATCCTGTTCTTCTCAAGCTCTACCGAGAAGCCCTGGGATCTGAAGATTTGGGCCACGATGTTCTCCAGCATTCGGAAGAGGAATCGTTTGCGGACATAAAAAGGTTAATCTGACCTCCCCGAGAACGGTCACCCAAAGGATTAATATGCATAGGAGAATAGGAAACATGATGAGAAAGGCGTTCCTCATCGCTTTCGGGCTATTCCTCTCGGGCATCACGCTACTGGCTGTGAGCGTGGCTGAGGGCGGTGGGAAGGTCTATCTCGCCTTGATCTTCCCTGTCTACGTCGGGTCGGATATCTGGGGCTTCTTCGGCATTCTCTGCGTGATTGGTGCATTCTTCGTCGGGTTCCTCGGTTTGATCCCCGCGAAATTGCCCTCCGGAGGGTCGGACAGCCCGAGGCAAGGAACCCCTCCCGCTGAGGGGCCTGAGAAGAGATTCGGCGGGGTGGTGATGCTGGGACCAATCCCGATAATCGTGGGCTCGGACGTGAAGATGTCCATGGTCGCGATCGTGCTTGCGATAGTTCTGGTAGTCGTCCTAATCGTCAGCATGGTGTTTTTCATTCCCGGGCTTCTAGGATGACCTCGGCTTTTTATATTGCAGACCATTTCCCCCCCCGTGGTCAAATGAAGATCCTTGTGAACGATGCAATCGCGGAGGAGGCAATCGACCTTCTTAGAGCCAAGCACGAAGTCGATGTGATGGAGTACGGAGCGATCGAGCTGCTCAGCCACATTGGTCGCTATGACGCCATAATCGTGAGAAGCAAAACGAAGGTGACCGAGGACGTCATCCAGAAGGGAGAGAACCTCAAGGTCGTCGGAAGAGCGGGCGTCGGGGTGGATAACATCGATGTCAAGGCAGCGACCGCCAGGAAGATCCCGGTCGTCTTCTCGCCAAGGGGGAGCACCGTGTCCGTCGCCGAGCTGGCGGTAGGGCACATGATCTCGCTGGCAAGGAACATCGTGTTCTCCGATCGAAGTATAAGGGCCGGGAAATGGGAAAAGAAGAAGTTCATTGGAACGGAGCTTCAGTACAAGGTCCTTGGTCTCGTGGGTGCCGGGAGGATCGGTGCCGAAGTCGCAAAGCGGGCAAAGGCGTTCGAAATGAGGATTCTCGCATTCGATCCTTATCTGAAGGGGAGGATCGCTAGAGAGATTGGAGTGGAACTGGTTGAGCTTCCGAGACTTCTGAAGGAAGCGGACTTCGTGAGCATCCATGCGGTTCTGACGTCCAAGACTAGGGGTCTCATCGGAAAGGAACAACTGGAGACCATGAAAGAGACAGCATACCTGGTCAATTGCGCGAGGGGCGGGATTGTGGATGAGGCCGCACTTGCAGACGCGCTCAAGGATGGACTCATCGCAGGTGCAGCTCTTGACGTCTTCGAAAACGAACCCCCTATGGATAGTCCGCTTCTGAGATTCGAGAACATTCACTTGACGCCTCATCTGGGCGCGTCGACAAAGGAGGCTCAGGTAAGAGCGGGCAAGATTGTCGCTGAACAGGTGCTGAAGGTTCTGGACAGTAAAAGACCAACGCACATTCTCAACAGAGAGATTTACAATTGATGGACGCTCGCCACTTCGCGAGCGGCCTCCTCGAGGGTGAGGCTCTTCTCTTCCCTCTTATCCCTTATGTGTGACATAATCTCAATGTAATCCTCGTACTTCCCGCCAGATCTACGCACGGCCTTTCCCAATGCTCTCTCGAACGTCTCGTTCTTTCGCCTGCGCTTCAGTGCGTCTTCAATCACTTCAGTCTTGTCCGTTCACCCCACCTCGCAGACCCTGACGAAGTTCTTGAATATCTCGTAACCGTGCTCGGTGTGTTCGACCTCAGGATGGAATTGTAGCCCATACACGGGTCTCTTGGTGTGTTTCATGGATTGAACTGGACAGTTCTCCGAGTGCGCGAGAACCATGAAGTCGGGCGGAACTTCGCTAACCTCGTCGTTGTGGGACAACCAAGCCTCGAACTTCCTCGGCAAGCCTACGAAGAGATCGTCCTCATCATCGACGATTATCGTGGCTTTGCCAAACTCAGGGATTCCAGATGCCCCTGCCTTCCCGCCAAAGAATATCGCCATGAACTGATGACCTGCGCAGATGCCTAGGATGGGTATGTCCGCCTTCTCCAAGTATTCGCTGTTTCTGCCCATCTTGTCCACTTCCAAACCGACGCTAGGCGCCCCGCCAGAAAGGACGAGACCGTCAGCATCGATCTCATCAAGAGGGGTCGTGTTTGGAATAATCTTCGTATCGACGCCGATGTCTCGCAGGACCCTCCACTCTCTGTGAGTCCACTGCCCACCGTTGTCGATGACGAATATCTTCACATGAGGTCATCGAGAAACAGAATATAAACCTTTGACCGCTACTCCCACTCTATTGTGGCAGGCGGTTTATGGGTGATGTCGTAGACGACCCGGTTGACAGATTTGATCTCGTTTGTGATCCTCACGGAGATAGTTTCGAGAACGTCATGTGGAATGCGCATGTAGTTGGCAGTCATGCCGTCGACGGACTCCACGGCTCGCACTGCGACCGTGTTCCCGTAGGCACGCACGTCTCCTTGGACGCCCACGGACTTGAGCGGGAGAAGGACGGCGAAGTACTGCCACGGGACATCCATCTTCCCTGATTCGGCAGCCTTCTCAATCTCCTCCTCAGCTATCGCGCAGGCTTCCCTGACCACTTCCACTCTTGCTGGGGTGACCTCGCCGAGTATCCTTATGGCAAGTGCGGGACCGGGGAATGGTTGCCTCTCGGAAACGGATATGCCCAGCGACCTCGCCACCTTCCTCACCTCGTCCTTGTAGAGGTCCCTCAAGGGCTCGACCAGCTTGAGCTTCATCGAGGACGGAAGGCCGCCCACATTGTGATGCGACTTGATGGTATCGCGGAGCTGACCACCGCTTTCGATCCAATCGGGGGCGATTGTTCCTTGGACGAGATACACGGCTCCCCAATCAATCGCTTCCCGCTCAAAAACCTCGATGAACTTGCTCCCTATGATCTTCCGCTTCTCCTCTGGATCGATGATGCCCTTCAACGAGTCGAAGAACTCCTCACCAGCGTCCACGATTCTGTACCTCACCCCGGTCGCGTCGAAAGCCTTGGCGACCTCAGCGTCCTCGTTCTTGCGCATGAACCCATTGTTAACGTAAACCGCGAAAAGCCGCTTGCCTATCGCGCGGTCCATGAGGATCGCGGCGACCATGCTGTCCACGCCCCCAGAGACGCCTATTATGGCCTTTCCATCCACCTCTGCCGCCAGGTCCTCGGTCTGCTTTTCGATGAACTCCTCCGGATCGAACAACTAATCACCGATTGATTTGGAATCCTCGATTGTCCACTCCTTCAACCTCTTTCTGTGCTTCTCCAGCTTCTCCTTCAGCTGTTCGTCGGATATCGATAGTATCTCGACCGCCAGAATGGCCGCATTCTCTCCCCTGTCCAGTCCGACCGCCGCAACGGGAATCCCAGGGGGCATCTGCACGATGGAGAGGAGGGAATCGAGGCTGATCTTCCCGCTCACCGGCACTCCGATGACGGGCCGTATAGTCTTCGAAGCAACGGCACCAGGAAGCGCCGCAGAAAGACCGGCAACCGCTATAATGACCTTGGCATCGCTTCTTTCGATCTCATCGTGCAGATACTCGGGCGATCTGTGGGCCGACGCAACAATCATCTTGGAACGCACGCCGAACTGCGCGAGAATGTCGATGGCCTTGTCTCCAATCTTCTTGTCGGACTTGCTGCCGAGTATCACGAGGACAGACATAGTTCTCACTACCCAAAGACACGAGAAAACAGATAAGGGTTTCTGAGGCTAGGACTTCATTATGGTCAGAAGGAACAGTCCTATGGCCAAACCTGCCCCGATTAGAGCCGCGACCAGAACATATATGGATCCCACGATGAGG
>JAGMAI010000126.1 GCA_023130895.1 Thermoplasmata archaeon
CCGTCCTTGAACGTCCACCTCATTCCCTCGACGAGTTTGCCAACGGAGGGCTGAGGAACGTCGAAGAATGCTTTGCCCTTGACGCTCTTCTCGATAGGCGCGATGGCGACGTCTCCGGCAGGAATCGACACGCCGAAGAGCCCCTTGTCCATGTTTGCCTTTGTCAGCTTGGGGGTGAAGACGAAGGCTTTTCGATTGCCAAGGTCACAGCTGAGGTCGGTTCCCGCTCTTGTCGTAACCCGCATGGCTTTTCCCTTGGTGAGTGCCCTTGCCAGCCTGTTGCCGAACTTGAGCATCTCGGATGGGTCGGCAGCCGAGGCGGCGGTCACCATCCTCTTCCATTCGTCGTAGTCGAAACCATACGCCTTGGCCCTCTGTGGAGTGACAGCGCCCATGCCTAGGTAGCCTATCTTGATCTTCTGCTTCCGCATGTAGTCACCGTGCGGTTGCTCGCCCTCGAAGAGCGCCGCGTACTTCCCCGACGGGATCTTACTCATGGGTTTCGGGTCCTCTGGACCACCGACGAATATGTTCACAGTGCTGTACCTCGAGAGGCCCATGCAGTGAGCCGACGTCTTCCTGAGATTGGACTCCGGAAGGACGCGAAGGTGGTGATAGAACACGCGGTCCGTGTCCAGTATCGTCAGGACATCCGCCTCCTTGTCGAAGCAAGCCATGGCTATCTCCTCGGCCAGGTCGACCGTGTGTTGGTAGGTGCTCACGATCACGACGTCTTTCTTGCTTACTTTCAGGCACTTGTTCACGATGGTGTCTGCCATCTTCTTGTATGACAATTCAATCTCCTCCAAATCCGTCTCAACAAATCCGCGTATATAAGGTTAAGCGGAGGAGTTCGGAGAACACGCCCGCCCGCTTGAAATAGGTTTTTTAGGAACGGTGCAATTGGGCATCGTAATGAAGGGCTCCCCTGACGAGAGGCAAGACAAGAAAGCTGAGAAGCCTGAGCGCGTCTCGAAGAAGGTCGTTCACGCTCTCGTCGAGGCGGAGAGGCATATCGTCGGGCTCAAGCCCTCGTTCTTCAAGTTCTTCGGCAGGCTGGGAACGTGGACGAGGAAGACCATCAAGCTTCTGGTCCCTTTCAGTGTCCTTCTCTTCTTCACGTTCGTCCCGCTGGGGATCGATACCACCATCCAGTACATGCTGGGAATATTCCTCTGCATATCCCTGATGTGGGCTTTCGAGTCGCTTCCCCTGCCCATCACTTCGCTCCTTGTACCCGCTCTTCTGGTCCTGTATAACATATTTCCAACGGGCCCGGGCGACGCCTCCCCCGCAGAACAGGCCTTCGCCCCGTTCTCGGACCCGGTTGTCTACGTCATTCTGGGCGGGCTGATTATCGCGGAGGCCTTCAGGAGGAACGGGATCGACAGGCGCCTCACCCTCTATCTGATCTCCAAGTCGAAGGGGGAGTTCAAGTGGCTTCTTCTCGCAATCATGTTCGGAGCCGCCATCCTCTCGATGTGGATCTCCAACACGGCCACGGCAGCTCTTCTGATTCCCGTCACGATCGGAATCGCGCACAGGGTCACGCAGGAGAAGGAGAAGGCACATCGGATCGCCGTGGTCCTCCTGCTCGCTGTGGCAGCCGCAACGATCATCGGCGGGATGGCCACGATAATAGGCTCATCCCCGAACGCCGTTGCATCCAGTTTCCTCGTCAAGGTGGATCCCACTTGGGACTTCGTGGATTGGATGATCATCGGGCTCCCGCTCTCCATGGTTATTCTGATCGTTTCTTGGGCGATTCTCCTGAAGTTCTACCCTGTTGGCGTGGACAAGCTCGACCTGAGCTGGGTGGAGGAGGAAAGAAAGGAACTGGGTCCCATGTCCAACGACGAGAAGAAGGTCCTCATCATCTTCCTGGGAGCGGTGGCCTTTTGGATATTCGGCGAACGTGCGGCCGAGTTTCTGCTCATTCCCCTGCCGTACCTGGTCGGCTTCAACGCCCCAGCGGTGGTAGCGGCGTTGGCTGCCGTCCTTCTCTTCGTGACCAGAGGCCTTGACTGGGAGGATGCCAAGATGATACCTTGGGGGCTCTTCCTCATCGTCGGTGCCGGGCTCTCCATGGGCCATGCAATGATACTCTCCGGGACCGCGGACTGGCTGGGAAGCGGCCTCATTTCTGCGACGAGCTTCTTGAAAGTCCTCGGTGACCCCCTTTACCTGATGATGCTTCTTCTCGTGATCTCCTTCGTAGCTGTCGGGCTCAGCAATTTCATGAACAACACCGCAACGGCAGCCATCCTGATCCCGATAATGATAAGCATGTCAACCCTTCCGGAGTTCGCCGGGATCAGCGTCAAGGTCTTCGTCCTTCCGGTCGCGTTCTCCATGGTCCTCTCGTTCGCGACCCCGGTCGCCACTCCTTCGTCCACGCTCGTGTACGGTACGGGCATGGTGTCGAAGAGAGAGCTAGCCACGACTGGCTTGCTGATCTCCGTTCCCGCCATCGTCATCACGGTCCTATTCAGCTTCCTTATGGCGTTCTTCGGTTTCGTTTGACCGACAGCGCCACATACGGCTTGGAATGCTGGTAGTTGGAGTGGAAACCATGAGAAAGACGTCGATAAGCCTAGTTGAGAAGAACAAGATCGTGACGCGCGGCTACAAGCAGGACGACCTCATAGGCAGCGTGACCTTCACCGATGCCCTGTTCCTTCTCCTCAAGTGGGAACTTCCTGGCGAGAACGAGCGGAGGATGCTCGATGCGATACTCGTCTCCTGCATCGATCACGGGATCAACATCCCAACGGGTCTGGTTGCCCGGTCCATAGCATCTGCCGGAGTCCCTCTTCCGACAGCGGTCGCGGGCGGGCTCTTGGCCGTGGGCGACTTCCACGGAGGCGCCATAGAGGCCTGCATGAGGACCCTGTATGCCATATCGAAGCGGGCGAAAGAACAGGATAAAGGACCGAAGGACGTCGCTGAGGAACATATGCGCACCCTGATGTCCAGAAAAGCGAAGATGCCCGGGCTGGGGCACTACCTCCACACGGAGGACCCGCGGGTGACGCGGCTCTTCGAGCTGTCCAGAGAGCTCGGGATTTCCGGCACTCATACGGTCATAATCAGAGCGCTGCAGTACTTCTTCCGGGAGGCGGGCAAGAAGCTGCCCATCAACCTGGACGGGGCCATCGCGGCCATAGCGTGCGACATGAACTTCGACCACCGGCTGGGGAAGGGCTTCTTCCTCCTCGGGAGGTCCGCGGGACTCATCGCTCAGGTCTATGAGGAGATGACCCGGGAACCCCCGCTCACGAGCTTCCTCGCCTCCGAGGTGGAGTATGATGGCCCACCTGAGAGGGAGCTCGAGGGACAGAAACGATAATATTCTCGTAGGGCATGGTATATGACGATATGGAAGAGGTTAGCGAGAGTGGAGCGGTGAAGGCACTGGTGGTGGGAGGCGGAGACCTCGGCATAAGGGTGATAAAGCAGCTGCGCAAGAACCCTGGCATCTCGTTCGTTGTGGCGGACTACCGGGACAATCCAACCGCTGTCCAGAAGGGAGTCATCGACAGCGTGGACATCCTGGAGCACATAACCCCGATGAACATCATCGACATCGTGGA
>JAGMAI010000127.1 GCA_023130895.1 Thermoplasmata archaeon
GACTGCGAGCCCGACATCATCTTCCTGGCGAGGAAGGCGAAGGACTGGGGTCACGGCAACACTATCATGGCAACGCAGTTCATCGCGGGCCTGGAGAGGCAGCTCTCCGAGTTCCACATACCCGTCATCCCCGTGTCCTCGATCGTCAGGTTCTAACGCAGCTCTCATATGTCCAGATGCACATGAGGGGGACAGAGCATGTATTCGAAGAAAGTGATTGAGCACTTCCAGAACCCCAGGAACGCGGGGGCGCTGGAGGACGCTGACGCGGTGGGCGAGGTCGGGAACCCGGTCTGCGGGGATGTCATGAACATCTATATCAAGGTCGAGGACGGCATCATCGCTGACATCGGATGGAAGACCATGGGCTGCGCGGCCGCCATTGCCACCTCATCCATGATCACGGAGCTCGCGAAGGGGAGGACCCTGAAGGAGGCTCTGAAGATCACACGCAAGGATGTCGCCGACGCCCTGGACGGGCTACCGCCCATCAAGATGCACTGCAGCAACCTGGCGGCGGACGGGCTGCACGCCGCCATAGATGAGTACTTGAAAGAGCACCCTGACGTCGAGGTCTAACCGCTACTTCTTCTCCGACTTCCTCTTCATCTTCTCTTCCCGCCTGACCCTCTGGATTCTCCCGGGGGCCCACCAGTTCCACTTCTCGAGGAGAACCATTATGGCGGGGACGAGGTAGATCCGAACGATCATCGCGTCGATTATGATGACGAAGAAGAGCGCGAAACCGAATTCCTGGAGCATGCCCAGACTGGAAAGCATCATGGAGCCGAATGCTCCCGCCATGACAGCGCCCGCCGCAGTGATGATGCCTCCCGTCTTATCGACAGCCTCGACGATCGCTTCCTTGTCGGTCTTGCCCTTGGCAACCTCCTCTCGGATACGCGTCGTCAGGAAGATGTCATAGTCCATGCCCAGGCCCATGGCGATAACGAAGAGAATCAAAGGCATCATCCAAAGGACCGGGATTCCAATCAGAACTTGAAAGAGGACCATGGTCACGGCCAGCGTCCATGTTATGCTCAGCAATATGGTGAGTATCAGCCTGAGCGGGAGGAGAACGGAGCCCAGCACGAAGAGAAGGAGAAGGAAGATACCTATCACTACGACAACGGCCATGAATTGGAAGTCTTCATTGAAAATGATGCTCGTGTCTCGGATGCTCGCCGTCGCCCCGCCCACGAGGGTTTCAGCCCCCTCCATGTTGGGGTCGCTCCTTTTCGAGTCCGAAATGGCATCATGGATCTCGGAGACGCTTTGCACCGAAGTCTTTGAGAAGGGCTCCTCCTCCAGTTCTATCGTGAGGAGTGCGGTCCTGTTGTCCTCTCCGACGCTCTGGAGCATCATCACCATCACGGCCGAGGCCTGCATTGGACTCATCTGGCTAAGGTTGCCGTAGTCGACGGTCTGACCTTGCGGCCTGGTTGGCCCGATCACAGTCACAGTATTGTCCAAGCCCTCAAGACTTTGCGAAAGGTTCTCAAGGCTGTTGAGAACCGAACCGTCGAAGGTTCCGTTACCGTAGAAAGGCGAGTCGAACTGGATGACGACATAGGTCGGAAGGATCTTTCCCTTCCCGAAGCCTTCTCCGAGGAGATCCAATCCCCTCGTCGCCTCCGTCTCCGGCATGGCCGCGATGAAGTCAAAGCTCGTTTCCAGGGTGAGGACTCCGTAGACCGCAGGAACAGAGACCAGAAGGGCGGCAAGAACGATCGCCCTTGGGTGTTTCACGGAGAAGGACGAGGCTCTTCTGAAATATCCAGGTCCCTTCTTCTCCTTCATGGGGCTCTTGTTCCATTTCTTTCCAGCAGGCCAGAATACTCTATCTCCCAGAAGCATCAAGAGGGAGGGAATCAAAGTGATCGCAACGATCAGGGCGAGCCCGATCCCCAGCATTATGCTGAGACCCATCGTCCTGACGAAAGAGAAGCTCCCGAGAGAAAGAACCCCGAAGCTTA
>JAGMAI010000128.1 GCA_023130895.1 Thermoplasmata archaeon
GCCGATTTCAGAGTGGATCCCGATTCTCTGCCTTCAGGTTTTGACCTCCTCGGAAGCGGCTCCGTCGGTGGGAAGTCCATAGGCCTGTTGTATTCAAAGTCGGCGATCGAGAAACTGGGGGAGGTCATCTGTGACCACCAGGACAGGCTCAGGATACCGCGATCGTGGATTCTAGCAACCAGTGTCTTCGACGACTTCATCGAACTGAACAATGTAAGCGACATGGTCCAGATGAAGTGCGATGACGAAATAGATGTCCCTGAAATGAACAGGGCGATCATCGCGGGGCAGATGCCCAAAGACTGCCTCGAGTTCATAGGGAGCGTCTTGAAGGAGGAGAAAAGACCGCTCGCGGTCAGGTCATCCAGCTTCCTTGAGGACAGTCTGAAGCATTCATTCGCTGGAGTGTACCAGTCCGTCTTCATCCCCAATGATGGCACGATGGCGGAGAGGATCGCGCAGCTGGAAACCGCCATAAAGATCGTCTACGTGTCGACGTTCGGTGACGACGCCAAGGAATACAGGAAGAAGCACAAGATCTCCTGGCAGGACGAGAGGATGGGCGTTCTCATCCAGAGCCTGGTGGGATCACATCATACAGATGGATTGTACTACCCGTTGTTCGCGGGAGTCGCTTTTTCGAGGAACTACTACCCGTGGACGGACAGGATAAGGTCCGAGGACGGTGTCGGCAGATTGGTGCTCGGGCTCGGCACGAGAGCCGTGGGCCGCTACTATGCAAGGGTCTTCTCTCCAACGTTGCCCAGCCTCAGGCCCGAGGGCATGGTCGTTGGCGACATCGTGAAGTATTCACAGGAGATCGCTGACGTTCTCGACTTCAGATCGGGACTGCTCATAGAAGAACAAATCTCCAATCTCAAGGAGGCGAACAACAGGCTTCACATGATATGCTCAGCGCTCTCTCCGGAGGGCTACATCACCGAAGCGAGCGTGCTGCCAGGGAAGGACACCAGGCTTCTGGCCACGTTCGATGCGATTCTGGGCAGCAACAAACACATGCCCTTCATCCCGCTGATGAAGAGCCTTCTGACAAACCTGGAGAGGCGCTTTGGGATGCCCGTTGACATCGAGTTCGCGGTGAACTTCGAGCCGGATGAGAACGGAGAGGAGAAGGGGATGTTCTACCTGCTGCAGGTCAGACCCCTTGGTGGGAGACCGGAGCACAGGAGGGTCAGGATACCGAAGGACGTCCCGCAGGAGAAGGTCATATTCCGGGCGGAGAAGATTCTGGGCAACGGCGTACAGAGGGGGCTGAAACACATCGTCTTCATCCCGCACGAGACCTATGAGTTCCAGAAGGGATTCGCCCTGGCGCGAGAGATCGGTAGCGTGAACAAGACGATGGAAGACAAGAACTACATCCTGATAGGTCCAGGCAGGTGGGCCACGCAGAACCCGGAACTAGGAATCCCCGTCCGGTATGCCGAGATCAGCAACGCCTCGGTCATAGTCGAGGTGAGCTACAAGCGCTTCTCGCCCGAGCTCTCGTACGGAACCCACTTCTTCGGAGACATGCTGGCGACGAACACACTCTACATCCCTCTCTGGCTGGAGAAGGGCGGGTACCTGAACGAGAGGATCCTGAAGGAGAGCAAGAATCGTTGGGACTCGGAGAATGTCCGCCTGGTCGAAATCCCTGAAGGCGTTGACGTATACGCCGATGGTGAGTCCCACACGGCGATAGCGGTGATGAGGTGACCATGACACCTCGGTCGACGTCCCACTCACATTTATATCTGGAACCCGCTTAGAGATTCCGATGGAGAGAGTTGACGTCGTGGAAGAGAAGCTTACGGGCGCTCTCAAGGACGCATCACCTGAGGGTCTGTGGAGCCTGAGCAGCGAGCTTAACGCGCTCAAGGCCACCGCAGGACTCCGAAAGGACAGGAAATCCTCCCAGACCGGAGAGGCGGTCGAAGACGCGCTCGACGTGGTGAGGGATTTCCATGAGTTCTCTGTGGAGATGCGCTCTGAGATCGAGTCCAAGGACTTCAGCCAAATGGCGAGCATCTTCGACCTAACCGCGATAGGGGCACTTGCAGCCCAGGATGTCCTGCCAGACCTCGACAACCTGTCGCTCCCGAAGATCCTGCTCGGGGCTCTTTCCGAGGGACTGATATTCTTGGGCAGCCGGCAGTACGTTGCAGGAGCTCAGAAGATCGTCAACGCCAGATTGAGGATTCACTCCCACAGGGTATACCAGAGGCTGTGGGGACTCCCGATGGACTTCAACAGACAGTTCACGGAGGAGAACGTGGCGGAGATTCAGGAGTCCATGGACAAGTTCTTCAAAGCGTTGCTGAGGGAAGGTCTGCCTCCATCTCCAAAAATCGCGGTCATTCAGCAGTTCTACTCCCTAATCCTCGCAATCCGAATCGAGAAGGTCATGATGACACTACGATGATCTTCCTTTGTTGCTAGCAGGTTCGAAGAGCTTCTCTCCCTGACGAGGTCACAGGAGCCTGTGAAGGAGCACCAAGCCCCCCATGAGGAAGCAGTAGACGGAGAAGTAGTGAAGCTTGGCGCTCTTGATGATGTACCACAAGAGCCTTATGGAGACGTAGCCGAATAGGAGGGAGGAAAGGAAGGCTATCCCCAAGAGGTAGAGGTCGATGTCCACCTGGCCGCTCATGGCCTGGGTGAGCTCGAATGCCGCCGCACCCAAGATCGCTGGGATGGAAAGGAGAAAAGCGTAGCGGGCGGCCAGTTCTCGGTCCATCCCTCTCAGCATACCGACTGAGATTATCGATCCTGACCTTGAGATGCCCGGGACGATTGAGATGCCCTGCATGATGCCCACGGAGACGGCGTCGAGAGACCCCATGAACTCCTTCCTCTTGCTTGCCAGCACCGTGACAAGGAGGATCGCCCCTGTCGCGAGGAGGGCAATACCCACGGCGGTGACATTGGTGAACAAGGGATGGACGATATCACGGAGAGCGAAGCCGACTATCGCCGTCGGGATGCTCCCGAGGATGATGAACCAGGCGAGGAGGGTTGGCCTTTCGGTTGCGAGGATCTCTCGGAAGCCCATCCCTTCCTTCCTGAGTCTGAATGTTCTAGCCACGGAACGGAGTATGTCGACTATGTCCTTTCTGAATGCCACGATGACGACTATCACGGTCGCGACGTGAAGCACAAGGTCGAAGAACACCGGCACATTGAGTCCGAAATACTCCTGAAGAAGAACGAGATGGCCTGAGCTGCTGACCGGAAGCCACTCTGTGATTCCCTGGACAATGCCCAAGAGCACGGCATGAATAGGTTCCATAGGCCCGAGCTTCGGAGAAGATACTCCGATTTATATGTTTCCCGCTCGTTCTTAGGATTGCGCAATGGGATTGGCCGAATCACACTGGCTCGATTAATCTCATTTGTGAAAACTTGTACCAAAAAATACTTATCCAGTCGAGTGCGAATACTAATCATGGAGGACGTGGAAAGACTACACGCAAGGCATGTCGAAGGCGACGAGCCCACGGCAAAGAAGTCCGCGATCTCGCTCAAGAGTTCAGCATTCTTTGAGTATCGATGGTATAGGATTCTGGAGGCTCTCCACGATGCCGATGAGGATATGTCGCTCCAGGGTCTTGTCCAGGGTTTGAAACGAATGGGGACAGCCCCGAACCAGCCCCTACTTGAGGAGGATCTCCTGAGCCTCGAGGAAGAAGGATACGTCGAGAGCCACAAGGAGAACGAGTTCCCGCCCGAAAAGAAATACAGGATTACCCCAGTGGGTGAGCAGAAGGTCAAGAGAATGCTCAGAAAGCTGTAGAGTGGGTTGCCCAGGGGCGAGATGATCTGTTTTCCGCCAAGGCAAATCGAGTTCCTCTGCATTGACAGAAGGAACATTTATATGTTCATCCAGTATCGAACCGTAGCCTATGAGAAAGACAGGTGCGATACTTGCGGCAGTCTTCCTGGCTTGCATGCTTCTGATGGTTCCGGACCATATCTCCGCCAACGCTGTTGGCTCAAGTGATATACTGGTGTTTCCTGCGGACTCTTCAAGTCAGACCGTGGATCTGGGTGAGAGCGCCTCATACAGGTGGATACTCTTCAACAACGGCACGTCGCCTTACTACGTCAATGCGACAGCCGGGACCTTACCAGACGGTTTCTCTGCGACCGTGGAGCCAGGGAGGTTCATTCTCAACCCCGGCAACGACACCCTCGTGGGAGTCTTGTTCAGGTCCCCTCCTGAGACGGATCTGGAAGATGTCCTGCTCACGTTGACCGTGGAGGTCTCCGACATCGACACGGGGGACATGGACAGCGAGGATTTCGTCGTCCGCATACAGTTGACCGGGAGGACACCTGAGGTGAGCCATTTCGGGAAGATACTCGGGGTCTACGACAACTTCCTCCCTGAGCCTCTGGACAACAGGTGGGGAGCCTTTCTCATCACAGTGCTGATATGGGTGGCAATCGGGCTGCTGCTCATCGCGATCGTCCTTCCGACAGCGGGAAGAAGGGCCAAGAAGACGGAGAACGTGATTGACGACACGATAGTGGAGCTCGTCAAAGGCCCCATCTTCGCCATCATCGTCATCATCGGGGCGTTCTCCTCCCTTGACATACTGGGCCTAGATAAGGACATCATGTCAGTGCTGGAGACTGTCTACGGGGTCCTCATCATCCTTCTCCTCACATGGGTATCATTTCATGTATTCCGAAGAGTCCTCATCCAGTACGGGAAGAGCCTCGCTCGGAAGACTAAGTCCACGCTCGACGACAGGCTCGTCCCCATCATCGACAAGATAGGCGCCGTCGTGATCATCATAGTTGGCTTCGTTTTCGTCATCCAGTATTTCGGCTATGACATCACGTTCTTCATAGCGGGACTGGGCGTCCTGGGGCTGATCATCGCTTTTGCGGCTCAGGATACCCTGAGCAACTTCTTCAGCGGAATACACCTCATGCTGGACAGACCGTTCTCGGTGGGAGACAGGCTCGTGCTGGAGTCGGGTGAGACATGCAGAGTTCTGGATGTGGGTCTGCGGAGCACGAAGATGTACGACATATCCGCCCACAACATCATAATCCTGCCAAACAACAAGGTCGCGAGCATGAAGATCCTCAACGAGACGCGACCGGACGAGAGAAGCCGTGCGAGGGTTGATGTTGGGGTCGAATGCGGAGCCGATGTCCAGAAGGTGGAACGGCTTCTCCTCGAGATTGCGAGTTCCCACCCGAACGTCCTGAAGGACGAGGGCTCTGCCCCGTTCGTGAGGTTCCTTGAGTTCGGAGACTCGAGCCTGAACTTCATGGTCAAATGCTGGGTGGACAAGCTGACGAACAGGGGGAAGGTGGAGAGCGATTTCAGGACGGAGATAAATCGGCGGTTCGCGGAGGAGGGCATCGACATCCCGTTCCCGCTGACGGTGGTCAAACTGCAGCGGGAGTAGGAGCCTGGGTCGTCGGCACAATCCTTAAATCCTCCTTGGGCTTTGAAAGCCGTACTTGTCCATCATTCCTGATTATGGGGACCCGACAGACCCGGCTGTGAGAGCGAAGTACGGCACCTTGGAATCCACGGTCAGCCTCATCGGGAACGGCTCGCTGTTCGCGTCGAAACTCGCGATTGGCCTCCTGATTTCCAGCATAGCGCTCTTTGGCGATTCGATGAATCACATGACGGATGTCGGTATCTCCCTTGTCATTCTCTTTGGGTTCAGACTGGCCAAGAAGGAGGCAGACCTCGAACACCCGTACGGACATGCCAGGGCGGAGCAGATACTGTCCGTGGCCGTGGCGACTCTCGTAATAGTCATGGGG
>JAGMAI010000129.1 GCA_023130895.1 Thermoplasmata archaeon
ATCACGACCAGAAGGACCATTACTGTAGCACCGTTCTTCATGTTGGCCTCGACAACGAGTGTTCCATTTCTGTAGGTGGTTATAGCTTTTCTTGTACAGCCTGTTGTAGAGCCTATATTCCATCGCCGAAATGTCCGTGATTTGCATTGTCCCTGTAGTATCTGTCGACCCTTCCATATGAAATCGTTTTGGGAAAAAACGTCGCGGTCCCCTATGAACTCTGCCGATTCCACGGAAAAGACCATATACTTCCCGGCCACACATTATGATTGGAATGAGATGATGATTCTCATCTTTGTGATCCTGGGCATCCTCGGGCCTTTGACACTCGTATCGGGCGTCAGTCTTCTGAGACTGAGGCAACCCCACGCGGTCCAGGTGCTCGCCATAGGATTGGGGCTAACGATGCTCTTCATCGTCGGCGCAGTCTCCATGTTGCTCGGATTATGAAGGATCAATGGGGCTGACCTTCTCCTACTCCTCCTCCAGACCCGGAACCCTGTGGCAGGTGTCGCTGGTGGCGAATACAGACTACGATTTCCCGCACAGGTCAGAGGCGTCCAATAATGTCGCACTTCCTTACGATACATGACAGAAAAGCCTTAAATCTTGTCGAACTCATGGATCAGTGGGGGAGTGACGAGATTAGCCTCAAGAGCAACACCATAACTCAAGTATCCTATGGTCCCTGCCCGCCGCACGAGTTTGCCGGGCGATCCGATGGAAGAAAAGGACTCCTGAAAGCTTTGAGTCAGGCGAAACATCGGGGGCAGTTTGTCATGATCTCAGGTGCCCGCGGTTCCGGAAAGACCTCGTTTGTCGACTGGGCAGAGTGCATGGTCCAGAACGAAAAGGGCGGATTGGGAACTCCTGCGATAAAGAAGTACTTTCTGGAAACACCGGGTATGGTATTTACCACCTATCGAGACTTGCTTGCAGACTTGAAAGGATATCGTGGATTCGGATGGTTCAGGAAAGTGCTCGCCAGTCCTAGAGTAGCGAAATCCATCGGAGTAGCCTTGGATGTTTTGGAGAAAGCTTCTTCACTGGCAGGACCTGCAAAGGTCGGTGTCGACATGGGCACAACCATATCTAGGGGGTTTCTGCCGGGGAAAACGATCGAATACAGTCAATTGCTTTCCTCTCTCATCTCAGTGCTTAATGCCCTGAGCGATGAGTTGACAAAGAAGAACCGGATTCTGGTCATTCTTGTTGATGACGTTCAATGGTCTTCTGAACCGGACTTTCGGCTGATGAAAGACCTCATCAGGAACTTGCCACGGGCTATCGCTTGTGTAGCCTCTTTTCGGCTGGAGACTGAAAGTATGATCATGTACGTTGAATTGAGGGGGGAATTGGATAGATACGGTCACGCGGAGATTCGTCTCAGCGGAATGGATCCGGAGGAGGTCAAGGATTTAGCCAGGTTGAGATATGGGGTCGCAATCGACAACTCGGTAGCGGAATTCTTGAGTATGAACGTTGGCGATCCATTCTGTCTGGTGAGTTGCTTCAATCTGCTGCGAGAACGTGGCTTCAATCTTCCCCCGAGCCTTTCCGATGTCGAGAAGATTCTGCCTGAGGCAATAGACCCAGTGCGATGTATTTACACGGAATTGGACGAGCTGTGGAAAGACCGGTTGGATTCTCTGTGCGTTCTGCGCCCGCCATTGTCACTGTCCCTCATCGCCTGCATGTTGAGGACAGAAGAGAAGCGCATGGCAAGACTGCAGGACGAACTAAACCAAAGCGTTCTCTTCAGAAAACTGGAAAAGGAGTTCTACGAATTTGCCCACCCCTCATTGCGAGAATTCCGCAGGAAAGAGCTGCCAGAAGGAGTATTGACCAGATTGCATGCTCAAGCAGCGAAATGTCTGGAGACACTAAAGGGTAGGTTTCCCAAAGAGTCTAGGGACATCTCTCTTGCTGAACACTATTTCCTCGGTCAAGAGTATGAGAAAGCATTGGATCTGAATCTACAACTCGGTAGTCGGCTTTATGGCCTTTTTGACTATGGCTTGGCTTTGGAGCTGACAGAGAGAGCAGGAACCTGCGCAGATGAAACGAATGACAAGGATAAGCTCGCTCACTCATTTCATCAGAAGGGGAGGATTCTTTACTCCATGTTCAGATTTCCTGATTCTCTTGATGCCTACAATCAGTGCCTGGAAATCACGCGGGAGATCGGCAACCGTGCAGGCGAGGCCTCAACCCTTCACCAGATTGGCATGGCCTATGAGTCGACAAACCATCCCGAACAGGCATTGGATGCCTACAATCAGAGCCTGGAAATCACGCGGGAGATCGGCAACCGCGCAGGCGAGGCCCAAACCCTTCACCAGATCGGCATAGTCTATCAGTCGACAAACCATCACGAACAGGCATTGGATTTCTACAATCAGAGCCTGGAAATCGAGCGGGAGATCGGCGACCGCGCATTCGAGGCCTCAACCCTTCACCAGATCGGCATGGCCTATGAGTCGACAAACCATCCCGAACAGGCATTGGATTTCTACAATCAGAGCCTGGAAATCGAGCGGGAGATCGGCAACCGCGCAGGCGAGGCCTCAACCCTTCACCAGATTGGCATGGCCTATGAGTCGACAAACCATCCCGAACAGGCATTGGATTTCTACAATCAGAGCCTGGAAATCAAGCGGGAGATCGGCGACCGCGCAGGCGAGGCCTCAACCCTTCACCAGATCGGCATAGTCTATCAGTTGACAAACCATCCCGAACAGGCATTGGATTTCTACAATCAGAGCCTGGAAATCGAGCGGGAGATCGGCAACCGCGCAGGCGAAGAGATAAGTCTCCAGACGATTAGGTCACTTGAGAAAGAGATGTCGAGAAAGAGAGGGAGATGAGAAACGATTCCAGAATCGGATATTCGATGAAGGAATTCCCCAAACACAGCATGCAGATCTCGATTTGTGCTCCTACACTTTCTGACACTCCTTCTCGGGAACACACGTTTGCTGGAAACATCATACTCAGTCCTGAGAAAGGAACCCAGCCCAGTGATGTGAGCGTGGCATTGCGAAATGTCGAAGTTCATTATCAAGAACGACATACTCAGAGCTGGACGAGGACAGGGTAGTTTTAGGTGGGTCGCCTACGCATAGATTGGCTTGAAGAGCTCAAATAATCGGGCAAAGGCCTCCCTGTTCTCTGGAGTGTCAGCCACAATCGGTGAGGGAGTGACCTGAATCATCACACGACCATGGGGCAGTGTCTCCATAATATAGGGTCTCGATTTCTCTTCAATGCGGTCGACTCCTCCGAGAGCGTCAATGTGGTCTCGGTTGAGGATGTTCAACCAGAAAGCCCCCTTGACACCTCTCCTATACACGTCCAACGGCCCTCTACAGAACATGTCATCAATGTTGGAGAGCGGTATGTGTCGAGCGGTCTGGGCGTAGAGTTTGTCTACTCCATGGATGCCAGGATACCTGTCCCATCTGCTCAGATTCGAGTACATATAGAGGATGGGTGCTGCATCGTTCATTCTGTGAAGGAAATCAATCAAGAGTTCGTATCCCTCACTCTTCTCTTCCTCGCGGAACATCGATAAGGGAAATGTGCCGTGCATGCCAACCTCTGGATACGGCATTCTCTCATCGTCATACTCAGAGCCGAGGTGCAGGTAGAACCAGTGACCCTTTTCCATTGATGCCCACTCGCCACGGGTTGTCCTAGCGTTTAGCGAAAGAATGTCACCCATCCCGAGCTCTTTGACAGTCGAATGGAGCTCATCTTCGTCCATTTTCCTGGACCAAATTCTCTCCTTATTCCCGTTCGACATGAATCTGGAATAGGAGATGCGTGGTGCGTTGTAGGGCGCGACAAGATCCAGGATGACCTTGGCAGCCTTCCCAATCCCATTCCATCCGACTTCCCCGCTGAGGAAACCCCATACCCCAACGAACCAGACTTCGTCGCCCATGCTAGTATCCTCAATAGTAGTGTATGAGCACATCATAGCTGTCATATCCAGCCTTCCTCAATGTAGCAAAGTAGTCGGCGATTTGAGCTGTGTATCTACCTGGACGAGTGAGCTGGGATTTAATTTCCATTACAAGTCCTAAGCTCTTCCCTGTCTCTTTGTCGATTAGTCTCAGGAAGATATCAGTTCTCCCTTTGCCGACCACCTTCATTGGATCATCTGCGTGTCTTACACCTCTCTCGATGAAGAAATCCACACCCTCTCTAAGACCCATTCTCTCGAAAGCCCTTCGGTATCCTGCCTGCAAGCGCTTATGGATTGCTATGCCTTCCAGGGCCGGTTCGATCCTATTCGCAGCTCTTCCCGCGTCTGTGATACCATCTGCGACATCAGAGGCCCTCTTCACAGCCCTCAGATGAGAGGACACGAAAGGCAGTAGAACGACGATGTCGATTCCAAGCGTCAGCGCATCGCACTTCCCAAGAGCACAGTCAATTGAGGACCTAATCGCGAAATATGGATCGCTTATGAAGTCTCCCAAGATAGGAATGAAGCCTACTGCCATCATGATTGGGTCGACTATATTGGCAAAACCCTCGCTGAAAGACGCTGTGACTGCGAGACCCACGATCATGGCGGCAGCGATGATGAGTAAGAATGGAAGATCACCCTCGGGGTCCGAATAGGTCACTGGATTGTTGGCGGAGTAGGCATACGGGTTCATTGTTTGAGGCAACCTGAGCAATCCGGGTGAGGGATCTCTTGAGATGAACCTGCCAATCTTTGGGTCATAGAATCTTGAACCCAAACAGTAGAGGTCAAGATTCCACACTGGGTCAGAACCGCTCGGAGGAATCTCCTGTCCATCAATGTACTTGAACCTTCTTTCGGACGGTGGGCCGATCTCCAGGCCAAATGGCTCGTAGTCAAGAGTCCATAAAACGCTACCTTGGTCGTCTACCACTGCCCGGACACTACCGATGTGATCCTGCACGTGGAACTCGATGTCAGATGATGTGACGGATGCGATATGCAACCCGTTGGCGTAGACATGGGCTGTTGGGTCAGGGGGGGTAGCGCAGTCAAAGGGGACCTCTAGCACAACTTCGGAGCCTGAGTGGACGAATAGAGTACTGCATGGAGGATCCGCAAAGGTTGCCTCTTCATACACCATTCTTCCGGCTGCATCGTATGCAAACCAGACCATATAGTTGGATGCATACTGCTCCGGGTCAATCTGGACATACGCGTGGACTGTCTCGAGTTCATCTCTGTAGTCGAAGACATATTCCCAGTGGAAAATGCCATTTTCCCGGTGCACCATATTGCCATTCGCATCATAATCATATGTCGTCGTACCATCGGCAGGGTCCACAACCTGATGAAGCTGATCCTTATCGTTCTGCAGGTAGACGTAATCAATCTGATAGGGCGTCCCTCCTTTGTCAACGTCAATCTCGTCGATGTTTCCGACCCCATCGTAACTATACGAGTAGGTTCCCCAGGTGTTTGCGCTCTCAGCGGCCCTCAGGCGTCCAAGACCATCGTAATCATAGGTCTCCAAACCTATCATCGCGTTGTTGATCGTGTGTATGTTCCCATTACCGAAGTGCGCATACTCCATATCCAGAAGAGGTGTGCCGAATTCGGTCTCGGTGGCCAAAATCCTCTTCAGCCTTCCGTTCGACTCGGTGTACTGATAGAGAGTCTGTAGTACTGGGCCAGAAGGACCTTCGCCCTGTGTGACTTGCTTCGGAAGATCATCTTCCCAATACTCGAAGCTGGCAAGTTCCCCCAGGCTCGCGTCGATGACTAGTGCCAGCCTTCCGTAGTCGTCATACTCGTAGGTCAGCGAAACGGGGCCATAACTCATACTCTCTACATTGCCAGCATCGTCGTAGTCGTAGTGGACGGTCTCAGTGACTTGTCCAAACCCAGACTTCTCCAGTGTGAGGGCTTTGTCCGTGAGCCGATCCCTTGCATCATAGACGTTTTCAGTGGTCACCTGCTTCTCAAAAGTGTACATGCAAGTATGGACTAAGTTGCCGTTTTGATTGTATTCGAAGGTGCTATACCTGTTAGAGCCTCTTAGGATCTCATCGGTCACCCTCCCCAGCGAATCGCGTATGTAACGTATCTTATTGCCATCCGGCTTTTGAAGCCAAATCGGTAGGCCATTCTTGTCATAGCCTCGAGTCAGCATACTCCCATCGCTGTGCACGGTCTGGTTGAGCAGGTTTCGACCATCGTAGATGAACTGAGTCACTTCCGGCGAGCCCTTTGAATCCGCAATCTCAATGAGATTTCCGACGGAGTCGTATTCGTACGAAGTGATGAAGGAACTCGCACCGTCCAATTCCCTGACAGATATCAGCCTGAGGCCCTTATCATATGAGTACTCCTTGACAATGCCATCATCACTTCCTTCCTCATCAGTCGTCGTCATCTCCAGTTTGTTGTCATCATAGGCAATTGTGGAGAACGTGCTGTCAGGGTTCGTCGACTTCACTAGCCTTCCTGAGGAATCGTACTCGTAGGAAAACTCGAAGATGATGTCATCGTTTGGATCTGCTGTCTTAGGATCGTGCAGGATTCTCGATTTCGCGATTTTGCCAAAGAAATTGAACTCGTATTCCTCATATGAATATACATCATAGAGCGGATCTAGTCTCTCAATCCTGTATGTCCTCCCAAAGCCATCGAGATGTTCTCTCGTCTTGTAGTTGTTTTCGTTCTCAATCGTGATTGTGTCATGGTCGAGGCCATTTCCGCCCGGTCCGCGGATTTCATACCATGCGGTGATGTCGGCCCGAGTTCCTTCAATCTCGGGATGCTCGAGCTTGTGGAATCTGCCCAGTCCATCCCATATGTATTTTGTCTCCCCTGCTTCGTCTTGGCTCTCAGGGGGACGATGCGCCTCGGGGAGGCCAGTATACTTATCGTAGAAGTGCATCACTACTTGCCCTGACTCAACATCAGTGGCGCTCCTCAAGTAAATGCCGTCAGCGTCGTACGTGAAGGTAGTTGAGTGCCCATTGCCGTCAGTTTGTTGTGTGAGATGCCCGACGTTTGTCGTAGCCTCATCATATTCATAGTACTCGCGTACCCATCCATCAACGCAATCTTGAATCCATTCGGCTTTATCGCCGCACCAGACCTTGGTTTCGAGTATCTCCCCATACTGAGAATAGGAGTAGTAGGACATCACCCTCATCGGGGTTTCCGAGAACCTGCCGTCGGAATTCTGGAATCTCAGGGCACCTGAAAGAAGATCCATCTCATCTACGACCCCATTCGGGAAGAAATCGGTTCCGGTCCACTCGAGTATGTCGCCCCCCCACATCTCGATTCTTGGTGTGACGTGGACCAAGACCCAATCCTCACCTGGACCCGGATCAGCGTCGTCATAAATACTCATGAAACCGGTGACTGGGAACACGCGGATATCCCAATCGTACAAGTCAAAGAATGCGGATCCAGATATGGAGATGGTTTCGGAGAGCATCAAGTCCAGTTCTGGAATCTCAAGTACGACCTTCATACCCTCCGCCAGGTCGGTCACTTCAATGCCTCCGTAATCAGTTCCTAAGAGCGCCGTTGGACCCCAGTAGGCCTCTCCGTTAAATAGGGAAAACCTCAAATCGATTATCTCTCGGTCCACCGTGTCAATATCGGAAGCCTTGGCCAAGAACTGGAACCATCTCCCACCAACTGCAGGGAGGCGCCCCATGTCCGCCTTGGGAGAGAGGTCGATATGATTCTCTCCCCAGTAGGCCCTATGATTCCAGCCTTCGGAAGTCTCGTATTGGAGCATCAGCTCATCTGGTATGTTCGCTGTCTGCAAGTACACATACTGGACATGGTATTCCTCAGAAGTCGGTGTGAGGCTCATCCCGCAGGGATTCTGGCCCTCCAGGAGGTCCCTAGTTCCATGCCAGTGATGGCCGATGAGTGGTGGACTTAGATGAACTTCGTCAAACGTATGTGTGAGAGACCACGAGGTTGGAACTGCAGGTGTGGAGGGGGGCAAACTCGTCTCTCTGTCCTCAAGCATCGACACCCAATTCCATCCATCCCGTCCGTCATCACGACAAGAGAAGAAGAAGTCATCATCGAAATGACGAGGCCATGATTCATCGTTTCCTTCCTGGATTCTCCTTGGTTCATAGTTGTCAAATCGCCCTACAAACTCCCATACATCACCTCCGAAGAATTCTATGAGCGGAGAGGAGTATTCAATGGTTCCCATATCCCTGTACACTCGCAGCCTCTTGGGTGAAGAGATTATCGAGTACGGACTGCTTTCATGATGTACCCCGGTTCCAGAATCCCAGCTCACGGGCACTGTCCGAAGTCCGAGCGTGAGGGCAATGGATGGCAGAGCGTCAAACAACTCTTCCCTGTAGGTCACGAGGTCGAACTGCAGATGAGTGTCAAAGTCTGGGGGATCATCATAGTTCAGCGAGATGACGTTGGAAGCTTCAATCTTTACCCTTTCGACCCAGAGCACCCTTTCCGGACCTCCGGATGCACCAAACCTGATATGATCGATTTCACCATAATAACAATATCCGATTTCACCCATCCACTTCCCGTTAACCCAAATCCATAGGAAGTGTCTATCATCTGCGAACATGGGCTTCAGAGTGATGTCGTACCACTCTCGTTCCTTGTATGACATCAGGGTGTGCCACTGACCGTCCTGAGACCATTTGAGCTCCCCGTCAAGGAACTTCAGTATCACTCGCACTGTCAAGGCGCTCCAGTCACTAAGCATGACATACGCCTCGCCCACGGGCTCTCCTTCAGTACTCACAATGAATGATATCACTTCGCCATCGGGGGTAAATGGTGTGAGATAACGTTTGGCCCAGGAATCCTGCAGTCTCATGGATGGAGGTTCAAACAGGAACACGTCTTCATCATGACTCAATGAAGGGCCCCCTATCCATTTGGACGTGGCAAACGAGCTGCGGTTCACGAAGTTGTCAAAGAAGACCTCTCCACTCTGGACTCTTGCTAGTGAACCTCCTCCAATGAAAGAATTCTGGTAGTCAGTTCCTGCATATGAGCTGAAGATCTCGCTCCCAAGGGCGTCTCTAGCATAGATCATATTCCCCCACTCGTCATAAGCGAATTGACTGTGGATTGCCTGGTCCACCGAGTCGCCAGGATAGACAATCTGGTTGACCATGTCCCCCCCTGCGTCATATGTGTTTACGGTCAATCTCATTTGGTCACCGTTCTCATCGAACAATGTCGATATCACGCTGGGGTCTCTCGAGGGGAAGTCAAAGACCTGTGTCCCTACCAGCAGAGTTGGATCCCTATTCACAATCTCAGTTCTCAGCCTCCGTCCGCCCACGGTGTGGTCGAAGAACTCCCGTTCTTTCACATACAGTCCCAAGTCATATGTTCCTTGCTTCGTGACAACTGGAATGACTGATTCCGTGGAAGCCTGTCGGACCTCCCAGGTATATACAGTCTTCCCCCCTGTTGGAATGACAATCTCATCGAGAAGAGGCACTCCAGGAATGAGAGTCCTATCATAGTCATACCAAGTTGACTCATGGGCGGCAGGCGCCCCGATCTTATGGGCCTCAGTCACTACATTCCTAAGAATTCCATCTTGTTGAATTCCACCTAGTTCGTAGATATACTGCACATATTTGTATTCAGCAGGGAATGAAGATCCTGTGTGCATGAACGTGGACATGACAAGGTTGTCTTGATTCAATGAAAGGCGAATCCCCCTAGTCCAGTCAAGACTGTCCCGAATGATGAAGTAGTCTCCAGGTACATACACAAATACCAGAGATTCTGTTCCTCTCTCATTTGTCAGTCTAGTTGGCCTGCCGTCCCAACCGTCAAGCCAGAAGATGTCTCCGGACTTGAGTTTCAATTCAAAGCGGACGTTCCAGCTATTCCAGACCAGCGTGAAGTGGTCACCCTGATGATTCTCAAACACAAAATCTTCGTCGAAGTGGATGACGTACATCCCGCCACCCGGAAGATGCAGTATCTCGTTGGCCTTGTCGACCCAGGGTAGATTGAGAGACCATCCTTGACCAAAGGACGCATAAGGAAACTCATGCATCATACGAGACCTGAAGGTCTGATCCGTGGCCCCCTTTACCACTGCCCTTGGCGAGACATACAACCTTTCGAGAGCCAAGCCGAAGTCCTCTCTCCCTGGAATAAACATGTCGCTCTCAAGGACTGCCAGTGACCCTGTTGCAGGGGAGACAAACTCAACTCTCTGTTCTACACTGTCTGATTGCAGGGGGAGGCCATTCCCCTCCCAAGGCCTGTCTACAGAAGCCCCAGTGTTCGCCAAGACGGGGAACGATAGGAAAAGAACTTCGGGTGTTGTCTGGGGAGTGTATAAGAGGAACGCGTAGTTCGATGCCACAAGAGACGATGAAGGCCATATGTTCGGATGATACCACTGAAGCTCAAGAACCTCGAAATGGTCAAACCAATTCGGACCGAGATGTTGATATGTGGTTGTGTATCCCATTGAGTAGTTCAAGATCAGTCTGTAACTGCCGGCATTATGATTGGCAGCAACCCAAAAGACGTGAAGCATGTCCGATTGGTCAATCGAGATGGTCGGAAACATCGAATACACCCCATCCCAATGCTCATGAACGGACTCCTCTGACGAGGCGGTTCCATCGATAATCGCTCTGTACTTCAAATCATAGCTAGGACTGGGGTATACGACATGCACAACACCATCAGAGTCGGACACTGCGGAAATCAGTGAATGCTGTGGAGTGCCTGACCACACAGGGCCAAATGAGTGTGGACCCAACGGAGGATCCTCACCTTTCTTTATGGAGAGCCAGTTGATTACGTTTTGACTGGGAATGCTCCAGAGGATTCCCAACTCCGACGGTCCGTGTGCGAAAAGCTGGATGGTCGAATCGACCTGCGCATCTGGTAGCTCCCGAGCATAGTAACTGTTCAAGGACGACACCTCCGGCTTCCAACGCCAAACATAGAGGTATGGGCCTCCCCCAGTGTTTCCATCTATCCAACCAATGTAATAGGTTCCGTCGCTACCTCTTGTGAGCGATGGAGGAGCGAACAACCCGTGTGGGTACAGTGCAAAGTCATCGCTTTCATCCCACCAAATCGAATTCCCAACGATTCTACCCTCTCTGATCTTTAATCTGTTGTACTCATCGAACCAAGCGAGCCCAATTCTACCACCAGCATGGAGTACGTCGAATCCCATTAGTGTAATCCCGATGCCCAGTGGAACTGGGTCCTCCCAGGTCAAACCGCCATGACTCACACTGTAGACTATGTCTGCACCATCGTGGAAGAAGGCCCAGTAGTAGTTGTCATAGAAGAATGTCTTCCTTTGGTTCTGATAGGCTGTTGAATAGGTGTATGACGACGACCCAACAACAGTTGGATCCACGTCCAGATCACCTTGGGGAAATGATACGATTACTGCCTTGAGGCCCTGGTGTTCTCCAGATCTCAACATCTCAATACGTGTCTTTTCAGCCGCTGTCGAATTCCAGTCAAGTTGCACCCACTCATCCTCAAAGGATGAGTCTCTTGCACCGAAGAACTCAAGTCTCTTGAGTGAGGATGAGAATCCCAGAGAGCCGTGTTCACCGATGTTGTAATCCCTGTTCGCCAACCTGAGAGTAATCAGTTCGGGCACAACTTCCCATTCAAGCCTAATATCTTGGTCCAACAGTACCCTGTCGCTTTCCACCCTAGCTGATATCTTGGGAGAACTACAGCGAATGAACTCATAACTCACAACGACGTTCGCGGGGCTTCCCTTGCCTACGATGATTCCGAATTGTGCAACATAAAGCGTCTGGTTGGCTGACAAAACCAGATCCACTCCTGTCTTCCGAACATTCTCTCCGACGATTCTGAACGAGATAGATCTCACCAAGATAATTCCGTTCTCTCCAAGAACACGACCAACGGTTGGATCTGACTTCCTGAAAACGAACGTTCCGTATCTTGTGATGTAGACGTGGCTGTCGTATGTTTCTCGATGCAGTGGCTCATCCGTGAGCGCAGTAATGATCGTGGGCTCCAGTTCAACTGACATCCTTCTCGATTCAGTGATATCCGATTCGCCACCGTTCGATTCGTGGATATCAATATCGGGACTCCCAGCGGCTGCAACAGGTGACAACGCTTGGGATGAGTTGGCGACAACCGACTGAAGACCCAACAGGAGCATCGCAATCGCACAGATAAAGCTCACAACGACTCTGCAAAATGGCGTCATTCGTCACTCCCTCCCCCTCCCAATTGGGAGGTTTCTAGGTGGATAATCCGAGAGCTATATATTACTATTTCGGCCAATGATTCAATTCCTAACAGTGCTGTATGCTGGGCTAATGGTTGCCTATTCCCTCAAACCCTGATACTGAAGTTGCCGTGTCTCTTGCGAAACGCTTAAGTCGGAGCGTGCTCATCTTACCCTAGGAGGGGGAGTCTGATGAGAGTTCGCATCTGGGCACTCTGGGTCCTCATAGTGTTGTCACAGAGTCAGATCCTACCGTGCTTCTCCACACTCGACCTCGGAGAACCATCAGCAGGCGAATGGAAGATATACACGGTGGACCACTTTGAGGACTTCGGGCTATATGTCTCTATTGGCGTTGACCCAATGGGGTTGCCCCATATATCGTATCACGATTACACAGAAAAGTCCCTCAAGTACGCATCCTGGGACGGCGTGGGATTCTCTGTCGAAACTGTTGACGATGAACCAGATGACTCTGATGTTGGACTGCACTCGTCAATAGCGATAGATTCCATTGGCACTCCGTTCATACTCTATTCCAGAGAAGATATCGGATGGTACTCCTTCCTCAGACTGGCGTCTCGGGGACCCTCGGGCTGGACAATGATGGACATCAACAGAACCTACGGGCGTCAGACAACGTCGTTGGCAATCGACGGAAGCGACAATCTGCATCTTATCTACGGCCTGAAGGGGAGCATCTACTACCGAACGAATACTAGTGGATCCTGGTCTGAAGACTATGTGGGCGAGGGTCAGGTCACTGATAGGGATCTCTCACTTGACAGCGATGATATCCCACATGCGGCATTTCTTGAGGATGAGGGCGGAATTGGCTACGCGCACAGACTGAATGGGTCGTGGAACAAGACAACGGTCAACTCAAGCATCGACAGGGTTGCCGTAAGAATCTCCGTGGACCCAGATGACCTGCCTGGAATCACTTGGGCATTTCACGTTCCTGAAGGGGGGTTTGGTATTCAAATGGCATCATGGAACGGTCTGAACTGGGAGGAGGAGATTGTTGAGAATCGTACATGGGTCGGTGGCAACTCCGTGGCATTTGACCGATTGGGGAACGTCCACTTGACATACTACGATATAGAGGACCCCTTGGGTGATGCAAGACTGATGTATGCCGTGCGCGAGAATGGTTCATGGAGTTTCGAGGAAGTTGAGCTCGTTGACAACGAGGGGGCTGCACCCAGGAGATGGTCATGTATTGCGATAGATTCTGAAGGTCAGCCCCACATTGCCTACATCGAGAGAGGAGACTCGACATTGAAGTACGCGACGAAGGCTGAGCTTGGTCCGTTGGATGAGCCGCCCGTTGCCCATGCAGGCCCAGACCAGACTGCGGACGAGGGCGACGTGGTTCAGTTCGACGGTACCGGTTCCTACGACCCAGATTCGGGAGAAGAAGGATGGAAGAACGTCTCCAACATCCCCACGACGCGATTCGGGGTTGCAGGGGCCATCCTTGGCGGCGAGATCTATGTGATCGGGGGATCGGAGCTTCCCGGGTTTAACGATACAGGCGCGGTCGAGAAGTACGACCCCGCGACGGATACATGGTCCTCGGTGGCTCCTGTCTACAAGCCTCACGTCAATATGGCTGCGGGAGCCGCCGGCGGAAAGCTCTATGCCTTTGGCGGGTACGCACGGAACGAGAGCCAGATCACCAACCTGGAGTACGACCCTGCGACCAACATGTGGGTCAACAGGACCCCCATGCCCTTTGCCCGGGACAACCATGCGGTCGCCATCGTGAACGACAAGATTTACCTCATCGGCGGCTCGAACAGCATGATCGACTGCCCCACCCTGAACCTCGTTGATGAGTACGACCCCGCCACGGACACGTGGACGCCGAAGGCGGACATGCCGACGCACAGGGAAGGTCTGACCGCGACGGTCCACGACGGCAAGATATACGTCCTCGGGGGGCATGCCCACTGCCCGGGCGATCCGCATGTGAGTCAGAAGGCGGTCGAGGTCTACGACCCCGCGATGAACACGTGGACATCCGCCCGCTCAATCCCCACCGGACGGACGGAAATGCAGGCGGAGGCGCTGAACGGCAAGATATTCGCCATGGGCGGTTGGAACTACACCGCACCGCATGTTCCAGAAGACTTGCCGGCGATGTTCACCGTGGAAGTCTATGACATCGCGAGTGATACCTGGTCTTCGGGAGATCCTATGCTAGAGACGAGGTCGGAATTCGCAAGCGGTGTCGTGAATGGGAAGGTCTACGTCGCCGCCGGGCACTCATACGGGGGATGGGCTTTCCCGCCCATACCGGAGTGGAGCGAAGTGTACGGTCCTGGCGGTGGAGAGCTCGACTACGGATGGGACTTCGATGCTTCCATCGACCTAGACGGCGATGGCAACTTCACCAATGACGCAGAAGCGACGGGCCCAACGCCAACACACATCTACTATGATGACGGCGTCTACGTCGCCACGCTGACTGTGACGGATGATTCGGGTCTGAGTGATTCGGATACTTGTAACATCACCGTTCTCAACGTCGCTCCGACCCCAGAGTGGACGAGCGTGAGCTCTGACGGCACTATACTCAATCCACCCTACCCAGAAGGAAAGGAGATACTCTTCGAGGCGAGCGTCTCCGACCCAGGGATATACGACACCTTCACGTACGATTGGGACTTCGGAGACGGAACCATCCTTCTCGATGCGGGACCGTCGGTCACGCACACGTACGGTGATGATGACATCTACATAGTGGTTCTCACCGTGACAGATGACGACGGCGGCGTGGGGATAGACGACACTCCTCCGCTGGACACTACGAACGAGAATCCGATTGCATCCATCGATATGCCGTTCTGCATCTTCACGGAAGGGACATCTCCCTGCGAGGCGATAGGACAGTTCACTGACCCAGGATGGCTTGACACTCACTCTGCGGTGTGGGACTACGGAGACGGCACCTATGAGAATGCGGTCCTGACGGGGGAGAACAATCCTCCCGACGCAACGGGATGGAACATCACATCCCACATCTACGGGGACGATGGAGTCTACAACATCACGTTCACGGTCGTGGATGACGACGGAGGAGTGGGCACCTCCTGGGCGGAATCGCAGGTTATGAACCTTCCTCCTTCGGTGGACATGAACGCTCCAGCAACCGTGAACGAGGGAGAGGACTTCGTCCTCGGAATCACCGCCACGGACCCGGGAAGCGATGACCTCACCATACACGTCGACTGGGGAGACGGGACCTCGGAGACAGAGACGTTCTACAACAACGGCATTGGTCCCGATCCGCCCAACAGCGGCGAGGGAATGTATCCTTTCACGGTGTATTCGAACCTCACTCACGTGTACGGAGACAACGGGAACTTCACGATTCAGGTGACCGCAGAGGATGACGATGGCGGGAGCGTTCAGGAACTCGCGGTCATCGGGGTGATGAACCTCCCGCCACAGATAGGGGTTCCCACGATCCCACTGGTCTTCAATGAGGGCGAGGAGTTCTCCCTGACCGTCACCGCCGTTGACCCAGGAAGCGACGATCTGGAGTTCGCGTGGTCCTTCGAGCTGGGTCCATCGTTCACATCGCTCTACTACAACGACGGAACGGGCCCCGACCCGCCCTTGAGCCCGTGGGGGACTTTCCCATTCTCCGCAGAGGACACGGTCGCGCACACGTACGGTGACAACGGATTCTACAACGTGACAATCACCGCAACGGATGACGACGGAGGTGTGAGCACATCTGTCTTCACAATCGAAATCAGGAATGTCGAACCCTCGATCGATATCGGCGGCCCTTACGCGGGAGACGAGAGCTCACCGATTGAGTTCACCGCCACGGCAACAGATCCCGGAAGCGATGACCTGACGTTCATATGGGATTGGGGAGACGGCACGACTGGTGCGATGGCGTTCTACAACGACGGGATGAACGATGACCCGCCAAAGAGTCCCTGGGGAACCTACCCATTCAGTGCGACTCACACGATCTCACACGTCTGGGGAGACAACGGCGACTTCACGGTCACGCTCACGGTGATGGACGATGACGGTGCCGCTACGGTCGAACAGACCGTTGTTACGGTCAGCAATGTTGCTCCAACGATAGAGAGCATGCAGTACTACCTCAACGCCTCCTTCGCCTTCCGGATCGCGGGTGAGAAGTGGCACAACGTCGAGATACATCTCTACGAGGACGGAACGGAGATTGGATACGCAAACATCACACGCTACCCAGGAAGTCCGAACGATCAGATGGTGACGCTCGCGGACATATCGATAGACTTCTCAAAGACATACTCAGCGGTGGCGTACTACACGCCCGAGGACGACCCGGTGAACGGACAGATATGGGGAGCCACTCCCGCGTGGGTGATACTCGAGTACGAGGACGGGGAGGAGAGGATACATCACACCTTCAACGTGAGACACGAGGATACGTGGACATGGGTGATAGATGACCTCTCACCCTACTTCCTGGGACACAACATCACGTTCGTGGCAACGGCATCCGATCCGGGAAGCGACGACCTAACCTTCTCGTGGAACTGGGGAGACGGGAACACGACCGAGAACGTGTACCTCAACGACGGAGTCGGACCTGATCCGTATCCCAGTCCGGAAGTGAATCCGATTACCGTAACGGACACGGTGAGGCACGGCTACGCTTCAGCGGGAACGTATACAATCACTCTGACCGTCACGGATGATGATGGCGGAATCACGTCATATTCCCTCAATCTGACACTCTAATATCACCCACAGAATCGAGAAAACGTCGTAGTTAAGGACTCATTGCTTCCGATTCATGCCTCTTTCTCGTGACCGCCAAATGAAATCCCGGACCTTTTGTCGTCCTCGATAATGAATGACGACGATTCATTA
>JAGMAI010000013.1 GCA_023130895.1 Thermoplasmata archaeon
GCCAAGGCGTTCCCTCAGCTCCTTGCCCGAGATTATCCTGTCGTCCTTGTCCGTCAGTCTCTCCAGCGCGATGAGATAGTCACCGGACTCCCGGAGGTACTCGCTGATGGCCTTCTTGATGATGTAGGTCCTCGAGCGGTCCGTCATCTCGGCGAGCGCATCGACCTCGCGAAGGACGTCTTCCGGCAGGCGGATGGAGATAGCTGTTGACATGAATACACCGTTGTAGTATATTGCACTACTAGTACTTCAATGTATTACAAGCGCATACTAGCCCGAGGAGAGCTACAATCCCCTGTACGCCTCCCGCCTGTGCGAGATCCTGGCCACCCAGATGACCTCGTCCGCGAACTCGAAAACGACCCGGTAGTCCCCGATCCGAAGCCTGAAGAGCTCCTTCTCCGATCTCAGCTTCCTGACATCCAGTTTGGACCCGGGCTTGCCGAACTCTTTCGAGAGGTCCCGGAGCTTCGCCTTTATGAGATCTCTCGTGTCGTCCGGAAGCCTGTTCAACCTCTTCACGGCCTTGGGGTGGACCACCACCTCGTAGCTCATTCCAACTCATCCAGCGGAATGAACTTCTCCTTCTCCTCCAGGCGCCTGTGGACTTCCCGCATGTACAGCTCGCGGTCCACGATCTCCATCATCCGAGACACAATCTGATCGTACGTCTCGCCCTTCCTTCCGTATGTCTTGAGCTTGTCCCTGGTGGGTTCCGAGAGGGCTATGGTCGTGGTCATGATATAATGATTATATCGGTTATAGTACTTATGGCTTCCTGACGCTCCTGCGGGTCTGGACATGATGACGAGGAGAGCTGTCCGCAACGCTCGCGCTCGGGTTCACCGCCGTCTTGGACGGCTAGCGAAAGGCTTTTAGCCAACCGCCACGCAAGTAATACCATGGAGGACTTAACTTGTATCTTGCGGAGGAGAGCATATGTAGTGCGCCCTGCGTCCTGATAGCAGCCATCATCTTGGGATCCATAGGCCTGTTCCCCGCGAATGCGGTGGGCACGCCCGTTGGCGGGGAGATAGGCCAGGATACTATCTGGACGCAGGAGGGAAGTCCGTACGAACTGCTGGCGGATGTGAAGATAGTCTCCGGCGCCAGGCTTACGATAGAGGCCGGAGTCACCATCCTATCAGAGGCCTACTACGACATCAACGTCATCGATGGTGAGCTCATCGCCGTTGGAACGGAATCGAACCTCATCAAGATGACTTCTGAGAGAGACATCCCCTCAATAACGAAGTGGGGCGGAATCGATATATTCGACAACGGACGCGCGGAAATCAGGTTCTGCGCGATCTCATACACATACTCCGCTATTTCCTTGATGGCCCCCGGCGACAGAATAGTCCCCGGCACGACGTGGAACAACATCACCGATAACATCTTCACGAACAACGAGTACGGGATATTCGCAGGCTATCTGGCCAACAAGAACTACATAGCCAAGAACAACTTCAGCCAGAACGCAGGTTCCGGCATATACCTGGCTAGCGCGTACAACAACACGATCGTGCACAACACCTTCGTGGGAAACGAATGCGGACTCTGTTCTGACAACATCACGCACAACAACACGGTGGCGTACAACGACTTCATCGGGAACGGGCGGAGCTCAGGCTGGGACACCTGGGGATGGAGCGACACCAGGAACAACCGAGTGCACCACAACAACTTCTTCGGGAGCGGCTACGCATTTGACGGCGGCGAGAACGTGTGGGACAACGGCCACCCGAGCGGCGGGAACTACTGGCACGACTACACGGGAGAGGACAACTTCCATGGTCCGGACCAGGACATCCCCGGCGGTGATGGGATCGGGGACACGCCCTACCTGATTGACAACAACAAATCGGACCGCTACCCCCTGATGAGTCCCGTGGAACACGACGGCTACGAACCCTTCGTGGACGACATACGGCCGACGGCCGTTGCAGGAGAGAACGTCACCTTGAGGCCGGGAGAGAACGTGACCTTCAGCGCGAACAGGTCATTCGACAACGCAGGGATCGAGAGCTTCGTCTGGGAACTCAAGAACGAGGAGGGCGATGTCATGGGCACATGGACAACGAGATCGTTCACGTACCACTTCACATCGTCCGGGAAGTACCTCGCGATCCTTGTCGTTACGGACCTGGGGCAGAACACGGATGAGGATGAGGTCTCTGTCTCTGTGTATCAGATACTGGAGCCTTGGCCGGATGGCACGAGGGAGCCCCCGCCTTCTCCGTTCCTTGCCATGATTGTCTTCTTCATCGTTCTGCTAGCCATCAGCGCAACCATGATGGCATACTTGGTCTGGACAGGCGGCAGATGGCGGTGAGTTTCCCGACGACCTGAGAGCTGTCGGCGTTCACCGGCACGCAGGACGCGAGAGGGGACGTCTGAGAGAGTCAGAAACCATTATTAGGCAGTCAAACCACTCCACTCGCGGAGGGCTGAGCACGACCAGAATCAGTAGGAACGAGCGTATCGCCTTGTACGTCCTCGCTGGCGTCCCGTTCATCGTGATCACGATATTCCTCTTCCCTCTGTCCTCTGGCGTTCACGGGACGGTCCACGCGGATGCCGGCACGGACTACAGCTTCGACGGAGCGCGACCCGATGGCAGTGGGGACTTCACAGGCGACATATACATCGCCGACAGCACTGGTTGGATATTCTGCAACGGGAACGTCAGGTTCTGGGGGTCGCTGAACATAGAGGATGCCGATGTCCACTACACCATCTTGGAGGCGGATCACTACGGCTCCATGTTCACGCATGACTACCTGGAGATAACGCTCGAAGGCGATGAGGGTCAGATGCAGGAGGGCGTCCCCTTCTTCCTCCTAGGGCTGTTCGGCACCGCCTTCGGCGTCACGGTCTGGCTGGCGTGGATATACTCTAGAAGGTCGGAGGAGCACGACAAGGCGATCATCCTTCCCTCGGCGGGCGCCGGGCTGTTCTGCGCGTTCAACATCCTTTTCGGCTACATATGCCTGGCAGCGCTCCTCGTCCTCGTCCCGATAACGGTGCTGATGCTGCTGAGCTTCGCCAAGTACCACTCGATGGAGACGAACAACTTCGTCTTTGCCATGGTGGCAGTGGGCGTCCTCGTTCTCGTCCTCTCCGCGGTGTCGCTGATCCATCCGAACCACTACGCGGGCGGAGGCTACGAATACAACGCATCGGCAGCCGTCGGGAGCATTCTGACGGGCACTGTCGGGCTGATCTCGTCTGGAGGAATGGTAGGCTTCGGAGTCGGGAAGGTCACCCCGAGCCGGGCACCTTGAGGAGAGCTGCCCGCGGTGCGGCGCGCTCGTGTTCACGGCCAGAGACCTAAGAGGACCGGGCGTCCTCGGAGGGGACGTACACATAGGGCCTGCCAGTCCTGTCGACCTCCACGACGCCCTCCCGCTCCAGTTTCACGAGCACGTCTCTGACGTCCTTCTCGTCGGCACCATATTCCTCGGACACCTGCGGGACAGTGACCGGCCCCTTTGCGACGAGCTCTCGAACATATCTCTCGAGCAGGAGCCCGCATCCGACGTCGTACAGCCTGGACCTCCACGGCACGGTCAGGTCGTATCTCTCCTCCATCTCCCTCAGCTTCTCCTCAAGATGGAGGTGCCATATCATATCGGAATTCCCGGTCTGCACGTCGCACTCGCCGAGGATCGCGTCGACGTCGAGCCCCTTTCGGTACAGCGCCAGCATGTCCTCGAGGTCCCTGTCCCTCTCCGTCACGCTCTTCGAGAGGAAGATGTCCTCCCTGCTGCAGAGCAGGAGCGTGAACATGCCGAAGGACCCCCACACCTGGGCCCTGTTCCTCACGGATTCCGACAGGAAGAAGCTCCCCCCGACTCTCTCAACGAAGAGATCGATCCAGAACAGGCTGGGGTCCCTCGCGACGGCGAAGGCCTTCAGGTCCGCGTAGACGGAGTCGAGCTCCCGCTGTGGAAGGAAGGATGCTTCCTTCAGGGCTGCCAGGAACACGGCCGCCTCCTCCTCGGTCGCGAACAGAAGGTCGATGTCCTTGGTGGACTCCTTGTCGCCCCTCAGGCTCATCGCCCCGCCGCCGAGCATGTATCCCCTGCTATCGGAAGCGACGAGGCGCCCTATCTCCTCGACCTTCCTGATTATGTCCTCTGTCGTGAAGAACCGTCTCTCGATCGTTACACCCCGTATTGAACGCAAATCGCCGAGAACTCCTCCCTGGACGGGAAGTCCTTGGGCTTCGTCTCCTTGCCGTCGAGGAACATGAGAATGTCCCTCATCGTATCCTCCAGGCCCACTTCCTCTCCTCTCGAGATCAGGTACTTGCGGTCGATATCGCCGATCTTCCGCAGGAACAGCAGCGCGTACAGGATTCCCCTTGGCCCGGAATTCGACGCCAGGATCGTGTCCAGGGCGATGTCCTCGTCTCGAAGCTCTCTTCCCGAGTCGGAGCGGTGGTAGTATGCCCTGTCGGAGACGATGTCGATGCCGTGGCGGCCCATGGCAGAGATGCCGGTGGCGGCTGCATCCGTGATCTCCTCATCCACGGGAACGCTGAAGATGAACTCGCGCGGGTTCTCCCACACAATGACGCCCTTCGCGCTGGCCTCTCTCAACGTCCTGTGATTGCAGTAGGAGGAATACGTCCTGGCGAACAAGGTCAGATGGGGAAGCGATCTCGAGAGTCGCACCTTGTCACCATGCCTGCTCAGGATCCCCTTCTCCTCCAGGCTGAGAAGGCACTTGCTGACCTGGGAAGGACGGACTCCCGTCTCGTCCGCGATCCTCTCCACACTGATCTCCCTGTCCGAGATGGTGATGAATATATCGAAGCACGGGCGGGACGCCAGGGTGGACATGTCCACGCTGTCCATCAGTATGATCCTCCTCAGGTACTCGGCGGACAGACGGTCGGAGAAGTGCGCATAGACGGTGTTCCCCTGTCGGTCCTTCCCCAGGAAGCCGCTCTGCCTGAGCTCTTCCACCAGCTGGGATGTTCGACCGTGGCTCAGACCTATGTCCCCTGCGATCTCACCGATGCTTCTTGCTTCTCCTGAGACGCTCCGAAGCACTGTCAGATGCCGACTGTTCAGGCTGCTCATTGATACATACATTCTCCAAAAGAGTATTTAAGCTTTTTTGAAATGGCATCTCAGACAAATATCGAAAAGGGCGAGATGGTCCTCGGTGAGTGCGGCTCAGGAAAGCGGGACCACTGCCCGCAGCGCTCGTGTTCACGTCGTCCGGAAGCCTGTTCAACCTCTTCACGGCCTTGGGGTGGACCACCACCTCGTAGCTCATTCCAACTCATCCAGCGGAATGAACTTCTCCTTCTCCTCCAGGCGCCTGTGGACTTCCCGCATGTACAGCTCGCGGTCCACGATCTCCATCATCCGAGACACAATCTGATCGTACGTCTCACCCTTCCTTCCGTATGTCTTGAGCTTGTCCCTGGTGGGTTCCGAGAGGGCTATGGTCGTGGACATGATATAATGACTATATCGGTTATAGTACTTATGCGTTGTTGACGCTCCTGCAGGTCTGGACATGATGGCGAGGAGAGATGCCCGATGTGCGGCGCGCTCGTGTTCACCACAATACATCCCAGGACGTGTCCCCGTCCACCTTGACCCAATAGCCAAAGCCCGAAGAGAGAAACTCTGAGTCCGAGAGGACCCTCAGGAAGCTTGGAGGGGCCAACCCATCGAAGCCCTCGGCCCTCAGAACGGGGATTGCCGCTTTGAGGTCCGCCAGAGCGAATGTCTCGTCATAGGATGGGAATCCGACCAGATTCCATCCCGCTCTCAGGGAGATGTTCGTTTGAAGCGGAACAATGCCGGCTACGGTCAGGTTCGAGATGGCAACAACGTTCACCCAGACCCCGCTTGTGTGATTGATCTGCGCCAAATCCCCTCCATACGGCTTGAAGGGCATATGCCACCTCCAGGAGTCATTGTCATCAAAGGCCTCGTACGCCCACGCGGCATCGAACGCGACAGTCTGGAGAACGGTTCCCACGCTCTCGCTTGACTGGATAAGCGGAATGGACACCAGATTCGGCCCCACCGACAGGGGGCGTGTGAACTTCCCCGCCTGGTCCTCCGAGCACGCGGAGTTGTTCACGGCATCAACGGCACACACGAGGTAGAAGTAGTTGTTCGGGTCACCTTCGCCAGCCAGGTTGTCCACATGAGATTCTGTCCCGTTCGGCAGGAGGGCGACAGCAGAGTAGCCCAATCCCCCAGAGTCATATGTCATGTTCCTGAGGACAACGTATCTTCTCACTGATCCGAGGCCCGCCCCGTCATCGGGCGATAGAGACCAGGATATGGTAACGTTCTCGGAATCCGCGCCACTGAGATGCGCCCCGAGGAGTGCGGGAGGCTGAGGAGGTCCGACCGATTCGACAAGGGGGTAGTTGTCCTTGCTGTCCGCATCGATGACGTACGGTGTATCTCCGAAGCCATCACCTCCTGGCTGGTCCTGGTTGGGTCCGCTCTGCATGTCAACGCCGGCATAGTCCGACCAGTAGTTGCCGCCCGAAGGGTAACCGTTGTCCCACGAGTTGGCGGCGTCATCGAACGCCTGAACCGCGTTGTTCATCAAGCGGTTATGATGCACAGTGACGTTTGCAGAGGAGAGCAGACGGATACCGTTCTGCCAGCATGCGGAGATGGTGTTGCCAACGATGGTGACATCAGAGCCTCCGACACCGATGCCGAACTTGCTGTCAGAGACCGTGTTGCCTGCGACCAAAGAGTCGTCGGACCCGCTGAGGAGGATGCCGAAGTTGCTGTGTCCGGAAGCGTTGTTCCCAACAACCGTGCCGTTGTGTAGCCGATAGAGATTGATGCCCATGTAGCCGTTGTCGACATAGTTGCCTGCGACCACTGCGTTGTTGATCCGCTCAATATCCATTCCGTCGTCATCATTCTGGACCAAGATATTGCCAGTGATGTTGATGTCTGCTGAGTAATAGATGCCCATGCCGTCACCGTTGCCAAAGAATGAACTGCCCACGACCGTTACGTTGTGCGTGTCCCTGGCCCATAGCCCGTAGTCGTTGTATGACATATTGCTGCCCAAGACGGTGATGTCCCCCGAGTCCTCGGAGAAGACGCCTTCCATGCTGCTCGATGTGATGTTGCTGCCTGAGATCGTGACATTGTAGGAGTAGACCATGTGAATCCCATATACATTGTCGGAGAACCTGCTCCCGGCGATTGAAACGCCGTCTGAAAAGCCCAACTGAATTCCAACGTCGGCATCGGATAGATTCAGGTTTGCGATAGTCCCATTTGTGCAGTTGGCCAAGATGACCTGCCCGGCGGGGATGGCGTTCATGGCAAAGCCAGCAGCGTCTTTCAGGTAGTAGATTGGTGCTCCGTTCACAAGATTGTCCGTCGTTATTGTGTGACTGTTGAAATGAGACACGGTCGACCCATGGAGGAGGACGCCGTCGTCCGAGAAGGCATTGCCCCAAATCCTGATGACATCCGAATCCACGACCCAGATGCCGAACTCGGAGTTCGACGCAACACTGTTGTTGGCGATCGTCACATCTGCGCAGTTACGCACCCCAATTCCATCGCCGTTTCCAGTGATGTTATTGTCGATAACATATCCTGAAGAGTCCTGAAAGCCAATGCCCTCCGAGTTGTCCGAGATATTGTTGCCCTTGACGACGATGTCCGTCGAAAGCACTGAGGCGATTCCCGAGAATCCGTGCGAAGTGACATTGTTGTACTCTATTGTACAGTTGTCAACGTCCAAGAAGAAGACTCCGAAGTTCTGATTGGTCGAGATATTATTGCCCTTGATGCTGACGTTTGAGGACTGCTCAACAAACAGGCCATTGAAGTTGCTGGTGAACGTGCCGTTCCCCACGGACGCATTGAGGACGTTGGAGAAGTAGATGCCATTGTAAAAGAAGGAACCAGAATGGACGGAGACATCGCGGACGATGAAATGGGCGTCGGTGTTGCGGACCTCGATGCCCTGAGCATTAAACGCGTCAATCTCCCAGCCTTCGATGATGAAGGGGTCATCCCATGCTCCGTTCCCGCTGACGACGCCGTTTGGCGCTGTGAAGCCCGAATTCCCGTCTATGTATATGGGACTGTGCGGTGTCAGGGCGGAAGCACTCTCAGGCATCTCTGATATGAGAACTTGAACAAGAAGCAACTGCAGGCACAGAGCCAAGGATATCGCTCGAAACCTCCTCGCCATGGTCTCCCTCCCACTCGTGGTCGCAAGAACGTCTGAGACTATTTAATCGTGTGGGAGGAGGCATTGAGACTCTCAGGCTGGTGGTGCATCGTGCAAAAGAGTCACTGCCCGCGGTGCGCTCGCGTTCACCGCCGAGCAACCATCACCTGTAAACACTCTTCCGGTGCCCGACCTTCAGAACAAGAACCCTCAGCCTGCCCTTCTGGATGTCCACAATGACCCTGTAGTCGCCGACCCTGAGCCTGTGGAACGGGGAGTTCACTATCCGCGTGAGCCAGCGGTAGGGGCTCTCCTTCAGCCTCCCGACCGCATCGAAGACACGCTTGGCCACCGAACGGTCGAGCTTTCCGAGCTGGCGGACGGCGGAATCCGCCCAGATGATCTCGAAGGTCACAGTCCCATCTCTTCCTTGACCTCGTCATGGGTTTTGTACTTGCCTGACTCGATCTCCTTGACCGCCTTCACTATCTCCCTCTTCGTCTCGTCATTCAGCTCCTGCTGGTCCTCCAGGAGCCTCAGAATGACGTCGTTGTACGTCTCGCGGGAGTGGATCTTCATGGCGTTGAGACTGTCCCTGATGGTCTCGTTGATCTGTATCGTGGTGGACATCGTTCATGTCATTCCATTGAAGGCATTTATAGTTTTCCATGATGACATATAGAACGCTATAGCGAGGGGCGAGGTCGGATTCGGCGGGGGCTGCATGGAGAGAGCTGCCCGCGTTGCGGCGCGCTCGTGCTCACCGCGCAATGATCGGACACCGCCAAGCTTCGCCCACTCCGAAAAATTGAAAACTAATGAGTCTATGAGTACTCGAGAGGAGGGAAGTGATGAGGAAGACGATAGCAATCGGACTAATCCTATCGTGTCTACTGATGGCTCTGCCTACACAAGATGCATCCGCGGCAGACTGGGAAGCGGAGATCGAGATAAGTACTGACATAGGTTCGGAAAACCAAGGCGGCCCCAGAATCGTTGCTGATGGCGACAAGCTGCACGTGATTTGGCAAGATCGCGGAGACGGGGACTATGACATATTCTACAGCCTTTTCGATGGAGTAGACTGGCAGCCTGCATTGGAGATCAGCACCGATACTTTGGGCGGGGACCAGGTCCCTTCCTCGGTCGCGGTGGCGGATGGCAAAGTGCACGTCGTGTGGCCTGATCCCGGAGACGGGGACTACGACATAATCTACCGAACCTTCGACGGAGCGACTTGGCAGCCCGAAGAGGAGATCAGCACAGATGCGGGAACGGAAGACCAGTTCTGGCCCAGGGTGGCGGCGTCCAGCACTGACGTGCATGTCGTGTGGCAGGATGACGGGGATGGAGACAACGACATCACCCACGCCCACTTCAATGGAACCTGGCAGCCGGAGCTGGAGATCAGTTCAGATATCCTGACGGAAGACCAATTGTGCCCCTCGGTGACGGTGGTTGATGACCAGGCACACGTAGTGTGGTCGGACCAGGGAGGCGGAGACAGGGACATCCTCTATCGGCACTACAACGGGACAGCATGGCAGCCTGAAGAGGAGATTAGCAATGATGTCGGATCCGAAACGCAGTGGTGCCCCGCAATCGCCGCGGAAGGCAACAGAGTACACGTCGTATGGCACGGACCTGCAGACGGGGACAATGACATCTATCACGTTCACTTCGACGGGATGGCTTGGCAGCCCGAACTGCAGATCAGCACAGATACGGGGACGGAAGAGCAGTTCTGGCCCTCGATTGCGTTGTCCGGTGATGAGGCGCACATCATCTGGGAGGACTGGGGAGACGGGGACCAGGACATCTACTACACATGGGGCGAGGACTTCACACCTCCGGAGTCGAACGCCACGCTCTCGACCTACTGGCAGACTGCAACTCCGTTCGACGTTGAATGGTCGGCAACCGACAACCTCGGGTTGACGAACATCACCCTGCTGTACAGGCACAGCACGGACAACTCATCCTGGTCGGACTGGCAGAGTGGCGGATGGAACGGCTCTCTTTCGGGAACATCGGCGGCCGGAACATTCTCCTTCACCGCCTCAGAGGGCGACGGGTTCTACGAGTTCTACACGTCGGTCGGGGACATCGGCGGGAACCGGGACATCATACCGTCCACGCCGGACGCCATGGCGGCAGTTGACTTAACATCCCCGACTGTGTTAGTCATATCCCCTGCGGACGGGACGGAGGACGTGCCGGTACTGGCGGACATACAGGTGACCTTCAGTGAGCCTATGGACGCGTCTTCCGCCGAGAATGCGTTCAGCCTGATTGCAGATTCCACGGAAGTAACAGGCACATTCAGCTGGGGCGGGGATGGATCGCTCTTCACATTCACTCCCGCTGAGGACCTGGAGAAAGGAACGACCTATCAGATAGTCATCACGATTGACGCTACGGACAGGTTGGGACACGGGTTGGCCTCCGCGAGCGAGACCTCCTTCACAACGGAGAGGGCTGAGGAGGCGGACTTCATGGCTGACTACTGGTGGTTCATCCTACTCATCATCATTGTGGTTGCTATCATAGCGCTCCTGGCGGCTATGGCCCGCAGAGGACGACCTGTGGAAGTAGAGGCCTACCCGGAGGAGGTCGCTGAGTCGTAGAATCAAAGGGAGATTCGGCGAATAGATCGCGAGGCGAAGCAGTCCTCAGCGGGGTGCTACTTCCGTGACGATGACCACTGCCCGCAGTACGGCGCGCTCGTGTTGAAGAACGAGGATTCCGATGAGAGAATCTACCGATGCACGACACTAGATCGGTTGCCTCACAAGTCATTCTCTTCCTCTGATTCCTCCTTGGGCCTCTTGCGCTTGAGAAGGAGCACGGCGATGATGAGCGTGATGATCAGGATGATCACAATGGACAACAGCATCAGCGATTCGAACGGCAGGGGCGGCTCAGAATCCGGATCGAGGACCTTCACCCGCTCCTCGTCGTAGCCCACGGTCTCCCAGAACTCGGCGCTCGCGTTGACTGTGAAGTAAGTGTCAGAATCGACCTCAGGAGCCTCGAAGCTGATGGGTCCCAGGGAACCGTTGACCGTCCAACCGCCGTCAGGGTGGATATCGGGACCCGCGGGGCTGCATGTGAGAGTGACAAGCGCGCCGTCAACCTGCCCGTGGAAGGGGTCCGTGACAAGGACTTCGAACATGAGCGTCTCGTTCTCGCGAACGACGGTGCCGTTGGGAAAGACCAGCTCGATCTGCACCTGGACCGGCGGGTGAATGCCTATCCACGACCAGAAGGACTTCTGGTAGAGCGACGATGCGGGACCCATCGTCCAGTTGATGTACCTGTCATGGCGGTATGCCTCGATGTTGGTCCTGAAGAAGAGAGCGTCGTAGGGCAGGGCCCTGGCAAGCACGCCGGACGCGTACTTGATCAACTCGGCCTGGTCGGACGGGTTCATCTCCGCCCGCGACCGGACCATGATGTCATCGAGAGTCTCGTTATTGAAGCCCGCGTAGTTGCGCCCCGCACGCCCCATGCCCGAAAAGAAGAAGCTGTAGTAGTAGTCAGGTGGCGGGGTCCAGATGAAGCTCTCAAGGACCCACATGTCCACATCGCGATTCGCCAGCTTCTCCACGACTTCTCCGAAGGCTAGAAGATTCGCAGAGGCGTTCAGGCCAACTGACCGCATACCGGACGCGATCATGCTGCAGGCTTGAGCAAGGATGGGATCGTAGCTCGCGGACGGGCACAAGATCTCGAATCTTCCATCGCCGATGGTCGGCAGATTCCTGTATCCGCTGGGACCGTGGCCGAGCCCCCACCCTCCGACGGTGTAGTGATCGTCCAGGATCTGCTCGGCAGAGTACCAGTCAAGGTCATACTTGATGACGGAAGCGTTGAACCACTCCAACCACGCTGGACTGACGGGCTGGTCACCGATGAGTCCGAAGTTCTGCAGCAGGTTCGTCTGGAAGTAGCTCTTGTTTATGATATGAGCAATCGCCTGCCTCAGCCAGAAACCGTCATCACCCTTCGTGGGATCGTTGTCGGGATAGCCGAAGGGCGATTTCCGCATGTTGTACCCCAGGTATCCGAATCCCTTGCTGGGCGCCATCTCCAGTGTGACATTGGGGTCGTCCACGAGTTCGGGAACCATGTGAGGCGGCACTGAGAGGGCAATGTAGTCTATCTCACCCGCCTGAAGTGCGAACACGAGAGAATTCTGAGACTTGTAGATCTTGAAGAGTATTCCGTCGATGTAGGGCTGGTGCATGTAGCTGTAGAAGTTCCCCTGGCAAACAGGCGGTTCGCCCTCCTTCTCGCAGGCGAGCGCATCCCCCTTGTAGTCCTCGAACTTATCCAGCCGAACAGTCACACCCGGTGTCCACTTGACGAAGGTGAAGGGCCCCGTGCCCACGATGAAATCATCCTCGAGGTCCCAATATTCGGACAAGTTGAACCGGAAAGCGCCTGGGTTCCACATGGAAACGCCGTTGTGCGTCTGGGGGTCATACGCGTATCCGAAGGGGTCGTGGATGCCCTCCCGCCAGCTTAGGCACATGCCATTCTGCGCGTCCACGCAAACCTTGCCGGTTCCCTCCCACAAGTGCCTCGGCACGAGCTTCAGCCCGCCAAGGGTCGTCTTTGTGAAGGCCCAGAAGTCGGCCTGCAGAGAGAAGTGCAGAGCGAAGGTGAGGGATTCGTTGGATCCTGCAGGTATGCCCGTACCCCAGACACCCTCAACCGGCCATACGTTCAGCCACCGATCGAGCGAATAGTTCGTTCCGGGCATGTTGTTCAGATTCTTGAGGACATCGAGCTCATGGTGACGGGGGTAGAGCGCCCATAGGTGATAGGAGAAGAGCAAGTCGTCCATGGTCACCTGCAAGCCGTCGTGGAAGTAGACATCGTTGAGGTCGTAGTAGGCGGTCACCTCTCGGGGGAGGCTCTCCTTCTCGAAGGTTCCGTACTCGTCCAGGTCGAAGACGCCGCTGTCGTCGGCATCCACGCCCAGGACGATGTAGGGAAGTGGCTCTTCGGTCTCCTTCTCGAACTTCGCGACAGTGTCGTACACGGGGTCAAGCGTGGCCATGGTCCACTTGTCTAGTAAGCGGAGGTAGTTCCTGGTCTTCATGTCGTCGTTGACGCCGACTCTGAGAACCAGGTCGTCCCTTGTACCGATCTCGGAATACGAGTCTGTTGCAGCTCCGGCCACACCGATCAGAAGCTGCGCGCACACGAACAAGCAGATCGTCTTCAAGGGCATCGACACTTGATCCCTCCCACAGAGAATCCTAGCGAGACGGGAGTATAAAATCTCATCTGTACGTTCCTTTGTATTGCGCCAAACGGGTAGATCGGCACAGGGGCGACTGCCCGCAACGCTCGTGCTCACGACGGAGAGGGAGGAAGAGGTATATTCGTCTCGGCTGTCGCGGTGATCACGGACCTGAAGCTGCGCTCATGGGACTTATCATATCGAGGAATAGCAGTAGAGTTTTCCATCCTCACCGCCAAACCAGACTGACCGATGCAGGTGGCCTGAGCCCTGTTCATCCTTCCAGATCGAGATGCCGCTCGTGACGTTCGATCCGACGTACACCCTGTAGAGCACTTCCATATCTCGGTTGACGCTGTAGAGCCTGCCGGTCGTGTCCACGAAGAGAACCGTATCCGATCCGAACAAGAACTGAAGCTGGGTCACCACCGGTCCGTACGTGACGAGCCTGCCCTTGATCGAGCCTGCTCGCGATTCCCCCACCCGATCCCTCTGGACTTTGTAGGCAACGCGCGAGTCGGAGGCCACGTAGATGTAGCCTCCAACCGGTTCGGGTACTGTCAATGCGCCCGTGTCGCGCTTCCCGCCTGGCTTCTTGAGCTGAATGCCGTACATGCCATTCTCTTCATTGAGCCTGCCATCTTCCTCTTCCGTCCAGTCCTCGTACGCACCTCCATTCTCGGGATACAGCGCGTGCAGGAATCCGTTGCCCGTTCCGAGATAGATCAGGGAAGCAACATCTCCGTCCCATTGCGAGAATATCGGAGCCGTTGACCAGTTCTCCCCTATCCGTATCGTTCCGTCCGGGAGGATGTATTCCTGCTCATCCCCGCTCCATACTGGCGTGCCGTCCTCTGTGCGGACGTGGTTGAGATATCCTCCACCATTGAAGACGATGAAATCCCCATCCTCACTACTAAACGGAGAATAGACGGCCGGTGAGAACCGTGGGGAGCCCTTTGACATCAGAGGGAGACCCGCCATGTCTACGGGCGCCCAGTCGGAATTCGATATGTTCCATAACTCGCTCGGCTGGTAGTCGTCGCCCCCGAAGAGGAAGGCTTTGGAGCCCTCCGTGAATACCATGGAAGAACCGAACCTGCCTGACGGCAAACCCGCGGAACCCAATTCCGTCCAGTTGGGGCCAGCGAGGTCCAGCTTCCAAACATCTCCGAGGCGTTCTCCATCATAATCCATCCCGCCGATCAGGATGGCGCTGTTGGTCGCGTTGTCGTACGCGATCGACTGCCATGCTCTCGCCGTCAGATTCTCAGGAGTGTCTATCCACGTCCATTCGCCAGATGTGGTGTTCAGAACCTTGGTCTGGTTGTTGCTTCCCGAACCGAGGTATTCTTGCCCGCCAAACACGATGAGTCTATTCCCAGGACCGTCGTGTATCATGGACGTTCCTTCGGTGAGGACGCTCTCGTCGGTTGGGATGACCGACCAGGTGTTGCTGGTGAGAT
>JAGMAI010000130.1 GCA_023130895.1 Thermoplasmata archaeon
TCATCGTGGTCCTCGTCAAGCACACCTACGTCTGCCCACACGTGTTCGTCGTTTGCGCAGTGTTCTGAGCTGCGTCTTCCGCTGATCACATCACCTCCTCGTTTCGATATGAGTTGGCGGTTCTCAATCGACCTCTGTGCTGTGAGGCGAGGTCTCTTGCTGTATAACTCAGAACATCTAATGAGTTACACACCCATAAATGTTACTTCTCCGTAACTCGTTTCGTGCCGAGGACAAAACGCAATTTCAACATCTCCTTGTCGAAGGAACTGTGCGAATGGATCGAAAAGAAGATCGAAGAGAAGGTGTTCTACAACCGCTCCCATGCCATAGAGGTCGCCGTGGACAAGCTGAAGAAGGAGTATGCGGACTAATCCGATTCACTGCCATTCCAGGTTCCTGGCTCGTTTCTCGGTTGTAAGCGTCGAAATCAAGGACGCTCATACCTATTCAGGTTCGGAACTGGACCAACCGACCAATCCGACTCCTCTGTCATCGATTCCTCCGACAAAGGAGATTCGATTCTGTGCCATGTCCAAAGCCACAGGTAGGTTTTGCATAAGAGCCATTCTTGAGGTTCAGGCCAGACAGAGAAACCTGATATCCTTGAGTCCATAGGCTTCGAAGACAATCAGATGCCTGCTCGATTGGCTCGAGAGGGAGAGCTACACGGGGCCGTGACTTCACTTCTTTGGCGGTCGGGTTTCTCTGACTTCGTTGTCGATTTTGAGCACCGTGCCCTCAATGAACCGAATGGCATTCTCCACCCTACGACGACTCAACTGGACTGGTTCACCGATTCTCCCCTTGTACTGAGCCATCGATTTGAACTTCTCGTCAATGATCCCGCCCTGATGGACTATGACGTTTCGATAGGCAACTATGCGGTTCATGGCCCTTGCATCCTTCGGTTGCGTCAGAATAATGTCTTTGTTCAGCATGCGTCGGAAGTGACGTCTGACATCACTTGGTTTGCCGGGAGTGAAAGACCGCGAGGCCGCGAGGCCCAAGGCTTCGCGCGAATCGCTGGTCTGGTGGAGAGTCCTGCGACCGAGCTCTTTCTCAATCTGCTCGTGAAACCTACTCTCAATGAACTTGTTCAGCTTCACCGCCGAAACCGTGATATCCTGCAGATAGACCTCGAGCGATGTGACTGCGGTCACTATCGCCTGCTCCAGGAGTACTCTCGTCCGGAGCAAGTCGAGCTCTTCGAAGAACTCTCTGATGGCCTCAATATGAGGTTCCACTTGCCTCTTGAACCATTCTTCAACCTTCTCCTCGGGGATCTCGCGAAGCTTCTCGATTCTCGAACTCAGAGCTTCTGTGACTGCTGGCGCTACTTGCTCACCGATTTCCTCCAGGTCGATTTCCCAGAGATCGTGAAGGAAGGACTCTGACAGGTTCCAGAGCTTTCCCAGTGTTGCTTCACCACCGGTTGTAAGCAGATCGTCCAAATAGAACTGGAGCCTTGCCAGACCCTTAGCTCTCATCATGTTCCGCTTGAACACTTTGTAGGGCTTCTTTGCGACCCTCGCCATCTGACAATCCCTCATCCCGAGATATGGGAGAGCTGTACAAGGTTCTACCGCTTCCCGTGCTTGATGAAGTCGACCATCTCTTCCTGTCTCTTTCTCTCCGAAATCGCCATTCGCGTTGGATTGCTGAGCTTCTTGACAATCGTCCTCTTATTGGCAATCCAGACACCGATGTGGTCGTCCTTCTTCATCTTTCCCTCAATCGGATTTGAGTAGCGCAGATACACGAGCGGTGAGACGCAGACGACGGACCTATCACACCATTCAGAGTAGTCCTTCGCCTGCCCGAAGGCCTTGTCGATGGCTCCTCTGGCAACCTCGGACTTCAATTCCACACCGATGAAGCTGGTCTTCCCCAGGATGCCGCTCTTCTGGAAGCCAGCAACGTCGACCTTCCTCACGCGTTCCCGTCCCTTCTTGGGAAGCGGTACCTCGAAGCCCGTTTCGTAGCCATCGGACCTCAGGGCTTGAGCCACTGCTTCCTTCATCTGGGCCTCGTCCCTGGGTTCGCCCAGGAGCTGAAGCAGCTTGTTGGATTTCTTCGGCCCCATCTTCTCGAGCTCTTTGAGGACGTCGTCGTGCTTGATGTACGTCTCATCGCAGAGAAGACTGGCCAGACTCTGTTTGCTCATGGACTTGATGATGCTGGTGCCTAGCTTCTGCAACTCAGTCGACGTGAATCTCGTTAGCCCTGACTTGATGTCCACATTGAGATTGCCTAGTATCTCCTTCGTATCCATGGGTCCCTCCCCAGTGCGGCATCGATGGACTGCAATATAATGGTATCGAGAAGAAGCAGACTATCTCGGTGAACAGTCTTATACGGATTCTGTGTTATCGTCTGCATGAGATGTGGATGGATAATCGTTGTGATTCTGTTGCTGTTGGGAGGGAGTGTCTCTCTGCCAGGAACAGAAGCCGCGACGAAGGTAGATGTGTGGATATCACAAGAGGGCACAGACTGGTTGCGAGTCAGTTGGGATCCCAGTCAAGACGGGGACAAGTTCTCCAGATATGAGGTCTTTATTGACAAAGGCAATGGGTTTGAGCAAGTGGGTGACCCGATCTTCAACATAGACACGACGAACATGAAGGTGACCGGGCTCAAACAGGACACCGAATACAAGTTCAAGGTCAGGGACTGGGACACCGACGGACTTCATGAAGACTCAGACATAGAGAAGGGCAAGACTGAGGTCCCAGGCTTCGAGATCCTAGCGTTTTTGACAGCAATCGCTCTTGCGTTGCTTCTCGTCGCCCGCATGAGACGGAAAGAACGTCGTCGCGAGAACTGACGACATCAGAGTTCCAACTCCAACTCGAGCTTCTCGAGCTTCTTGTCCCTGATCCCCTCTTTGAGCATCTCGCAGAGCTCCACGACCTTCTTATCGCAGCTGTCGCAGAGGCCTCCGGCGTTCGCGAGCTTCTTCAGAAACAGATCTATGAGGCTCTCCGCCCCATGGATGAATTCCTTCGACATCTCCTGACATCACACTCCCCCGCTCAGGTCTCCACCACGTCATATGAAATCGTTTCGGGCGAAAGGGTCGGACTTCTCATTGGAATCCGACGATTCTTAAGCTAATTGCATAGGGACTACCCTATCGTTCTTTCATCGCGGGAGGCCGGAAGTGACCCCCCCTCTGAAGAATAGAAGGGTGTACCAGAAATTACTTGTACTCCCGCGACTAGGAATCAGGGTGGAGGAGTGTCTGTGGGCAATCATGTGGATCTAGGTGTGCGACCGGATAGAGGGGGGAAGGCGGTTGCGTACGCAGTTGCGTTATTTCTGCTCCTGGTCCTCATACAATGGCCAGTGGGGGGTTACTCTCCTGATGACCATCTGCCATCCACTTCTCCCGACCGGAACGAGACGACGGACACGGACCCGCCGGCGGCGCCTGTTTTGGCATCAGCCGTCTTGGCGGGAGCATCCAACGAGAATGTTCTCGTGTCGTGGGAGCTCTCTGCCGATGACGAGGCAGGTGACGACGACGTCTCCCATTACGCGATCTATCTCTCAGGTGCGTACGACTACGAGGGCGACGGCTATTCCTATCTCGGTCAGGCGGGAAGCGGCGAGACCTCCTTCACTCATTCTTTGGCGGGAGACGGGGATTGGCTCAACCACTTCTACTACGTCCAGGCGAACGACACCAGCGGGAACGGCAACTGGAGCGGGCAGGCGGGCAAGTTCGTGAGGTTCATCGAGAAGGGAAAGCACCTCGCGTCCGTGCCTCTTGTGCAGGAGGACACCACGCTCGAGGTCGTGCTTCAGACCCTGGCGGGGAGCTTCAAGCACGTCCGCTACTACAAGTCCTCCGACCAGAGTGACCACTGGAAGACGTACTGGACCTTCAAGACCTACGGCACGCTCTTCGACATAGACCACAAGATGGGATTCTGGATCGATATGACCAAGGACGATCACCTCGTCGTGGCGGGCCTCGTTCCCGAGATGACTCAGATCGAGCTGGGGCACAATTGGAACCTCGTCAGCTATCCGTCCTTCATCGACAGGACCGTCTCAGATGCTCTGGCGGGGATCGATTGGGTGAAGGTCCAGGGCTGGGGCGCCACGCCGCCGTACCATCAGAAGCAGATGAGCGCCAGCGACATCATGACCGCGGGCGAGGGCTACTGGATCTGGGTCGACCTGCCGCAGGTGTGGGTGGTCAGCAACAAGCCCCTCGATCCGCCCTATATCGTCGACGCACATCCGCCAGACGGAGCCTTGAACGTCCCGCTCAATGCATCCATCTTCATCAAGTTCAGCAAGGAGATGAACACGTCCTCTTCGATAGTCATCGTGAATCCCGACCCTGGCGGTTACGCGTACTTCTGGAGTGAGGGCAACACACTCCTCGAGATTCGCCATACGCTGTGGCCCGAGGCCACCGTTCTGACGTGTGAGATACAGGCAGAGGACCTAGATGGCAATTCCCTTGTCCCGGGTTCTGTGCCGAATCCATGGTCATTCACCACAACCTTCGACTATCCGCAAGTCCTCAACATAGAACCGCCTCCAGGGGCTGGGGTCGACCCGCATCAGTGCCTCACCATATCCTTCAGCGAGCCCATGGACCCTTCATCCGTGATTGTGACGATAATGCCTTTCGTTGCGATCATCCTGACATGGAACAGCAACTATACGGAACTGACCATATGTCCAGAGCCTCAGTGGAATGAGTGCACAATCTACATTGTCACTATCATGGGCAACGACATGGCGGGGAACCCTCTCCTTGGTCATGGACCCGTTCCATTGCCCTTCCAATTCATGACCACATGCTATAATCCCTACATCGTGGAAACGGACCCTCTGAACGGCTCCTTGGATATTCCTCTGACCCACCCGATATCAGTGCGCTTCAGCGAGCCCATGAATACAGCCTCAGTGTACTGGACAGTGTGGCCTGATCCCGGTGGTTGGGACGCTGCGAAATGGTACGAGAATGACACGCTCATGGTCCTGAATCATTCCAACATGTTCAGTCCATGCACAACGTATGGCGTAGAGGTCACGAGTGGGGTGGACAAGGCTGGCAATCCGCTGATCCCCGGTCCCGTTCCGAATCCTTGGAGTTTCACTGCGGTCTCGTTCTGCCCCTACATCATCTCAACGGATCCATATGACAATGAGACGAACGTCTCTCTCACGCAGGACATTGTGATCACATTCTCCGCTCCGATGAACGCCTCGACGCTGGTCTGGAGCATAACCCCAGACCCTGACCCTGGCGGTTGGTCCGACATTTGGCCGGGTCCAGATCTCCTCGTACTGACCCACGTCAATCCCTTTCAGTCATCCACGACATACACCCTCGAACTCATCTACATAGAGGGCGAGAACGGCGTTCCGCTCTGTAGCCTACCGGTGACTGTTGTCTTCACAACAACTTGGTGATTCGAGGAGGGGAGCTCCTTTGGGAGGTTACTCCTCACAATCCAAAGAGGTCGTGGTTCAATATGATGTGCGACATCATTACGTGCCAATGCGTTGGAACGCTCAACTCATGAGGAAGAGGTTTGGAATCCGTCCCTCGGACCGTTGAACCTGTACTGAGCGGTCGTTCTCCCTCGAGAACGATTCCCCAATCGCCCTCTCACACAGGCAGGCCATCCAAGGCCTCCCCGATCAGGTTGGAGAAGTCGCAGTTTACCGGAGTGTCCGCTTCGTTCAGGGCGACGAGTTCGACCTCGGGCTCACCGACGACATATTCTCTTCCGGCATAGAGGGACCCCAGGGCTTTCCTTGCTTTGGAGTATTCATCGAAGTTCCTGTGCGCTGAGCACCATATCGATTCGGAGTTGCCGACGGAGGCAAGGAACGAAGGCGCGACCTCCAGTGCTTTTCGAGTTCCTTCAATCCTCGCCTTGGGAGTGGACTTCGGACTGAACATCATGTGCACGAAGGAGTAGATCCTGTAGCCCACCTTTCCGAGGTCGACCACCCTCGCGGTCCTTATCAGCCCGGCCTTCTCGAACCTCTTCTTCATGCTCGAGATGGCCTGTCTGGAGGCGTTCGTCCTTTCAGACAGGGCGGCGTCCGTGAACTCGGGATGGTCCACCAGTCCCTTCAGGACCGTTCTCTCCTTCTTCGTCAATTCTCTGACCTCGACCTTCTGGAACGGTGCTTCCTCGGTTATCTTCTCCCCTATCCCGAAGAGGAGGCTGAGCGGTCGCGAATAGTCGAAGTGCCTCACGGGTTTCGTGGTTCCATGGGGAAAGACTGCCCACGTCCTCGTCGAGTTGCCAAAGAGATCCGTGTCGCTGAACTCGAACTCGAGTCTCTCCGCCCATCTCCTGAATGACGTGTAGTTCTTCGAAGCGGAGACGAAGAGGAAGAAATCCGGCGAGGTCAGGAAATAGTAGAGACCTTTGTTCTCCCTCTTCATGGCGTCTATGAACCGTTTTCTGAGTCCCCCGTCGGCCGACGGATTGTATCTTCCATATCCCACCACCGTGAGCTCGTAACCCAGCCTGTAGACCGCGGGGATCCTGACCGTCTTGAAGTACCCTTCCTGGTGCAGCCTTCTCCTGATCGCCGTTATCGTCGAGTGTTTCACTCCGGTCCTCTCGGAAAGCCCACGGTCGTTCAGCGTCGGATACTTCGCCAATCCATACAGGACCCTTCGTTCGTTCTCTGTTAGCCCCTTCCTCATGGACGTTTGAACGATTTTCCATTATAATAGTGTTGTGAAGATGTTAATGTTGCGCCTGCAGGTCCGTATTTAACGCTTGCCCGGAGATGTCTGATTCACGTCGATGTTTCAGGAGAGCCATTGCACAGTGGGCGATGGTTGCCTGAGTCATACTGACACGCAGCAATCGCCCTGTTCCCATAGGACGGCGACCGTTCCGACACGACTCATCGGGCGATTCGTGAGGGCCTTTCCAAGGTGCGCGACCGTCGGCACGGGACGATGGAAGGCGTTCGCGACGACCTCACAGGGGGAAACGACGCTTCAGCCAGAGGTGTCAGGCTGCGACCTCGTCGGCCACCACATGACAAAGAAGACGCGAACGCCCTTCGAGGGCGCAATCTGGAGAAGACGCTCACGAGGTGGTGACTGCCATCTCCTTCTTGTCCTTTGCCGACAGAATCCATCTTGCCAGCTCACTGAAAGCCCTTTCCACATTCCTTCCCGTCTTGGCGCTTGTGAACGTGAAGGGGCAGCCCATTCTTCTCGAGTACTGTGACACTTCCATCCTTTCGACCTCGAGAGCGTTCTCCAGATCCATCTTGTTTGCCAGGATGTAGACGGGCACATTGCCAGTCACGTGTCGAACAGAGGACGTCCAGCCACCAATCCCGTCCAGAGTCTCTCTCCTCGTCATATCAGCAACGGCAAGGATTCCCTGCACGCCCTTGAACTGAGACTCCATGTAGAGTTCCGCGACGTTCCTCTCGCCTATGATGTCCCATATCATCATGTCCACCCTCATCCGCCTGTTGTGCGGGAGAGGAATGAAGACCTCCTTCTTGGAGACCTTCGCCCCTATCGTCTTGACGTAGGCGTCGTCGAACTGGTCCAGGACGAACCTTCGGACGAGGCTCGTCTTTCCCACTTTCGGATCTCCGATGAGCCCCACTTTGAGCTTTGCGACACATTCGTCGGCTCCCCTCTCCTTCGTTGAGGCTTCAGAGACGATCCTCATCTCGTAGTCCACGCCAGCCACCTTCAGGAGGTAGCTCATCTTGGCGATGGCACCGTGAACGGTCCTTATCATTTCCCTGTTTCCGGAGGAGAAGGCGTTCTTCGGCGCGGTCAAAGTGAGTCTGCTTCCTTCACAGAACCAACCTTCGGATTCCAGAACATCCGCAAGGAGCTTGAGTCTGGAATCCTCTCCCTTGATCATGACCTCGAAGACGATTCTTCCCTTCCTGCTCGTATCTCTGAGATCGTGATGCTTTGAGACTCCATCAAGGAGAACCGTTTTGCCTTTGTGCTGCGACGCGTTCAACTTATACCCTCTCTTATAAGCAGTTCCTCTCTGCGTTCGAATCGATTGCCCACTATTCTCCTTGCCAGATCAACGAATGCTCTCTCGACGTTCAAACCACTCTTGGCGCTCGTGAGGAGGAATGGCGCTCCGAAGCCCTTGCCGAACCTCGCTGCGTCTGATTTGGCAATGGCCTTCTCGTCCTCGAGGTCCAGCTTGTTCGCGAGAACGTGAACCGGAACCTTTCCGGCAACGTGAAACGCTCCGTGGATCCATCCTTCCAGACTCTTGAGGCTGTTCTCGTTCGTGAGGTCGCAGACCGCCAGTATGCCCTGGGCTCCGACGAAGTAGGGACCCCTGCAGAGACTGACCATGCTCCTCGAGCCCATGACGTCCCATATGGACATATCGACTAGGAGCGGCGTTCCATCCGAAAGGGAAAGAGGAATCTCCTTCTTCGTGACCTTCGCTCCAACGGTCCCGACGTATCTGTCATCGTACTGGTCAAGGACGAACCTCCTCGCCAAGCTGGTCTTTCCGACCACGGCGTTGCCAACGAGTATCACCTTGACCTTGACCCTGGATGGATTCGACCTGCGGTGACGGATATGAGGAGGGGTGACCAAATCGATCTCGTACCGGACGTTGGAGACTTCGAGAAGATGCTTTGCCCTGTTCAGGATTTTCCTGATCGGAACCATGCTCTCTTGCTTCCCCCTCACCATGTCCTTCACGGGCAAGGGGAGAAGCATCTTGTCGTCGGAGAGTAGCCAACCATCTCCTTCGAGAGCCTTCCGTGTCGACTGAAGACGCGGGTCTTCCGTGAGCAGCGAGATCTCTATGTAGGCCTTCCGAGGCTCCTTGCTGACCATGGACTCATCCTGAAAGGTTTGAGAAACCCGGGGTGAGGGTCAGGAGAGTGCGATGCAAGCGGGGCAAAGCTCACGACGCATATGGACGATCCCGGGTTTCTCGGCCTGCGGTTGCGGGCCGGAGGCAAAGAATCCCGGGAGATGAGGGAGAAGTCCCGTGCCAATCGACGAAGACCTTCTCGGTGCTGAGTGATAGATCGGGAAAAGGGGACGAAGGTCCTCAGCCGAATTGCGGGACTGTGAAAACCATGGGGGTGAGACTCCTCGCAAACGATGGGACTCCCGGGTTCCTTTGCCATGACACCGTGTCCTCCGAAAGAGTGCGATACTTAAATGGTACGGTCGCAAGTCTCCACGTTGATAATCTCAAGAAATACATGTATGAATTTACGACAGCGGTACTCCATGCCCCTGTTATATTCTCATATTCCATGATATTGTTGGAGACTCCAAGAGGTCTACACGAGAGAAACTCGAGTTTCGGACACGGTCATGTTTGGGGAGCTTCATCATATCTGTCGTGACGCTTCTTGAGAAGAGACCGCCCTGATGGATTCGGAAACGTCGCAGTCCCCTATGGAGAATGACATTTCCTCCTGGCAGTCAGCCCTCTCTCTAGAAGGTCGTTCGAAAGGTTCAAATCTCGAATGCGCTATCCAGGACCGCTTGGCTAAGCATCCCTCCACAAGATGGGTCGCTTTTCTCAGGCGGCCCAGTTTTTTCCCTGGGCATTTCCTGCGAGACGACCAAGTAAGAGCTACGTTCGCCACTGCGTGATGCGTTTCCTTCCGCAACCATGCTACAAGAATCCAGATCTGCTGAGGACCTCTGCAATCGATTCGACCGCGCGGTCTATCTCCTCCATGTTCTTTGCGCCCGTAATGACCATCTTGCCTGTGCCAAAAAGCAGGCAGACTGTCTTGGGATCCTCCAACCTGTAAACCAGTCCAGGGAACTGTTCCGGTTCATACTCTATGTGCTCCACGCCAAGTGAGGTGGCAATGTTGTTGAGGTTCAACTCGGCACCGAGATCGCACGTGGCTACGATATTCTGAACTGTTATCTCTGGATGCCGTTCAACAGGTATTCCAGCTTTCAGCAATTTGTCGGCAACAATGTCAACTGACTCTCGAACATCTTTGAGAATCTTCCCTCCAGTGCAGTTTGCCTTCCCACTCCTGAATAAGAGAAGAGCGGTCTTTGGCTCCTTTATACGATGGATCAATCCTGGGAACCTCTCGGGATTATACTCGGACCCCTCAAGTATCTCCACAATAGCGTTCAAGTCAAGGCTATCCGCGAATCTCGTGGATGCGACAATGTTTTGTACTTCAGCCTTCTTTGGAGTTTTCTGCATGATCCAAGACAGTCAAGGTGATGACCCTAGTAGCGGAAAACCTTTTGCAGCTTCATCGCAGCAACCATCGTCCGAGTGAGCAACCCTTCGTTAACTGACCACTTCATAAAAGGGTCGTTCTTCTTTTCGGTATGCGTCATTTCTCGCCGTTGCATACAACTTATGTTTGATAGATATATCAGGAAAGGAAGCAACTGGTCTCAACTCTCCTAGTGGCCTGACATATGTGATTCACGGTTCCATATGACGCAGGATGGGTGTCACGGGGGAATATACTGGAGCGTGGAACTGTTTCGTTTGTGAGCGAACGAAGGGGGATTTTCACAACCGAATGCCCCAGTACAAACACGGTAAGTATGGTGCAGAGTGCGAGCCTCAACCATCGTGATGCTGGCTTCGAGGACACCGGGAGGGCGATTGAACTCTTGAACAAGGTCAATGTTGCCAGCAAGAAAGGTGTGGACGAACGAGGGTGTATTCTCCTGCGAAGATGGATGAGGGTGAGGGCAGATTGACTCATGACAAGAGGGCTTGCACCATTGTGTCGCGTTCACTACGTTCTTCAGAGTTCCACCAACCACAACCTACCTCAGACCCATGAGTCTCTCTATGTGATTCCGTATTCTTCTGGCTATCTTTTCATCTCGAATGATTAACGCTGGAAGCACCAACTCTTTTTCGAGTATCTTACCATAGACCCCCCTCATATCTACGTCTGACATTGACTGTGCGCTTTGATATATCTTTTCGATTTCACTTAGCAGCTCATCGGGATAAAAGACGTACAGTATGACGTCACCAAACAGAAAAGTATCGGAATCTGGGGCTATGCCAGGGACCCCACATTTTGCCCTTCCCCCAATCTTGTTGAGGAACTCCACGCAATACCTATCAAGAGGCGTTGTCTCAGCGCATATGGCTGTTATTCTCCTATCACGTAGGATGTGCTGGAGCTCAGCAACCTCAATCGCATGGAATATGGGGAACCACAAGTGATTGGATTTTGAGTACGGAGGCTCTTTTCCCTTTCGTGCGAAATCCATAATGAAACTATTAACATCCTTTAGCTTTCTGAACCGTTTTTGCACTGTTACCATCTCTCCACGGTCGTCTCTCAGTAGTGATTTGATGATGCCCATGTCACCAGTCAGAGTATCAAACAACTTATCTATCTTGATCTTGCTGTTCACGATCCATCCAGCTGACAATTGATATTGATAGTTCTCTCTGTCAATTATGCCCCTCTCGGTCATAATCTTCAGTTTCTTATGTACAGCGGGCGGAGTGATGGGTCGTTTTCCCATCCCTTTCAGTTTATCGTTTGCAATGTTCCTTATCTCATACGCTCTCAACGACCTCCAGGACAGCAGTATGGAGACTATCATATCCTGCAGGTTCCTTGGATTCTCAACAGGTAGCTCATCCGTATCAGGTAGTGTTTCCTTCATCCGATCTACTTCAAATGCTTAGAGGCATACTTTAACTTTCTGGTTAATTCCACTTCACAGTAAGATGCTTATACGAAATCCCCTTTAGGTCATAATGGTTAAATGAATGGCATTCACTATCGGGGGTGAGAGTATCACTCAAATGAGGTCTGCGAGAGAGAATAGGAAAACGACTGATATGGAAACAGTGTCTGAAAGAGAAGGCGTTGACATAAAGTCCGTTGTCAGTGGCGTGGGAACAGGGAAAATCGCGATTATTCCCGGGCGATTTGGGGCATCTCCCGTTGCCATAGGAGATGGCTTGAGGTCAAAGGTACTGTGCAACATTGGAACATCGGCACAATCACCAGACATGGAGGTTGAAATCCGTAAGGCGAGAATAGCGGTAGGAAGAGGTGCATCGATCATATGTGACCAATCCGTTGGACCAAATGTTCTTCAAAGCCGTAGGAGACTCATAGAATCGGTGAATGTTCCCATAGCTTCAGTCCCGCTATATCAGACTGTAGAGGAAGCCTATAGGAAAAGAGGTAATCCGTTGGAATTCGAACCGCAGGAGTTGGTCGCCAGTTTTGAGCAGCAAGTTGTACAAGGTGTATCAGCTCCTGGGATACACCCGATGACGAGGGAACTCAATGAATATGTTGGAAAGTCTAATCGAACAATGCCGATCGTATCACGAGGTGGAGCAATTCTCTCAAACTGGATTGACAGAACAGGAAATGAGAATCCATACATTGAGCAGTATGATGGAATACTGGATATATGCGCTGATAACGACGTGCCGTTGACCTTTGTCTGTTCATGCAGGTCAGGTTGCATTGCAGATGGATTTGATGAAGTCCAAGTTTTCGAGTGGCGATTAATACGAGAGCTCATCCAGAAAGCACAAACCAGAGGAGTCAGCTGTGTTGTTGACGGCCTGGGTCATATGAGTATGGACCAGATTCCTGATGCGGTTGAAACGTTCAAGAGAATATGTTTTGGCGTGCCCTTGGGAGTTATGGGACCTGCTACAACTGACAGAGCTTTGGGTCATGAACACGTTGCGAATGCAATCGGTGCGGCTTTGGCAATGTTGCACGGAGCCAATTACTGCCAGGCATGTTGTCGCACAGAGCATCTGGGGCTTCCTGAGATACAGGATATTCCAGATGCGATTGGAGCATTTGTGATAGCCACTTATGCTGGTGATTTGGGGAGGAATGTGGGTGGAATCAGAGAGCTTGACCTTGAGATGGCAGAAGCAAGAAAGGAAAATCTTTGGGGAATTCAGCTTTCCTTGGCTTTGGAAAAAACTGGTGCCAAAGAAACCTTTGACCGAGTTGGACCAAAGAACAAGAATGGTGAGGGATGCTCAATATGTGGAGATCTATGCCCATTTGTGGTGAAGAGATTCGTCGAGAAATGAGCACCGCGGGGCTTCCATATCTAGGTATGGAGGGACAGAATGACAAGTACAAAGATCGATCCATCTAGGTTTTTTGAGATTAAAGAAGGATTCCCTAGATTCTTGAAGTTTCTGAGACCGTTGGTACACTGGTTCATCGAAAAATCAGTCACAGTTTCCAGGAAGATAGATGACAAAAGACGATACAGGAGCGCTGAGAGGTATTTTTCGGCGTATTCGAAGCTATATGACATACCAACCGTATATTTTGAGAAGCGTGTTGAGAGAAAGGAACGTCTTTTCGGCAAGAGAATCAATCCCTATTTTGTCATTCTATGCGTCTATAATGAGAAAAAGGAGATTCTCGTCATTGAAGAAGAGGACTACTCGGAATGGAGACTGGATGTCGACACGTCAAAGCCGGAGAGAGAGTTCACAGCGGGAGAACCTAGCCTTCCAGGTAACTACCTGCAGCAACACGAGAATATTCTGGAGTGTGTAAACAGACTTGCAGAAAACAGAACTGGAATGAGGGTGGATATGGTTCATCCACTATGTTTTGCTGAGAACATGTTCTTTGATGATGAGGAGAGAATAGTGCAAAAAGGCATCGTCTTTCTGGCACAAGCACGAAAGGAGTTTGACGTTAATCGGAATACAACCTTCGAGTGGGTTGGCAACGAAAGCCGAATCCCTGAGGAAATGTACATGGGAAATAGGAGAATCCTTAGACTGGCTCTTGAGAAGGTGAAAGAAAGATACTTCGTGCCGACAACGGACATCGATTCCCAAAGAACGGCTAGATTTAGGCATCGATTACATGAAAAAACGATCTCGAAAGTAGTCTTTCATTTTAGCTCTCGGAAGATAAGAGAAAGGATAATGGAAATACTAGGACAGAAGATAGTCACACGGGATATTCCAATTACCATTTTGGACGCGTCTTGCGGTTACGACCGATTTCTTATAGAGCTCGCGTCATCCTATGCAAGCGCCTTGACAATAGGTAACGATATCAGTTGGCAGGCCCTCTCCCATCTTGCCCTGCATGACCCTGAAGAAAAAGTCATTCTTACAAACCATGACATTAACAGCCTTCCTTTTGAGAGAGGTTGCCAATTCGATGTTGTAATCTGCAAGAATACTTTGCATCACCTTCATCCATCGGAGGTCAAGGGTGTAATAAACAGACTGGTAGACATTGGACGTATGGTCATTATTGTAGAGGTAGACGACCCAAGAAGGTCTTCAATGGCTGCAAGACTCTGGAACTACTATTATGCAAATATCCTTAAGGATTCCGGTACCAGTTTTCTTACAGCTAAGGGATTTGAGACATTGATAATGGGCCAACTCGATGATGATAGAACAGTTAGTTTCAGCATGCTGTCGACTATTAAGGGGAGATACATGTTTGCAGTCATAGAAAAAGAGTGAGGAAATGTCGAACAAAGACAGAGTAGTGGAAATGGCCAAAAGGAATGAGAGTCTATTGCGCATACTCAATGACGAAATCAGGAGAGAGATTGAGATGGGCAAGAGACCGTTGAAATCATCGAAAAGCAGAAAGCACTTCAAAATGATGGATGATGAAGAAATTAGGTCGATTATGAACTTGGTCAGGGATAGACCCTATTTGTATCGGCATCTAGACGATGGAGTGAGAGATGGAATCAGCGAAGACAAAGACTTCTTTGCACTAATGAGGGGCGTAGAGGGGGTCAGAGGGTCTCCTTTCCTGATTAAAGTCGTCAAGAAAGAGATTAGAGAGTGTGCATTGAGGGATCCTGAAATCTACTTAGCAGTTATGAACGAACTTGGAATCAAGAATCACATGGACTTCAATGAAGATAACATCAACAAGCTATTAGGAATGATTAGTGATGAAGTTGAGGAGGACATGTTTTTTGGGGACACCACATCGGCCAATTGTCCGAAGTGTGACAATGATAAGGCAACATTCAAGAGACTCTCTATATGGGCTGATGAGCCTGATTTGATTATCTATAGGTGCACGAAATGCGGATTTTCTTGGAGATCAGGAGGCGTCTCCGGAGTGTAGAAGAAACCTACAATGAAAGAGGACTCCCGTGCTTCTTTCATTCCTTGTCCCTTTCTTGCAGACGCTGAGATCCATACATGAGTCTCGCTAGACAAGTGACCTGCTTTCAGTTGGCAGTACTGGTTATCAAACTGCGACATTGCCCCTTGCCAACCTTCCCTAGATTGCCCAGAAATTGCTTTCAGGATTTCATCCGATTGACTGGGACTATCTTTCTATAGGTCCCAAGCATAGCACATCAACAGGCGAAAACAAGGACGGAAGGGACTCCAACTCAACGTTTGGATTAGCTCTAACGGATGCTTTTTGTGGACTCAGAGCGCGTTGTGTGGGAGAAAGATCTGAGATTGATTTGACTATCGAAGATTGCGCCTTTCCAATACACGTATGGGTACTAGCAGCATTGAAGAATCCTAGTATCAGTGAGATTCAGTTTCCTTTGATATCCCGCAATCCCAGTAGAGATTGCAGTGAGACACTGGAACCTATGGATGGGACAATGGAATACTTCAAGTAAGTAATCACCGTGGAGATTGGAAAGCTCAAGAAAGACACAAAGGACACATCGAAAAGTGTGTGGTAATCGTCCACAAATCTCCGCAGGCTAGCACTCCGTTCGGTGCTAACGCACCTAACCGACACTCTCTGGAACTATTCTCTAGACTTCATATGGAATTCAAGTCAGAGAGGCAGAATCAATCCTTGCGGATATTCGTAGGCGCAGCACGCAAATGTCTTGTATCATTATCAACGAAGACGAAAGCGTTCGGCCCGTGAATGCTAGCAAGAGAAGATAACCTGAGAAAAATCGTTGATACCGCCAACATCGACGCTTTTAGAACATACCATATGTGCAGTTTGCGGAAGAGCAAGAGATTAACGAACGGCGGGCAGAGAAGTTCA
>JAGMAI010000131.1 GCA_023130895.1 Thermoplasmata archaeon
TGAATTGTTCATTTCTCGTCGGAGAAATGGAAAGATATAATAGATTGGAGGTGGATAGAAAATAGGAAGACTAACACGCACTGCTTCCAGAACTGTGTCAAAGGAAAGGGTTGTTGGCTTTCCAAGGAAATGAGGAGGCGAGAGGATATCTCTGTAGGAGGGGGAGTCATGGTACAGGCGAGAATAGCATTGAAGAGACTCGACAAAGGAAGTTCAAGATTAACGATTTTGGTCGTTAGCACGTTCGTACTTTCGAGCTTTGCAATGTCGATGACGATGCCGCTTGACAAGATAGAGTCGGCATCTCTGGCATCAAGCCCTTGGCCGATGTTTCGTCATGACCTCAATCATACTGGACGTAGCCCGTATGACACGAGTGGCAACAATGGCCAGCTATTATGGAAGTTCCAAACCGATGATTACATCGGTTTTTCCTCACCTGCGATAGCCTCGGACGGCTCCATCTACATAGGATCTCAAGACGGAAACCTGTACGCCCTTTTCGCCAATGGCACGTTTAAGTGGAAGTATGCAACGGGAAAGAACAGCTGGAAAGCCGTCTATTCACCTGCGATTGATGCGGATGGGACGATTCACTTCGGCTCGACTGACGAGAACGTGTATGCTCTCCATCCAAACGGCACTGTGAAGTGGACATTTCCTGCTCAGAACATTGTTGCTAGTTCGCCGGCAGTCTCACTTGAGGGGACCATATACATCGGTTCTCACGATCATAATCTCTACGCGATCAACACCAACGGATCAGAAAGGTGGGTCTTTGAGGCTGCAGGCTCAATCTTATCTTCACCCGCTGTTGCGTTGGACGGCACGATATACGTCGGATCCCATCCCTACGACCCAAACGACGGCGGACTCTATGCCATATATTCCAATGGAAGTCTGAAGTGGTTCTATCCTGTCGGGGGGCTCTATCCTGGTGATGAATATATAGTATGGAGTTCACCCTCAATTGGAACCGATGGGACTGTATATGTAGGTACCTACAGCCACGGTCGTGGATATCTGTATGCCTTCTTTCCAAATGGGACTCTCCGTTGGAAGTTTCTCCTGCCCGGACGTGGAACTCACTCGTCTCCCGCAATTGGTCTGGACGGGACGGTCTACATCGGTGCTTCTGACTACTACTACAACTTCTTCGCCATCAATCCGAACGGCACTCAGAAGTGGAACTTCTCGACAAAGAGCTCCGTGCATTCCTCACCTGCAATCAGCTCAGATGGGACGATATTCTTTGGCTCCCACGACAAGAACGTGTACGCACTACATCCGAATGGAAGCCTGAAGTGGAAATACGCAACGGGCGGTATGATAGAATCTTCTCCTTCCATCGGCCCTGACGGCACGATTTACATTGGTTGCAGTGATGGAGCCCTTTATGCGATAGGACAAGGAGAAGAAGGCCCAGTGGCCGATGCGGGACCTGACCAAACCGTCTATGAAGGAGATGTCGTCCAATTCAACGGCACAGGTAGTTACGATCCAGATTCGAGAGGAAGAGCCTGGGTGAACAAGTCTAGCATAGCTACCCCACGCCTCGCGGTGGCGGGAGCTGTTCTCAACGATGAACTCTACGTCATAGGTGGAGGAGAATGGCATGGATACTATGGCCTAGAAAGCGCTGTCGAGAAGTACGACCCGAAAACTGATTCTTGGATCAATGAAACCCCGATTTTCGAGCCTCATTCCTATATGGGTGTGGGTGTAGTCAACGGAAAGCTATATGCCATGGGAGGAGCGGCCAGGAATCAAAGCCAGTCCACAAACTTGGAGTTCGATCCCGACACTCACGTTTGGGTGAACAAGACACCGATGCCCTCGCCTCGCCACAACTTCGCGGTTGCGGTTGTCAATGACAAGATCTATGCAATAGGCGGGAAGAAACACGCTTTCATGACGGTTCTGAGTCGTGTGGAAGAATATGACCCAGCCACAGATAGTTGGACGAGAAGAGCAGACATGCCAATTGGAAGGGCGGGTCTCGCCGCAGCTGTCTATGACAGCAAGATATACGCCATCGGAGGCCACAACTACTCAGATTATGTTGATAGGAACGCGACCCTCGTTGAGGTGTACGATCCTGCCACTGACACATGGACATCAGCCAGTCCCCTCCTCACAGGTCGTTCTGACCTGACGGCGGAGACGTTGGGTGGGAAGATATATGCAATCGGCGGATGGGAACCCGGACCAGTGATCCCAGAAGCGGCACCCGCTTCAAACGTCACTGAAGTCTATGATCCTGCGACTGACACTTGGGCTTCGGCAGAAGCGATGTGGGAAACGAGAGCGAAATTCGTAAGTGGAGTGATAGATGGCAGGATTTACGTCGTCGCCGGTCATTCGGCGGGTATGTGGGCACCCTTCCCGGACTGGAGCGAAGAATACGGGCCCACCGGCGAACTCCAATACGCCTGGGATTTCGATGTGAACGTCGATTCCGATGGAGATGGAAACTACACTAACGACGCAGACGCAACCGGACCCACGCCCACTCATGTCTACTATGACGACGGAATCTATGTCGTCACCCTGAAGGTCACGGACGCAAGCGGATTGAGTGATTGGGATATCTGCAACATTACTGTGCTGAATGTCCCGCCAACTCCGGAGTGGACGAGTCGAAGCCTTGACGGCACGATTCTCAATCCTCCATATCCAGAAGGGAAGGAGATACTCTTCGAAGCCACCGTCTACGACCCTGGGATATACGACACGTTTACGTACGATTGGGACTTCGGAGACGGCACTATCCTCCTCGATGCGGGACAGTCGGTCACGCACACGTACGGTGATGATGACGTCTACATCGTCGTTCTCACCGTGACAGATGACGACGGCGGCGTGGGAATAGACGACACTCCTCCGCTGGACACTACGAACGAGAATCCAATACCCTCGATAAGTCTACCTTTCTGCATCTTCACCGAAGGGACATCCCCATGCGAAGCGATTGGAGAATTCACAGACCCAGGATGGCTCGACACTCACTCAGCCGTGTGGGACTATGGAGACGGCACATATGAGACCGCGGTCTTAACAGGGGAGAATGATCCTCCAGATGCCACGGGGATGAACATCACATCCCACATCTACGGGGACAACGGAGTCTACAACATCACGTTCACGGTCGTGGATGACGACGGAGGGGTGGGCACTGCCTGGGCGGAGGCACAGGTTATGAACCTTCCTCCTTCGGTGGACATGACCGCTCCGTCAACCGTGAACGAGGGAGAGGACTTCGTCCTCGCAATCACCGCCACGGATCCTGGAAGCGATGATCTAGCCGTACATGTAGACTGGGGAGACGGAACGTCGGAGACGGAGACACACTACAACAACGGCATTGGTCCCGATCCGCCCAACAGCGGCGAGGGAGTGTATCCTTTCACGGTGTATTCGAACCTCACTCACGTGTACGGAGACAACGGGAACTTCACGATTCAGGTGACCGCAGAGGATGACGACGGCGGGAGCGTGCAGGATTCTGCCGCGATAGAAGTTCTCAACCTCCCGCCAGAGATCGTTCTGCTCGCTGTTCCCCTTTCCGTAAACGAGGGAGAGGAGTTCTCGGTCGTCGCCGAAGCGACCGACCAGGGAAGCGACGACATCGAGTTCAGCTGGACCTTCGAACTCGGGCCGTCCATGTCGACGATGTACTACAACGATGGCGTGGATCCCGACCCGCTGCCTAGTCCGTGGGGAACGTTCCCCTTCACCGCCGAGGACACCGTGAACCACACGTACGGCGACAACGGATACTACAACGTGACAATCACCGCGACGGACGACGACGGAGGAGTGAGCACATCTATCTTCACAATCGAAATCAGGAATGTCGAACCCTCGATTGATATCGGCGGCCCTTATGCGGGAGACGAGAACTCACCGATTGAATTCACAGCCACGGTAACAGATCCCGGAAGCGACGACCTCACACTGCTTTGGGATTGGGGAGACGGGACGACAGATGCGATCGCCTTCTACAACGACGGAATCAGCGTCGACCCGTCAAAGAGTCCCTGGGGAACCTATCCTTTCGATGCGACACACACGCTGTCACACTTATGGGGAGACAACGGCGACTTCACGGTCACGCTGACCGTGATGGACGATGACGGCGGTGTCACTGTCGAGCAGACCGTCGTGACGGTCAACAACATCGCTCCCACTATCGAGAGCATAGCGTACTACCTCAACGCGTCCTTCGCCTTCAGGATAGCGGGAGAGAAGTGGCACAACGTCGAGATATTCCTGTATGAGGACGGTACAGAGATTGGATACGCGAACATCACACGCTATCCAGGAAGCCCGAACGAGCAGATGGCGACGCTTGCGGACATATCCATAGACTTCTCGAAGACCTACTCCGCGATAGCGTACTACACGCCTGAGGACGACCCAATCAACGGACAGATATGGGGTGCGACACCAGCGTGGGTGATACTCGACTACGAGGACGGAGAGGAGAGGATACATCACACCTTCAACGTGAGACACGAGGACACGTGGACATGGGAGATAGACGACTTCTCGCCCTACTTCCTGGGACACAACATCACGTTCACGGCGACCGCGTCCGATCCGGGAAGCGATGACCTCACATTCTCGTGGGACTGGGGAGACGGAAACATCACAGAGAACGCCTACTACAACGACGGTGTCGGACCGGATCCATATCCGTCGCCTGAGGTGAATCCGATTACCGTGACGGACACAGTCAGGCATGGATACTCTTCAGCGGGAACGTACGTGATCATTCTGACCGTCACGGATGATGATGGCGGAATTATCTCATATTCTCTCAATCTGACACTCTAATATCATCCACGAATCGAGAAAACGTCGTGGTTAAGGATTCATTGCCTTTGACTCATGCCTCTTTCTCGTGACCGCCAAATGAAATCCCGGGCCTTTTGTCGTTCTCGATAATGAAGGACGACGTTCAACGAGTGTGGCCTTTCCGCAAGAAGGATTATAAGTGCAGAAGCTGGTTCTCTGACAACGTTGGGGAGGAGAACATGAAGAGAGCAAGCTTGACCGTCACGATGTTAGTGCTCATAAGCCTGATGTTCGTAGGCTTGAGTTTCATTCCAGAGGCAAGAGCGACAACTCTCTATGTTGGAGGAGGTGGTCCAGGGAACCACACGACGATACAGAGTGCGATAAATGCCGCGTCCGCAGGAGACTCCATCTACGTCTACAATGGGACATACCGAGAGAATTTGATGATCGACAAGAAGCTGTCCCTGGTGGGAGAGAATAGGAACACCACACTGGTCGACGGTAGAGGGCTCGGAACCGTTGTGCACATCACCTCCTACTGGGTCAATATCACAGGGTTCGGAATCACGAACAGCGGACCTGATTTCCTCGATACTGCAATAAAGCTTGATTCAGTGCAGGATTGCCGTATCGAAAGCAACAACGTTTCGTCGAATTCCGGCAGTGCTGTCCAACTCTACCTCTCATACGGAAACACAATCTCCGATAACATCCTCTCTGACAACGAAATAGGGGCACTTTCTTGGCTTTCGGGCATGAATTCGATTGACAGCAATCTCCTTGTGAACAATCTATTCAGTATCGCGATTTTCTCTTCACTGGGCGAAACAGTAGCCAACAACACCATAATCGACAGCTATCTGGGCACATACCTGGGAGATTCATTGGGCATCCTCGTTCTCAACAACAGCATGATGCGGAGCGGGATTGTGATAGAAGGCTTCGATCTTGAATCCTGGAATAGCCATGTGATTGACGCTTCGAATACTGTCGATGGGAGGCCCGTCTACTACTTGAAAGACAGCGAAGGAGGCACGATCCCTCCAGACCCGGGTCAGGTGATACTGGCCAATTGTACAGGCTTCGTGATTGAAAACCAGACCTTCACCAACGGGTCGGTGGGAATCGAACTTGGCTTCTCTAGTGACAACATGATAGCGAACAATACCCTCTACTCGAGCCAATACGGTGGCATATTGCTCACATCATCTCATAACAACACCTTGAGAAACAACGACGTCTCTGGTAATCAAGACGTCGGCATCTACTCGTATTTCTCCAACCATACCGCGGTTGTGAACAATACGATCTCTGAGAGTATTATGAGTGGAATTTTCCTCATTCTTTCCCACAACAATACCGTTGCTGGCAACAGGCTCTCTGACAACTGGATCGGCATCTACGACGCTCTCTCAAGCAACAACATGATAAGCAACAACGTTGTCAACAATGGATCCCTGGGAATCTCTGTAGGGGACTCCACGGAAAGCACGATAATCGACAACACGATGGTGGGAAACGGCATCTACATGATGGGGACATCCATCGAGCACTGGAACACTCATACCATCAACACATCCAATTCTGTCAATGGTCTGCCTGTCCGCTATTGGAGGAACGTGACAGGAGGCACCGTTCCCACCGGTGCTGGACAGGTGATATTAGCTAATTGCACAGATGTGACCGTGGAGAATCAGACAATCAGCAATAGCTCCGTCGCAATTCAACTGGGTTTCTCCTGGAGCAACATCATAACAAACAACACGGCGTCATCGAACAACTGGGAAGGCATCACTCTGTATCGATCAGACAGCAACACAATAACCAGCAATTTGGCCTCATCAAATGAGCAATACGGCATCCGCATAGCGGAATCGCTCAGCGTCGAGGTCAGAGGCAATGACATGGTTTCGAATGGAATACTCATCACAGGCGGCTACGTTGACGAGTGGAACTCTCATATAATCGATACGACGAACACCGTCAACGGGAAACCCGTACAGTATAGGAAGAATGCCATTGGCGGGACTATCCCTCAGGGAGCCGGACAGGTGATACTGGCAAATTGCCGAGGCATTGTAGTTGAGAACCAGAACCTCAGTGACGCGTCCACAGGTATTCTGCTCGGCTTCTCCTGGAACAATGTCATCGCCAACAACACAGCTTCCATCAATAGCCAGGAGGCCATCCAGCTCTACTCCTCAGACGGCAACATGATTTTCAACAACACCATTTCGGACAACGTCTACGGCATCTATCTCGGGATGTCCGACGGCAACACAGTCTATCACAACGACTTGGTGAATAACACAGTGCAGGCAATGGATACCGGCAGTCTCAATCAGTGGGACAACGGCTATCTCTCTGGTGGCAATTACTGGAATGATTACGACGGTGAAGACCTCTTCTCTGGACCAATGCAGAACCAGCCTGGGAGCGATCTGATAGGAGACACTCCATATTCGATATTCATTGACAGCCAAGACAGATATCCGCTCATGCATCCTTATGGAGTTGTTCCGCCGAATCCACCCGAGATGAGTGGCGCGGTCCTTAGCGGGAGGAATCTGCAGAACGTCACGATCACTTGGTCTCTCTCCCCTGACGACGGAGGTGGTTTGAAGTCTGTCGTGGGATACAAGGTCTTCCGGGGCACAACGTTCGATTCTGAGAGGCTGGGCTATGAGGTCATAGCCACAATCCCTAACCAAACAGCCATCTACGTCGATGTCCTGGCGGGGGAAGGAGATCTGAACAGCTACTTCTATGATGTGTGTGCGTTTGATATCTACAACATTACTATGTGTGCCGAGAATCAAGCTGGGAAGTCCACTCGTCCCCTGTCGAGTGGTCCGATTCTCGTCTCCATCCCTCTCATCCAATCGAATGAATCCATCGAGATTGTTCTGCAGACAGTGAAATATGACAAGGTATGGTCCTATGACTCATTCCTACAGGAATGGAAATCGTACATGAGTGGCAAGACATACAAGGGTGAGCTACTGACAGCAAATCACACAATGGGATTGTGGGTCAATGTCACAGAGAACTCCAGTTTCACTGTGGCGGGAGTAGTTCCCGCTCAGACAACGATTCACCTGCATCGGGGATGGAATCTGGTTTCCTTCCCATCCCAGAACTCCTCCTACAATGCATACGATCTCAAGATGGATACGGGAGCTCTGCGCGTGGAGGGTTATGATGCCATTCCCCCATATCACCTAGGTGTGCTCGGAGACGCAGATATTCTTGTGACTGGAGAGGCATATTGGGTGAAAGTCGATGCTGACACGGACTGGACCATCGAAGCGTCGTAGTCCGAAAAGAAGTCAGACCTTTTCGTCATATACTAATCTCAGACTGTTGACCTCTCACGGCTCTGGACGCTTCTCTTGCCCCGCCCATATCGTTATCACTTTTGATAACGGCTCAGAAGAGGCTAGTTCTGCCAGATTTGGACTTCGAAATGTGTTCAGACTCGATTGCATTTCCATGTCGGAGAGACAGGAAGAAGTGATTTCTGATCGAGCAGCGAGAGGGTTTCCTGAGGTCCCGACCTATTCCCTTTGCCTCAGGCGATCAACTATGTCTTCCTTGAGCGCTTCAACATAGCTTTCAAGGAGCCTTTTGATGTCCTCTGGAGGTTTGGCACTCTGAAGATATCTCTCATGGGCTTCGTCGATCATCGTGGACATGAACTTGGTCTGCATTTCTCTTGCTCTTTTCCATCTCGCCTCGAGGACGGGTTCTCCAGGTTCCACTTTGTTCTCTGCAGTCTCTTCGAGGTCTGAGGTAGTCTCGCCTTCTTCTCTCGCTCCTTTTTTCTTCTTGCCTCTCCTTCTGAGCCCGAACAATCCTCCATCGGCAACCAGAAATAAGAGCGGATGCGAGGAGCAGCTTGGAGGAGACATGTGAGGTTTCTCTAGACCTGTGCCTAGCTTCTTGCTTACGAATTGCAGTGTATTGGAATTCTTTCCGGTATTCTGATTCCTGGAGACGATATCACTTCTCTTTCTCGATGGCGTCATGCCGTGGCTCTGCCCCTTCCAATCACCTTCTCAAGAAGTTCCATCCTTGACATGATGGTATCGCTGTCCGTTGTGAAGGCGTACGTCTCACCATCCCTCTTCAAAATGCTGAGCGGAGGCGTTGCTAGGATGTCCAAAGCTCTCTCCACGTCCTCGCGCTCATAATCGCATCCCAGCACTGCAACAAGAGCAAAATGGACATTCTCTGCGGTGAAGGTCTTGGCCTTGAGGGAAAGGACCTTCTCTATTATTTCCGGAATCCTATCGCCATTGTCCAGGGACTTACTTTCGGTGTCCATTCTTCCACTCTCCATTCTTCCACTCTCCATTCTTCCACTCTCCATATTCTCTATGTCCTCCATGTCCTCCAATGAAGGCGGCGCAATCGATGGTTCTCCAGCTTCCTTGGACATCAACCTGAGGACAGTTGCCCTCAGGCGATGAATCCCGGGATAGCTGGGGTTCATGGATATGATCTCATCCAGGCACCCCAAGGATTCTTCGTATCTGTGCATCTTTGCCAATGCAACCCCCTTTGTGTAGAGAGCGTCCGTGTCTCCTGAATCCTCACGAAGGATATTCTCGCATCGGTCAAGTAAGGCAAGAATGCTGTCTCTCTTCGTCTGGCGCGCCATCATTATCAGGACTGATTTTGATGTCCAAATACCTTTTGTCGAGAGAATCAAACCTGATAAACTTGTGGCTCTCTCATTTCGTCACTGTTGCTCGAGGCCTCTTCCTCTTGAGGTGAGAATGGAAGGCCGACCCGTTCCCGAAAGGTCGGCCTTCAGGGGCCGCTGAATAGCTAGTCTCTCACGCCTGGAGAGATGGAAGCGTCTCCGTCCTTCTGACTCCAGGAATGCTGTGTATCTCGGAGGTAATGAAGTTGCTCAGCTCGTCAAGCTCCCTTGCTCCCATGTGGACGATTATGTTG
>JAGMAI010000132.1 GCA_023130895.1 Thermoplasmata archaeon
GTCTGATATTAAACGTTTCTGTTTCCCGCCAGACCTCCAGTCGTCAGAGCGTCTCCGACTTCTCGCCTGCGGGGAACATCGTTAAGGTTATTATTCTCGATTCGCATTGGGTGTTTGGTTGATTCCATGACCGAACGAATCAAGACCTTTATCGGCGGCCTCGATGAGAGGATGGAAGGCGGGATACCGGACAAGTACCTCACGCTCGTATGCGGACGGGCGGGGACGATGAAATCAAGCATCGCTTTCAACATCCTCTACCACAACGCCAAGGAGAACGGCCTCAGGGGCGTCTACATCACGCTCGAGCAGAACCGCAAGAGCCTCGTGGAGAGCATGGTCCGGATAGGGATGGACCCGCGGAAGATCACGGGGAAGGGCGGCATAGTCGTCGTGGACATGGCCCGCCTCCGCAAGGAGCTCGAGGAGCAGGGCAAGCAGGCCGAGATAAACTGGCCGCAGTCGATCATCACGACGGTGAACAACTACAAGATGAAGTACGGCTGCAACCTGTTCGTGCTCGACTCGCTCGCAGCGCTGTACTCCATCACCGACTTCAAGACGCCAAGGAGCGACGTCTTCATGTTCTTCGACAGGATCAGGGACCTGGACGTGACAACCTTCCTCGTCTCGGAGATGCTCGACCCGGACAAGCAGCTCTTTGGCCAGTACGGCGTCGAGGATTTCCTTGCGGACGGCATCTTCCATCTGGACATGCAGAGGGACGAGAGGAACGTGAACCTCTTCCTGAGCGTCGTGAAGATGAGGATGACCAAGCACGACAGGGCGTACTACCCCGTCATTGTTGACAAGGAAGGCTTCGAGATAGTCACGCAGTAGCTCTCATGAGGATAATCATCGCCGTCACGGGCGCATCCGGCATGCCGTACGCCACGACCCTTCTGAGGGAGCTCGAGGCCGAGAAGCACCTCATAGTCTCCGAGAACGCCGTCAAGGTCATCGAGCGGGAGTCCGACATCGGCCTGGATGGGATGAGAGCCCTGGCGGATCATGTGCACGACCCTGCCGACATGACGGCCCCCATGGCCTCCGGCAGCGCGAGGTTCGATGCGATGGTCATCGTCCCCTGCTCCATGTCCACCCTCTCGAAGATAGCGTGCGGGATCGCCGACAATCTGATATGCAGGACCGCCCAGGTGTTCCTCAAGGAGAGGAGGAGGCTCGTTGTCGTTCCCCGCGAGACGCCGCTGAGCTCGATCCACCTGGAGAACATGAAGAGGCTCTCGGACTGCGGCGCCACCGTCCTGGCAGCGATGCCCGCCTTCTACACGAGACCGTCAACTGTGGCGGACATGGTGAACTTCGTCGTCGCCAGGATCCTGGACAGCCTCGGCGTCGAGCACGAGCTCTGCGAACCGTGGGAATGAAAAAGGGGACCGCGTCTAAGGACCTGTGACGTCCTCCACCCTGTCGAACTCCTTCTTCAGCATCGACAGCTGGTCCAGTGCCAACGACAGCGGGGTTATGGGGACGACCAGAGTCGCGTCGTTGATCGAGCAGAGGTCGTTCACCTTCTTTATGAACTTGAGCGAGACCTCGAACCCGTTCTCCACAGCGAGGTACTCGAGGCCGTCCAGGAGTATCACGCCGCCATCGGACTTCTTCACGAAGTTGCTTATGGCCCTCATTATCTCGAAGTCCAGCCTCTTCGGGTCAAGGGTCTGGAAATCCGAGCTCGTGTCCGTCAGCCAGTACAGCTCGACGTTCTCGATCGATATCTCCCTCTTCAGCTTCTCCGGGTACGTCGTCGAGATGATCAGCCCCGCCAGGTTCTTCTTCATCAGGCTGTTGAACTGTTCGTACGCCACCGTCGGCGTGTCGCCCACCACCAGGTGGTTGTAGCCTGGCTCCACGACCTTGAGTGCCGAGCCGCAGTTCTCGCACATCGTCCTCATCAGGTCGGCGCCCTCCTCGATGAGGACCACCTCAGAACAGGAGCCGCACTTCGCCGTGGTCATCTTCTTCTCCTCTTCCTCGTCGACGTCCAGGTCGTTCCCGCATGCCGGGCAAGTGGCCACCTTGGTGGCGCAGCTCTTGTGGTAGATCTGCCCGCACTTGCAGCGGACGGCCTCCCTGAGGCTCGTGATCTCGTCCATGCATACCGTGCACGCCAGGGTCGAGTGGACCGGCGGCGGTGGCGGCGCCTCCGGCTCGCTGACGGCCGCCCCCTCCACCGTGATGTGTATGTCTTCTTCCTCCACGGCTGGCGGTATCATCATCGTCTTCCTGTCGTACATCACCTTCGTCATGACGACCATCGCCACGAAGGTCGCGATAGTGAAGATCCACATGAACAACCCCGAGAGGTACACCCCAGCGCCGACGAAGACGAGGAGGGAGGGGAAGAAATAGAAGATGATGTAGAGCAGGACGAAGACCTTGCCGAGGATGTGGAGCCACTTGATCTTGACGGCTCCCGCCCTGTAGCGCCTCGGGTGCGCCATCTTGAAGACCATATATGACCTGTTCTGGGCCGACAGCATGGCGTAGGTCAGAATGAAGATGAGTATGAACAGGATCTGCGGGTTCTCGAAGACGTCGAAGTCGACGAAGACGGTCTTGTCCTGGCCGCTGGCGGCGTAGTCGAAGTCCGACGTGTACGAGAGTATCATTCCGCCGGGCGTGCGGATGATGTGAACGGTCCCCTTGTTGGCGGCCACGTCCTGGAAGCTAGTGAGGCCGAGCAGGTAGTCCGTGTGGTGCATCTCTATGCTGCCCTCGTATGTGCTCGGCGCAATGACGGCGAGGTCGTTGAGCCTGAATCCCTCTGCATTGTTGACGGAATCAGACTTGAAGAGCAATCTGAGGAAGAACTCCATTCCCGCGAGGTCCTCTGTCAGGTCGAGGCTCACGGGCATCCAGCTAGATGTGCCATTGGAAACCGACAGGTTGTATATCTCGTTCCAGTTCACACCGTCCACGCTCGTGAGGAAGGCAAGGTAGTCTCCTCCGTTGGCGACGTTTCCAGTGTAGTTGAAATGGAGGAAGCATTCGGTCGAGGAATTCAATCGGAGGTATTCGGAGTCCATGACCATCCTCGTGTCGTTCTCGTACATCCACGTCGTCACATTGCCAGCGTAGAGCGTTCCCCCGGGGTTGGGCCACGGGAAGTACAAGTACGGTCCCAATACCGTCTCGAAATCGGTCGTCAGGTTGACCGAGAACACGTCATAGAACGCTCGGGCGACCGCTATCTCGTCCTGAACGTAGGTCCTCCTGGCCTGGTCGGTCTCCATGGTGAACCTGTGCGTCATGCTGAGACTCGCTATCGTGCTCGCCTCCGAGCCCACGAGCCCGCTCGAGCTTTGCTGCACTCCCGGTTCCGAGTTCCCCTCCTCCAGGGACACGTCCTTGATGCGTCCGTATCTGTAGTCCGTGCCGAACGTCCCCCAGGGCGGGTTCTCCAGGTAGTCCTGGACATCGAGCGAGTAGGCGAGGGCCTCGTCCGCCTCGATCACTCCGTCACCGTCATCATAGCGGTAGAGTATCTTCTTCCTGAGGTCGAGGGCCTCGGCACCAACCGCCGTGAAGTAGATGTGCCCTCCACCAGAGAGGCCCGTGGTCCCGATCATCTCCACGTCCGTGGTCACGATGATGCGGTTACCCTGTGCGGAAACGACGCTGAGGAAGAGTGAGACAAGAAGGGTCAGGAATACAACTATACAGAAGTGCTGGAGAGCGTGGCGGTCCATCTCAATCACGAAATAAGTGCCAGAGATAAATAGTTTCCTAAGCTGATATCGTTTCAATCAAAAGCTTTTCAAGTCCAGTGCGTCATGTCCGTCGGGAGCATGGAAGTCGGTGACGTTGACCTGATGGAGGAGTACGACAAGATAGTCGGCGTGCTCCATACGCTGGGTCTCTCCAATTACGAGGCGAGGGTCTACATAGCTCTCGTCGCACACGGATTCGGCGATGCCGAGACGATCGCGGGCACCGCAAGGATCCCCAGGACATCGTCCTACAAGGCGCTCCAGTCGCTCTGCTCGAAGGGGTTCGCCTTCTCCACGTCCGGAAGGCCGTCCGTCTACAAGCCGGAACTCCCCGAGAGGATGAAGAAGAAGATACTCGGCGAGGTGTCCGACGCCTTCGACAAGCTGAGCCTGGTGCACGAGATCGCACGCGACAAGGGCGAGCCTCAGCTGGTCTTCACGATCACCGGCAAGAGCAGGGTCATCGACAAGATCGGGGAGCTCGTGGACAAGTCCTCCGAGAAGTTCGTCGTCGCGACGCCCACGTTCTCCGAGATAAGGGAGGCTCACATGAAGAGGCTGGAGGCGGCGATCCGAAGGGGGATCAGGGTGACCGTCATCACGGAGCCTGGGCAGAAGGTGCCCGAGGGCGCCGAGGTCCACTTCCGGAAGGGGCTGATCGCCACGGACATCATCGTGGACGGTAGCGAGGCCCTCCTCGCGAGCCCGGACCTGAACGCCTGCGGGTTCACGGACAATCCCTATCTTGCGAGGCATCTGGAGGACTTCCTCTCCATAATGATATCACACGGGCGGGAATGAGAGCTGATCGGCGGGTTGAGATGGAGTTCGACGTCTTGGTTGTTGGCGCGGGACCGACTGGATGCCTGATCGCCAGACGGCTCTGCAATGATGGCTTCTCGGTCGCCGTTGTCGAGGAGCACAGGGAGATAGGCGAACCCGTCCAGTGCTCGGGGCTCGTCACCAAGCGCGTTCTGGAGTTCGCGACCGATGAGAGGACCGTCCTCGGCCGCCTGAAGGGGGCGCACCTCTTCTCCCCGGGCGGGCACAGGATAACGATCGGCGGGACCGACGAGAGGGCCGTCGTGCTGGACAGGGCCATGTTCGACCGAGGGCTGGCGGAGGCCGCGTCCCGGGCGGGGGCGGAGATGCTTCTGGACACTCAGGCGGTCGCCGCAAGGAGGTCGTCCGATGGGGTCACGGTGACGCTCACCCACTCCAAGGAGACGAAGAAGGCGAAGTGCAAGGTCCTCGTGGGCGCCGACGGGGTCAAGTCCAGGGTGGCGAGGTGGTTCGACCTGTCGCAGCCCGAGATCACGGTTTCGGGGTTCCAGGCCGAGATGTTCGGCGGGGAGCTCGACGAGGACATGGTGAGCCTCTACGTGGGCAACGAGGTCGCGCCCGGGTTCTTCGCATGGATCGTGCCCGCGGGCGACGCGGTCCGCGTGGGTCTGTGCGTCAGGGAGGGCAGCGCCTTCGAGCATTTCGAGAGGTTCCTCGCGAACCCCCTGGTCTCGGAGATGCTCAAGGGGGCGGAGCCCCTTTCCTATCAGGCGGGGATGATCCCCTTCGGCCTCTCCAAGAGGACGGCGGACGACAACGTCGTGATCGTCGGGGACGCGGCCTGTCAGGTCAAGGCAACGAGCGGCGGGGGGCTCTACACGGGCCTCGTTTCTGCCGAGGAATGCGCGAAGGTCCTCGTCGACGCGCTGGAATCGAAGGACTGCTCGCGCGCTTCCCTGTCGGCCTACCAGAAGGCGTGGTTCGAGCGCGTGGGGGCCGAGGTCAAGCGGGGACTCCTGCTCCACCGGGCCTTCGCAAGGCTCAGCGACAAGCAGTTCGAGACGATATTCGGCCTGATCGACAGGGAGGACATACTGGACATCATAACGAAGAAGGGGGACATGGACTATCCCTCGAAGATCGGCTGGCGGCTCGTCAAGAAGGAGCCCAGGTTGCTCAAGTTCGCGTCGCCCGCTCTAAGAGCCCTCTTTTGCTGAGCTCCTTGATCTCGAGCGAGAAGTCTATCGCACGAACGGAGTGCGTTATCCATCCCAGGGAGATGATGTCCGCGTAGTCCGCGTACTCCACGATGTTCTGCGGGTTGATCCCGCCGGAGACCTCGATCGTGCAATGCGAGATCTCCCTTATCTTCCCCGCCACGACCCTTCCGATGTCCGGGGGCATGTTGTCCAGCATGATTATGTCAGCTCCCGCCTGAGCCGCTTCTATGGCCTCCTCCTCCGTCTCGACCTCCACCTCGACCTTCTTGTTGAAGTGTCCCGCCTTGGCCCGCTTGATCGCCTCCTTCACGGACCCGACGACCTTCAGGTGGTTGTCCTTGATGAGGAACGCGTCGTCCAGCCTGAACCTGTGCGGGTCGCCTCCTCCGAGCATGACTGCCTTCTTCTCGAAGAACCTGAATCCTGGCGTGGTCTTTCTCGTGGCCGCTACGCTCACGTTCGGATTCCTCTTGCGGCACATGTTCGTGAGCTCCCACGTCTGGGTCGCGATACCGCTCATCCTCATGAGGAAGTTGAGCGCGACCCTCTCGCCCGCCAGCATCGCCTTGGCCTTGCCCCTGAGCAGCATCACCTTCGTGAGTTTGCCGATCCTCTGTCCGTCCCGGAAATCCGTCTCCGTCTCGACACCCAGATGGCAGAATATCGCCGCGGCCTCCTCCAATCCGGCGAGGACGCAGTCCTCCTTCGCGAAGATCATCGCCTCGGCGTCCACGTCGCCGATCAGGGCATCGGAGGTGATGTCACCGTGCCCGAGGTCCTCCTTCAGAAACGCGGCAGCGTCCATCGTGAGCCCATCATCCTGCGATATTAAATCGTTTCTCTACAATTCCATCCACTCGCCCTCTACCGGGAGAACGTTCTCCCTGCCCTCCACCTGGCTCGCGAGCTCCTCGCGGTTGTCGCCGTGGCAGTAGACGACCTTGTCGGGGTCGCAGCGCTCTATGAACGTAAGCAGCTCGGAATGTCCAGCGTGCGCGGAGAAGTCGAAGGAGCAGACCTCGCACTCGATCTCCTGCGTGGCGCCGTAGAGGTTGATCTTGCCCTCTTCCTGGAGCATCCGGCCGTTGGTCCCCTCCACCTGGTAGCCCGTGAGCAGTATCCCGCTATTCTTGTCCCTCCTCACGCGGTTGATGTACTCGAGGACGGGCCCGCCGTCCAGCATCCCGCTCGTGCAGACGATGACGTCGCCCTTCAGGGCCATCCCTCTCGCCCTCGGGCTCCTCACCATCCTGGTTTTCCTCACCGCCCGCCTGAGTTTCTT
>JAGMAI010000133.1 GCA_023130895.1 Thermoplasmata archaeon
CGTGGCAGAGCAGATCGTCTCCCTCCACCCTCTGGTCTACGCGGATGAGAGGTTCCTTCCTATCGCACGCAGGTGGAAGACCCAGCTCAATGAGAACTCGAAAAAGCACGCGTGGTTCGGCTGCTTCCCGGAGATAAACCACAACGAGGTCGTCGGATGGGACCAGGAGGATGGCGTTGACCGCTTCTGCGCGATCATGCTGAGGGACGAGGAAACGAGCGGGCGAATGGACGTGACCATCGAAGAGCTCAAGGGCAGGACGAAAGTGATCGTGGTCGAGGCCGAAGGGGAGAACCTCCTTTCGCGGATGTTCCAGGAGCTCATGATCGGGGATTTCGTGAGCTACTACTGCGCGCTTCTGCGGGGGATCGATCCCACGCCGGTCGAGGCGATACAGCGGATCAAGATGCGGTGAGGGTCCTCTCCGATCCGGATGTGTTGCAGTGTGCACGGGCCGAGTCGTGACAAATCATAGGCAAATCCTAAGCTCCGCCCTAGGTTTCCTGTGACATCCTAGGGACCTACCATATACATACCAGGGACATCCTTGCCAAATCCTTGCTAGATCCTTGCAGGTCGCTTGCTGGTTCCTTGCCGAAACCTTGCTCCTCCCTTGCTATTCCTTGCAGGATCCTTGCTATTCGCTGTGTCTCCGTGATAGAATGAGCTCCGAGCCCCATGAGAATCATGGCGGGCCCGCCAATCCGAAAAGAGCGCCGAGGGGGAAGGTAGTATCTGCAGTTCAAATCCCATGCTCTCCTGGCGCTTGATGGCTGCTGAGCGTCCTATTCGGTTTCTCCCTCCATATCCCTCACCCTCGAGAGAAGTGAAGAGAAGATCTGAAACGTTTTGGGCATCTGTTCAAGAACATCCTTGTCAATATTGGAATCAGGATGCTGGCTGTGACCCTTGAGTGTCCCAATATCAACAGTATTCGGCACAGCCAGGTTCTTAGTTGCTTTTGACTGGCATCCGATTTCTTTTTGGTACCCCAGCGCGAGGCGTCTCGCAGTGCTTCGCGCGAGTCCTAGTGATAACCCTATCTCACCCCAGCTATGGCCTAGAAACCGCATTTCTGCGGCTCGCCTAGCCAGATCCGGGTCTTTCCTAACCTCGAGGATAGAAGGCCTTCCCGGCCTCCTTCTCCTCTTGGGGGAGTTCTGAGCTTCGATCCTCTTTGTCATCACACATCCTCACAGATCTGGCTCTGTCTTTTCGTCGTACTTCACATATGACTTGGACATCTCTTCTCCTCATTCAGAGTGTCTCATCAATGGATGATGATCTCTCACCACCTTTCTATCCTCCTCGAAGTCTCCCCTCTTGTAGTGCTTCTCTTTTGTCATAACAGTGTGTCCTGCTATTCTCGCAGTGGCGTCCCTATCCGCTCCGGCAACATCGGTGTGCCTTTCTCCCGCCTCACGAAGAGCTCTACAAGTCACCATTCGTATCTCCCTACCATTCTTCGTATGTCCAACGACCATCTGGATTCCTGCCTCTCTTGCGCATTGGTCAACGATTCTCTCAGCTTGTCGAGTGGAGAGCTTCTTCCCTCGACTCGTGGTAATCAGATACCCTCTTTTCCGTCCCTCCAAATAGCGAATGATTAGGTCCCTCGTGTAGTCCCCAAAGAAAACCCATCTCTGGACATAGCGAGTGTCGATGTGAGTGCGCTTGCCGCCGACTATCCGAAAGACAGCCTTTCCTTTGGGCCGAGTGATTCTGATTGACAATTGCTGGAAATCGATGTCGGACACCCTGACATGAAGGAGCTCCGATACTCGGGTGAATGTCTCGTAGAGCATGCGAATCAAAATCTCGTCTCTCAGATGCTTCCACAAGGAGAACTTACTGGCGTTCGGGGCGAGCGTTCGCGGCGCATCGCATAATGCCAGACATTCCTTGGAGGTCAGGCCCCTAACTGTTTCGATGCTCACCAAGTCGTCATCCTCCAAACACGCGCTCCAGTGCTTCTTGGTTGGTCGACAATGATCTCATCCAATCCCATTTCGAAAGATATCGCAGTCGAACATCCTTCGAACTCCTTGATTTGGCCTTCTTCGAGTCTGCGAGCACATTGAAGTACTCCCTTCACGGACCCTCCTCCCCTCGTTGGTCGATTTTGATGATGTGGTTTTTCGAGATTCTGACGACTCCATCTCTACGCTTCAAAGAGACGAATATTTCGTCCTCTTCCACCAGGACACCTCTGAATACCCTCAGCGTCTCACCCTCCAAATAGAGAACTTTGACCTCAATCTCATCTGCCACCGCACTCACCGAATCCTCACTCTTCTTCTAGGTCCTCAGCATCCAGATCATCATCTTCCTCATCGTCAGATTCCCCGTTCTCCGTCTCGTAGTTCGCCTCGATGTACTCCTCCAGTATTCTGTTCACGATCCCCGCAATCGTCTCGTCCTCCTGCTCTGCAATCTCCTTTAGCATCTCCCAAATAGAGTTCCTGATTTCCACCTCTTTTGTCACTTCCTCACCGTCCCGTCCAGTTCCGATGTTCGGATTCGATTCAGCACGCCTCTGCTCCCAGGAGGGCGTCAATCGGAACTAGAGCCAAAGCTTATTCTTCCGTAATAGTATTTCTAATACTGCCTTCACTATAGGCAATCTTGCCTTAAGCAATCAGGATTGCCTAAAGAATCGGCAACAGAGGTGGTAACAATGGGGAGTGCCCCGAGTATAACGTCAATAGAGGAGCATTTCGTGAGGTCGCCCTATTCCGAAGTTCTCTACGTTCTTCAGGACGCGGAGCGACTTGGGGAAGATATGAAGAAACTGAAACCGAAGGATATCCACGCAGGACTTGAAAAGCTCGAAGCAAAGGGACAATCATTTCTCAGACTTCTTCAAGAGATCGGAATAAGCCGCGAGGAAATGCTCCAAGTTCAAGTAGAGAATATCGATCTGGACATGGGTTGGATTCGAATTGCAGACCAAGGCAAGAAGGAAAGGCACGTGTCTGTTCAAAACAGGGACATTGTCGACATGCTGGGAGAGTATATTGGTGACAGGGAGCGAGGCCCGCTCTTCACTCCCAAGTCTGTGGCCCTATCCTCAAAAGCCAGAGATATCTCATCTGCGCGTCTATCACAGATCCTGAGACAGCTCATGTGCTTCGGCCTCGTGGAAAAGGAGTCGGGTAGATACTGGATGTCCAACAAGCATATCCACGCTTTCAGAAGGGACTACATCTGCGAGAAGCTCTTCTATGACGATAAGGGAGAAATGAATTGGGGAAAGGAGAGTTGGTGGCTTTCTGGGGCAGTACTCGATGACTCCGACATCGCCAACGAGGTTAGGAAGGAATTGAAATTCCTGGCGTCGTCGTTCTTTGGAGAGCGAGTAATGGGCAAAATAGACAAGCTCAATAGAATGATGAGGATGGAAGAAATGGCGGAACACATGTTGGGGGTCTTCAAGAGAAAGAAGCTCGGCAAGGAGAAGAGAGGATACGTCCTCCATCACGTCAGGAGCGAAATAAGGAATACCCTCAAGATGAGATTCTTCAACGAGGCATTGGACAGAACGAAGGAACCGGGTGAGAGTCCAGTACCTCAACTTGATGACATATCAGACATGGTTGAAACGATATTGAGGGATGAATGGGACGCAATCACAAAGCGAAAACTAGGAAACACAAGAGGGTTCTTGGAGATTGATCGCATCGCGAAAGAGTATGACGAGGGAAAGGAAGCTACATTGGATGATGAATTCCTGGAATGGCTGTACTTCAAAGCCTTTGAGGGGGAGAGATTCGTCCTCGGAGGCTACCCTCTCCTTGTCCTCGGGGACTTCAACAGGATTTGAATATCCATAGCTACTCGAAGGAAGACGCTCGCCCCCGCAGACCTACGTCTCCCACAGACACACGACCAGGACGATGCTTGTCAGGCTGGACAGCCATCCAAAAAAGCAGAGTGTTGCCCCCTCCATCCGGGTCCTCGACAGGCCTCGACATCACACTGGGTGAGGGAATCCTTGTTGTTTCGTTGATTTCCTCGTGGAAAACTAGGTGTGGCCAGACAAATGTCCATCCGAATCTCATGCTTTTCCTGCAAAGAAAGGATGCTGTCTTATTCCTCAGGCATTTCCTCCCAGCTTGTGCTAACAAAGAATATCCGTTTGCCGTAGGCATCAGCGATCTTCTGGGCAATCGCTTCGTTTCGAGAGTCGTTGGTCTTGAGCTCATTCAGAGCCCACTCGAGTTGGCTCTCCAGCTTGGAGTTCAGGGTTAGGAGTTCTGAATTTTCAGTCAGGAGTCTTTCCGTTTTTTCCTCCGCATGATGGCATCGCTCCGACAGCGTACTGAGCTCAGCGGTCATCGATGAGCGGGTATTTTCCATGTCCTTCTCCTTGACTTGGATTTCCCCGATCTTGGCCCTGCGTTGTTCCTCAAGTTTCCTATATTCCTCCGACAGCGAGGAGAGAGATTCTTCTAGCCTTGAGATTTCCATCTGCTGTTCCGAGCGTTTCGATAAGGACTCCTCGAGCTTTGCCTGTTGTGAAGAGGTTCTTTCCCTCATGGATTTGAGTGCCCGTCTCAGCTCTTCTATCTCTACAACCTTCTCAGGGCTCTCAACTGTCTTGACTACGGTCTTTGTGACGGGCTTCTCTACGGTTCTCTCGACCACCCGCTCCCTGATTTCCATGCCCTGCAGCAAGTCCCGGATGTACTGAGAGAGCATCAGGCCCTTCTTCTTCGCCTCCTTTACCAGCCGCTTCTTAGTCTTCTTGTGCAGCCTGATAGGAACCACGGGATATTCCTTGTCGTACCTAGCCTTCGCATTCCTTCTCTTCTTTCTAGGTCTTCCTCCACCCAACCTCATGTAATCACCACGTATACGAAGCAAGGTTTTCGTATACGACGGGTCTCAAATGAACGCAATGTATACTCAGTCCCGCCCTATGCATAAGGTTCCCGTCTCATCATTGCGAACTCTTCCAACTCGGTGGAAGATCATATCGTCGGTTCAACCATGCGCTTGCCTACCACTTCCACAAAACACTAGCACCTTCAATCCTCCTACGCCAATAGCTCGAAGCGTAGGCGAGGAGAACGATTACTCTAACATGCTTTTGATACTTAAATTGAACGGGGAGACCGGTTCTGGGGGGCCTTGTTGTCCAGAACCTAAGAAAAGCGTCGTCCTTCTCATTGATCTCTGACATTTCATAGAGTGGAAAGGGGATTCCACAAGAACAGTTATAAGGTCAGAAGCGGGTTCTGCCATAAGGTTGCGGAGGAGAACATGAGGAAAGGAAGTCTGGCTTTCACATTCCTTTTGGTAATAGGCATGGTTTTCCCTGCCCTGACCTTCCCGCCTCCAAGTGTGAGCGGCTCACCTTTGTATGTAGGTGGAGCGGGTCCAGGGAACTACACGACGATACAAAGTGCAGTGGATGCTGCTACTCCCGGCGATACTGTCTATGTTTATGGTGGGACATACTCGGAGCACATCGAAGTACACAGAACTATCTCACTGGTGGGAGAGAATGAGGATACGACGATAATCGATGCCTATGGGACTGGGACTGCACTTTCTGTAACCGCCGACTTGGTGAATGTCACAGGATTCACGATAACCAACAGTGGCTCGGAGATGTTCGATGCGGCCATATTCGTGAATGCAAGGAATTGCCGCATTGAGAACAACAATGTTTGGAGCAACGGGGCTGGCATCCGTTTGAACTTCTCTGTTGGCAACGCAATCATAAACAATACAGTCTCTAACAATGTGTACCACGGCATTCACCTCTACCACTCAAACAGCAATGTTGTGGGCAACAACACGGTCTCGAATAACGCGTTCGGCATCATTCTCATGCATTCTGACGGTAACAGAGTTGTCAACAACACCGTCCAGAACAGTGAAGTGGGCATCTCTCTCGATGATTCCGGTAATAACACAATTGATGGCAACAGAGTCTTATCGAGTGACATTGCGGGTCTCGTCATAGTCGATGAGGGCAGGAACCGTGTGGTTGGCAACTCCCTCGCGGACAATGATCTAGGTATATTTCTTGACGTGTCCGATAATAATACGCTTGTCAACAACATCATCTTCTCAAATGATGGAGATGGAATCTACTTGATGCATTCAAGTGATGGCAATGTGATACTTGACAACGACATCTCATCGAACAAGGGGGACGGGATACACCTCAACTCTTCCGACAACAACACCATCAAAAACAATGCTATAACATCGAACGGCGGGAAAGGCATCCGTCTTGAGTCCTCCTATGATAACGAGATTTCCAGCAACAGCCTTTCCGGAAATGAAGGAGACTTCTACCCTATCTTGGAGCAACCCTGGTTCTGGATAGCGGTTGTCGTGATGATCGTGGTCGTACTCCTAGTGGCCCTCATTCTGATCGGAAGAAGGAGAAGAATGAAGGAAGGAGAGGGCGAATCCCCTAAGTCTGGCTAACCTTCCAGGCGAGTCCCTGTTCATTGATAACGTCGCGCTTCAATATGAACTCAGACAATTCCAGGAACGGATAACCTTATTATTCGACTATTCCATGGCGCCTCAACCCAAGAGCGTTGGGAGGGAGAATCATGAGAAAGATAGTCTGTCTGTTTCTGGCAGTTGCGATGGCAATGTGTTGGGTAGTTTTCGGCTTTTCTGGAATCGGCCTAGCCGATGTTCCACTCGAAACCACTCCCTTATGGAAGACCACAGGGAACTACGATAGTTCAGATGTCGCACTTGGAGATTTCGACTATGATGGTGACCTGGATCTCGCCAGCTTTGGAGAGGACAATATAATCGTGTACAGGAACGAGCAGGGCGAGCTGAACACGACCGCATATTGGACATCTGTTGATGCTACATCTGGTCTAACTGGTCAGGTCGTCTGGGCAGATATCAACAACGACAACTATCCTGAGCTTTTCACAAGCGTGGGGATGTACGAGAATTCAAACGGTGTTCTCAGTGACACCGCAGTCTGGACGAACTTATCCACAGCCCTGAAATTCACTCTAGGTCGCGTGAATCCAGATGTATTTGTGGATCTGATAGTGGCGAATTCAGACATAGTGGAACTGTATGAGAATACTGCTGGAGTCATCGATGATATTCCGGACTGGAATGATACTGGATATGGGTTCCCAAAGGCCTTGGCTCTCGGAGATGTGGATAGCGATAATCGTAACGAATTGGCGGTCGCGTACGCAAACGAGCCATTGAGGATCTACGACAACGTCGGAGGTTCTCTGACCGATGTCTCGATCTGGTCTCCAACATTGACAGACTCCATCGGTGAGCTGGTGTGGGGCGACATCAACAACGATGACTATCCTGAGTTGTTCGTCTGCACTCAACCGTTCCTGGGAGGGGACCCCAATAGAATGTATTTGAATTCCGCTGGGACGTTGGAGACGACACCAAGCTGGAACTCAACCGTACCGTCCTACGCTACTGACGCCAAGTTCGCTGACATGGATGGAGACGGGGATCTTGACCTACTCGTGTCTAACATACCATATCTGAGCATAATCACGTACGTGAATGGAACGGAGTTCGTCTATCTCAACGAGAACGGAATCATGGACGAATCCCATGATTGGAGCGGACCCTACCAAGACCAGAGCTACGGGATGGATGTCGGAGACGTAGATGGCGATGGTAATCCGGATGTTCTTGTTGCCAACAGAGAAGACCTTCTCCAGACGTATCCAGGTAGGGTTCTGATGTACAAAGGGCTCGCCCCAAACAACCCACCCCAGATAACGAGTGTTTCAGCAGAGCCCCTGGAACCTGAGACTGGGGAGGAAACTACTGTCACGGTTCAGGCCACCGATCCAGATGATGACACTCTTCAATACGACTTCTCGGTTGAATCTGGTAATGGTACGATAGTCTCGGAAACCGACAACGCAGCGGTATGGAGGGCCCCGGACGAAGCTGGAAACTACACAGTCAACATAACGGTCAGTGATGGGGAGGGCGGACACGACTACCGCGAGTTCCAGATAACTGTTGTCGAGCCAGCCCCTTCTGAGGATGGGGCTCCGTTCTTCTCCTTGGACAACATCTGGTTCCTGCTGATTCTGATCATCATAATTGTTGTCATAATCGCCGCGATTGTTGCTGGTGTAGCTAGGAGAAGAAGAGGATCTCTGGAAGAGGACTTTCCACCACCGCCTCCTCCACCGCCCCCTCCAGAGGAGTAGAGGTTCTGCCCTCTTCTCAGGATCAAGTGTCGCACTCCCCTATGCTCCACGACGCTTCCAACATAAGAATGTGATGTTGGGGGTCATGGAGGGGTCGGGCACCGACCCTCTCCTTCTCCATCGGAAGAGAATGCCCTGACTGTACATAGTCAGCTTTCCGACCCTGCGATGGAGCATACAAACATATATCGAAGCTGTTCTTCTCTGATGAAATGTGCTTAGTAGGCGGTGTTGAACATTGTCGAGCAAACATGGACCACCTGTTCTAGTGAGCTTCGGGATAACAAGAGAATGTGACCTGGAGTGTCCTCATTGCTACAGCGATTCTGGCGAGCGAGATCCTGAGGAGTTGAGTACCGAGGAGGCGAAGCGAGTCATAGCCGAAGTCGCAGATTTGGGATCCAAGATCATAATCCTGGACGGCGGAGAACCCGCTCTGAGAGACGACCTCGTGGACCTCGTTGCGCATGCAACCGACTCCGGACTGAGAGTTGTCTTAGGGTCAAACGGGATGTCTCTGACAGAAGAGTTGGTTTCTCGTCTTCTTTCTGCAGGATGTGGTGGCATTGCCATCAGCCTAGATGGTGCAGATTCTCGAACTCACGATACCTTCAGAGGTCTCGAGGGTGGGTGGGAAAGAACCATCCAAGGCGCCAAGAACTGCGCGAAGCTTGGGATGCCCTTCCAGATCGCTCCTCTGATGTATCGGGGCAATTGGACGCAACTCAAAGATATAGTCGAGAAGGCAAAGAGCCTCGGCGCGAACGCGGTTGAGGTGTTCGATTACGTCCCAGCAGGGAGAGGAAAGGGAAGAAGCGAATACGAGTTGGAGACTGACCAGAGAAAGCGAATAATAGATCATATCATTCGATGGCAGTCAGAAGGGGACATCACCTACAGAGTCATAGCGCTACCTCAATACTGGGTTCAAGTCGAGAGGGAAGTCCCTGAGGACGAAATGTTGGAGAAATACACGAGAAGCTGTTGTGCAGCTGGAACCAGGTATATTAGTATACTTCCGAATGGAGACGTGATTCCCTGCATGGTTCTTCAGGTGAGGCTTGGCAATGTCAGAGAGAACAGTCTGAAGGAGTTGTGGTATGACTCTCCGATACTGGAAACTCTCAGGAACAGGGACCTCCTGAAAGGCAAATGTGGTCGATGCAAATATCGCATTTCATGTGCTGGTGCGAGATGCAAGGCCTATGAGATGACAGGCGACATGATGGCCGAAGATTCCACGTGCTGGTTCCCTGAGGACGTCATCTCGGAGGACTGAGAGTATTTGAAAACAATGGAATGGGACGAGAGAGTATGGGCCGCTCTCAAGTACGCGGTTACGGGGATGCCTGTCTTCGTCAGAAAGGGAGCGTTGCGAAAGATCGTCGAAGCAAGTGAGAAGAATGCAAAAGAGAGAAGCTCCGATGTCGTTCAGGCCACCGACCTTGTCCTGGCAGCAAGGGAAAAGGTTCCCAAGAGCGTGCAGGGGGCGTGTTTCGATGCTCTTCGGGAATATGGAATCCAGATAAACGGAGATGCCTAGGAAGTACGAGATCGATCTGTAGGTGATCTGTCGGACTCCTTTTCGAAGCAAGACATTCTGGCGCCACAAGAGCAACAGCAATGCCTTTTCACCAGGAAGGATCATCGATTCCATACGGCGTCTACTGTTCCCTCTACCTCAAGCATCGATTCGGGCTGAGACGTATCGGACCCCTCGAACACAAGACGAGTCCTGGACTGCCGCAGTAGTCTCACTTATCATAATGAAGATTCGTGACTGCACCACTTAAGTGTTCCTTCGTTCATAGGAGCAAGTGGAACGACCAAGGAACCCGGAAGCCTGACAGAACCAGGAAGCTCTCGATCGCGGCTCGTCTCCGGCACCAATCCTCCCCCAGAGTGGCTTTGACTCTTTTTTCGTTCTTCCGGGTTCCTCATACCTGCCCTCCAGGAGTTTCTGGGGAGACTTCCGAGTGACATGGTCTACGAGAGAAAGAACACAATCGACACCAAGGCTCGAGGTTAGGATTCGACACAATCCTGATAATCACAAATGGAAAGAGGAGACCAAAGCTTAAGTCCTGCAAGACCTGTATCATTTGCTAAGAGGGATGAGGCAGGTACATGGAGAAGTTTGAATCCTCCCAATCGGATATGTTCGAGGTAGTGTCCCTGGAAACCGGCTACAGGAACATCAAATCGCTGCCCGTGTGGGTGATCTATCCGCGTGAAGATGCCGAAAGGTGAGAAGACCGGGCCTCCAATGTCATATCTGACTTGCAGAGGTTGAGTCAGCGATGGAAGGCAGGAATCACCGGAATGCTCACTCACCGCTTACTGAGAAGTAGGATGCCTCAAGCCCTCGCGCAACAAGGTACACCATTTTGTATCAGGTTCCCAGGCTTCAGACCACAGAAGAACTGGAAAGATCCAGGAAGTGGATGGAATCCTTGGGAGGCGACTAGAGGGTGAAGCTTCCTCACGACACCCTCTTGCACTCATTTGAGTGAAATGAATGCTCAGTCTTCCCTCTTTCCACGTCCCGAATCTCTCCGCATTGGCCATGAGAACCTGAGGATAAGAAGATATCGTTCTGAAACGGCGGATGGAAGTCGATTCGGATCCTGCGCTCTCTCGGTGCTCTCTCTCGCTTCGGCCAGCTGTTATCACTCCTGATAACGACGCAGAAGGGGTTTAAGAGCCGATCCACAACCTCCCAACAAGGAAGAAAGGAGATGTCAACATGACAAGTTTGGAAGGAAACAGCCTGCTGTTTCTCAAGATTAGGAGCGGTTCCATAGACGAAGCCGCTTCCGACCTGAGGAACATGCAGGAGGTGGCGCATGTATACCGACTGCTGGGACACTGGGATATGGTAGTCTCCGCGAATCTCTCCGAATACGAGAGCCTGAGGGCCTTCGCCAATCACGTGGAACAGAAGCCATACTGCCAGAGGGCGTCCTTCTATCCCTGCTTCGAGCAGTGGACGAGGGAGACACCGTCAAAGGCTCCAATAACTGGATGGGCGATGATCGGGACGACGAAGACGGAAGAGACATTCGAGAAGCTCAAGGAGTACGAGCAGGTCTACTGGATGACTCAGACCGGGGGAGACTACAGCATAATCGTCCACATGGGAGCGAGAGAGCTCGACGAACTGAGCAGTTTCATCACGTCCGAGGTGCATAGGATTCCCGGAGTGACGAGAACAGAGACATATCCATCCATTCGAGAGTGACCTCTTCTCGACACCCAAAGGGAGGCTGTCATCCAAAGGTACGGTCAGCCTCCCACCATTCTCTGCGTTGAGATGGTTCCAGCGCTGGAGATGTCTTGCTTCTTTTCGGAGTGCCATGTCTCCTGCAAGCCGTCACATGTTCTTGTAGGAACGTGGCCAAAAGGTTCATATCTCGGATGCAGCATGCTGAGTTGCTTAGCTAAGCATCCCTCCACAACATGGGCCGCTCTTCTCAGGCGGCCCAGTTTTTTCCTGTGCCCTTCCTGCAAGACGACCAAGAAGACATGTCTGCAGGTCGTACGAGAAGACAATCGTGGAAATGGATCTCCTCCTCAGTAAACAGAACCAGAGTGTGATGCCTGCATGGCTGGAGCACCCTCCAAGGAATCGCTGTCCTCCCTCGATTGCAGACGCTCCGCAACCTCCTTGCAGAGCTGGGACATCCTTTCGTGCCCCATCAAACCATACACGGTCGCCTTCAGCCTCCACACGGACGGATAGTTCACCTCGACCCTCGTGACCCGGTTGAGACAGTAGATGGCTTGCTTGTACTTCTTCAGCCACGCAAGGGTCACCCCCTTCGAGAACCAAGCGTCCACATCCCCAAGATCCTTCTCCAGTCTCTTCTGGCATGTCCGAAGGAGCTTGAGAATGTCCTCTCGCCGATCGCGCTTGCTTCTCGTCATCCAGTAATCGTTCTCAGAAACGATATCTGTTTCCTTTCGGAAATCAAGAATGATAAGCTACAAGGACTGCTCCTCGGCCCTTTCCAGACAGAGCCTGGCCATCTTCTCGTTGCCAAGCTGTCCGTATATCTTGGCCTTGAGCATCCAGATCCCTGGGTAGAAGGGATCTCTCTTTGTGATTGTTTCCAGGGTTTCGATGCATTTCTCATATTCCTCAGATGTCGCCAGCCAAGCGGCTTTGGCGAACAGCGCATCCAGGTCCAAAGGATTCTCCAGTAACCTTCTTCGGCACTGTAGCTGCCAAATCCTCGTATGAGTCCAGTCTCTCTGTTCTGCATCGTTCTTGGACATCAGTGAAGTCACTTATCCGGGCAGATATGCTAGAGAGGCCTTTCAGAGGAGAATATATCTCGCTTTTCAGGTAGTTATCAGATTCGATACCGGCAGCATTGGAATTGAACAATTCTGGTATCGAATCTAAGTCCTCCAGTGAGCTTGGAACAAGAAGACGGCGGTACGGGAAACGTCGTCCTTCTTTTCGCACTATGACACTTGGATTATCCAGTCTGTGTCTGCACCCACCCTCACCCAATACCCATCTCCCGCCTGTAGCACTTCTGCGTCTCCGAGCACCCTCAGGCGTGACGATGGCCATGGAGGCATGGTCTCCAGTCCCTCCACCCTCGTGGCACCTGTCTCGTCCTTCAGGTCCGCCACGGTGTAACTCGTTTTGAAGGAAGGGAAGGACACCAGATTCCATCCCTTGAACAGATGTATCGAAGTCTGGGTGGGGACTACTCCCGCAACGGTGAGTCTGCTAGCCCCCGTGACATTCACCCATACTCCCATTGTGTGATTGAGGTTCCACAGACCTCTTCTGTAGCCTTTGAACGGCATGTGCCACTTCCATTCTTGGTCCAAGGAGTCGTAGTACCAGGCCTTGTCGTATTCGACAGTCTGAAGCACGCGCTCAATGGATTCATTGGACTGGATGAGCGGGATAGATACCAGGTTCGGGCCCCCAGAAAGCGGATGGGTGGACATGCCCGCTTGACCGATTGCACATGAAGACCGATTCAGCACATCCACAGCGCACACTCGATAGAAGTAGCCGATCGAATCTGCCTGCTCAGCGTAGCTGTCCACGAAACTGGATGCCGGTCGAGGAAGAAACGCAATTGGCTCATACTCCAAACCTTCCCGGCTGTACTGAGTGTTTCGATAAATGCGATATCCTGTGACGAGACCAGCTTCCATGTCATCAGGAGAAGGAGACCACTCGAGAACGACACTGTCCGAACTGTTTCCATCTAGCTCGGCGCGTAGCAGAACGGGCGGCCGAGGCTGCACGATTCCTGAGGGTGACATTAGCGGGTACCGGTCGCGACTGTCAAAATCAATGACATAGGGCGTGTCGCCTATTCCGTCAGGGTCTGGACAGACATCCTGGTTTGGACCGCTACAGTTGTCCACACCGGCATAGTCTGACCAGTAGTTCCCCCCGGATGGGTAGCCGTTGTCCCAACTATTGGAGTGCGTGGGATCGAAGACCTGACGTCCGTTTCGTATCAAGTTGTTGTGATATATCCTATTATAGTTGGAGACATTGGAATGTATCCCAAAGCCGCCATTCGAGAATAGAGTGTTGTTGACGATTGTGTTGTTCCCGGGGTTCTCTCCGAGTATGATCCCACCCCAAGTGCTGAATGAAACGTTGTTCCTCGCGATGTAGTTGTAGTTGGAGTCGCCAAGACCGATGCCAAATCCGTTTCCATAGACCTTGTTCTCTGTTATGGAGTTGTTCATCGAGATGAATAGTCCGATACCAGAATGTCCACTGCTGGAGACCGCGTTGCTGGTGACAATATTATCATCAGAGTACAAGAGTGAGATGCCACCAGAACCGTTCGAGAGTGTGTTATTCGCAACAACGTTTCCCGAAGAAAAGCTCAGTCTGATTCCCGTGAGACCACCCGAGATGTCCTGATTCTCCACCAAAACACCCGTGCAATTGGCCAGTATTACCTGTCCTGCATCCAAGGGAACCCTTCCACCAGCAACATTCTTCCAGTAGCGTACGGGTCTGCCGTCAACAGTATTGGACTCGTCTATCGTGTGAGTATTCCAATGACTGAGGAGATAACCATTGATGAAGATTCCATTCCCCTTCATCTCGTTGTTCGTGACTGTCGCCTCGTAGGAAAGGTCGAGGAAGATGCTGATACCGCTGTCCGTGACGATGTTGTTGGTGATTGAGCAATTCCAAACTCTCAGCAGTCGTATTCCCGAATCGCCTCCCGTGGATCCAGCATGTGCTACGGTAAATCCACTGATGTTGACCCAATCGGCGAAAACATTCACAACGACAGCATACCCATTGCCGTGGATGATGGTCGTGTTCTTGTCCTCTCCCGTCAGGTTTATCGTCTTCGTAATTCTGATGTGCTCATAGTAAGTCCCGGCAAAGACATAGACTGTATCCCCAGGATCTGCATCGTCTATGGCTTCCTGTATCGTCGTGTAGTTCCCAGGATTGCCTCCACCAACGTACAGGGTGGCACCTCTCACACTTCCCGGGAGTACCACGACGGCTAGCCAAAAGACACTCAACAGTAGAAGAACCGTCACCAGAGCTGTCTTCTCCACTCTCAATCGCATTTGACTCCTCCTCAACAACATAACCTATCGAATAGGCGTACTTAGGAAGATTGGTACAACATTCCATGTTTCGTTCGTGGCGCCTCTTATCTGACAAAAACACCCTGCGAAGAATCCTAGAAGCTATGAACGATCCAATCGACGCTTGCCTCTACCCTCACCCAATAGGCGTATCCGGCCTGGAGCACTTCGAAATCCTCAAGCACTCCTAGATGATATGGAGGCGAGATATCGTATCCCTCCACTCTCGTGGCACCTATATCCGCCTTCAAGTATGATACTAAACAGGATGTATTGAAGGAAGGAAACGATACGAGGTTCCACCCCTCGTGCAGATGTATTGTCGTCTGAGTGGGAACGATTCCCGCCACGGTGAGATTGGAGTCATGTGTCACGTTCACCCATACTCCCATTGTGTGATCGATGTTCCATAGACCTCTCCTGTAGTCCTTGAATGCCATGTACCATTTCCATTCTTGAGAGAAAGAGTCGTAGTACCAAGCCTTGTCGTATTTGACTGTCTGCAGAACTTCCTGCATCGATTCATTCGATTGAACTAGTGGGATGGATATGAGATTCGGATCTTTCGACAAGGGGCGGGTGAACTTACCCACCTGATCGAAAGTGCAAGAAGAAAGGTTGGTCGAGCTTACTGCGCATACGTAGTAGAAGTAGTCCTTGGGATCTCCCTCACCTGCACATTCATGAAGGTAGTAGTAGAAGCTCTCATTTGATGCCTGAACGGAAGCGAGAATTGAATATCCGTTTCCACCCCAATCGAGGACTTCGCTGTAGAGGATGTCGAAATGATGAACCGAAAATCCATTCCCGCCTATCATTGGTCCCTCCCAGGAAATGTTGACGTGTTCCAGTGCAAATCCTTCAAGCTGTGCGGACTGATTCGTTGGGGGCGGGGGCGGAGGGGAATCAAGGGCAGGATAGCGTTTGTAGTAGATCTCGTCCTCAGTTTCTATGAATGGGTTGTTATCATCTCTCTTGTCCATCCAGACGACGTGAATCTGCCTATCATCAATCCCGGCCCTGGGATAGTAGGAGTTACCGGTCGCATTTGTGAGTCTGATGTCCCCAGTCCAATTGAGCCCTCCATCATCGCTCTTCTTGTAGTATATCTCGCATGTGGATTTGTCATCCCTCGTGTCGCAGGAGAACACGTGAACATCCTTCCCGAGGGCTTCGATTTCCCATACCGAGACGACATGACCGTACGGCTCGTCACCCCATGTGTCAAAGGGAATATCTGTGTGGTCTACAAGCACCTTTGCATCACTCCAATTCCCACCGTTGTCCTCGGAGTTCATGTAGAGCATCTGATAGTATGGAGTATAAAACCACATTCCTTCGCTTTCGTTCCACACAGAGTGAGGGATTTCGCTGTCCCAGGCTACGTGAATCCTTCCAGCATTTGCCGCTATCCCAGGTCCCAATGAGAGGTTTGTTGGATCCGAGAACACAAGTCTTTGGACGTCCACGTTTCCGAGACCGTCATCCCACGTTTTTCCATTGTCAAGGCTTCTCCGGTAGTACATTGCGTGTTGGCCCATTTCTGTGTAGCCAATGTGCACGTTGCTACCATCGACCGCTATATTTGGTCTCCTGAGGCCATTCAGGATAGATGTCATCTTGGTGGCATTTGACCAACTCACACCACCGTCGGAACTCATTGAGTAATGGAGTTGAAAGTCAAGGGGGTTGGCACCGTACAGCCAGGCGATGTGAATGTTGCTGCCATATACGGCCATGTCAAGTGCTCCAGGACAGCCGTCGGTCTTGTTTCCTATCATCCTGGGCTCACTCCATGTTTCGCCGTTGTTGGTGGAATTCATGTAGGAAGGCCACCAGAAATTGCCGTGGCGACCGTAATAGGCGACGTGAACACTCGATCCATTCATTCCCATTCGAACAGAGACCAGGGGAAGCAAGTCCCCTAAATCGACAAGTTGCCTTGCCATGCCGATGTTCCCCAGACCGTCATCCCATGATAGTCCGTCATCTGTGCTTCTCTTGTACATGAGATTATACTTCCACTCGCCTGTTACGTTACTGTAGTTTTCCCACACAACGTGAATGTTCCTTCCCTCATAGGCGATGTCCGGTAGGACAGAGTAACCCGAGTCATTTGTCAACCTGATGTCCTTGCTCCAACCAATAGCTGGAAGACTCTCATTGATCAAGGGGATGTTTCGGTCCTCTGTTCCGTCCCTACGGCCTATGCGGATATTGTCACCACCATCCAAAGCTGTTGCAGTATCCTCGCTAGTATCACCACGAGGGTCTGCAGTGTGGGTGTTCCATTCTGTACTCTCCGCTGGTTCAGCCACAGGCGATTGATGAAGAGGCACCATCAGCATTATCATTGCAGCGATAACCGGGAACGTGACCTTTGTCAGGTTTCCTCTCATTTTTCCCTCCTTGGTACTGTAACAAACATGGATTGCGATATAAGTAGAATTTGGTACGCTTCTGAAAAAGCTTTTGAATATGTTCCTCACCATGATGTCAACTCTGGTTACTGGAGCCTCTCCGGTAGGTAAATGGTTCAAACGATGAGAGCGAATCTGAGACCACGCAAAAACCCTCGGTAATGTCTGAGTTCTTTTCGAAGGCTGACGTTTTCTGCCCGAGCCACGATTCACCTTGGTGTGTCACTCAGAAAACATTATACATGCAGTGGTTGATGAATATATCAGATGTGGAGGATGAAATATCGATATGTTGGTACCCTTTCCCTGATGATGACAGCATTGCTTATCAGCGTTCTCTTTGGTGTCCAAATCCTGAGTTCCACTATGTTTCTCCCCAACGACGAGTCAAGACCTGCAATTGACAATCAATATGGTCCCGCTCAGAATGAGCCTCAAGGATGGAGTCCAGATTTCATTCTCTCTGATCCGGTTCTCTCGTTTGCCGCAGCACCAAGCACGGGTGCAAATGGATCGAATATCCATGTTGCCTGGGAAGATTGGAGATTGGCGCGCGAAGGCAGGGCATTTGAAGTGTTCTACAGGAGGAGTACCGACAACGGTGTCACATGGTCTGAGGAAATGATGCTGTCTGATGACGACATAGAAGGATCGGGCTCTCCTCAGATTGCAGTGAATGGCGATAACGTATTCGTCGTATGGAGCGACTGTCGAGGGTCCTCGGTCAAGGAGTTATACTATGCAAACAGTTCGGATAATGGTGAGACATGGAGCGAAAACAAGGCTCTCACCTCCGATGATGGCTTCAATTCCGAATGGCCTCTAGTGGCTCTGGACGAGGACATGATTCACATTGTCTGGGGAGACGAGAGAGACGGCCAACATGAGGTCTACTACAGGAATTCAAATGATGGTGGAGCAACGTGGAGCGAGGAGAGGAGATTGACTAACTGGACATTGGGCACGGATGGGCCTGATGGAATTGACATTTATGAATTCTACGTCCACGTGCTTCTTACGAGATATGTGGGAAATTGGGAGTCCTTCTACACAAGAAGCGAGGATGGCGGTTCGACATGGTCGTCTCCAATTCCCATAGTTGACATGGACGGTCGCAATTCAGAGAGCCGCGACCTGTCTGCGTCCGGTTCGATGGTCAATATCTGTTGGATGGACGCGAAAAGCAGTGTTGCGGAAATCTTCTACCGAAATTCAACCGACAATGGCATAACGTGGAATCCAGAGGTGAGGATTTCGAACAGCAGTGTCGAGGCTGAACAGTGTCATATGGCCATCAGTCCTCCCGATATCCACTTCGCCTGGTACGACAAGAAGGCCGGTAACGCGGAGATTTTCTACAGAAATAGCACTGACATGGCAGTGAGCTGGAATGAGGAGGTTAGACTCACATACGTAAATGGACTCTCAGCCCAGCCGAGAATTGAGTTGAGCGGGAATTACATACACCTCGTTTGGCTGGACAAGAGGTTTGGTGACCCAAGGATACTCTACAAGAGACATCCAGACTTCGGTGCTGATACGACCCCACCACAAGCTCCCGTTCTTCTGTCTGCATCATTAACCAACAACTCCAGGGATGTCCAACTCGGCTGGTCTCCCTCTTCAGATGAGGGTTCCGTTGGGGGAACCATTCAATACTCAGTCTTTCGCTCAGACAAGATAGAGGGTCCCTATGGTCTCTTGTCTCGAATAAATGCATCGGCATCACCGTTCTATGTATGGACAGATCAGGGAGCAGGCGAAGGAGATCCGAACAACTACTTCTATCGTGTGTGTGCCGCAGACACAGGTGACAACACCGCGTGCGCGGAGAATCAAGCGGGGAAGTTCACTCGTGCACTCTCCTTAGGACCAAACCTCGTGTCCATCCCTCTCATCCAATCAAACGAATCGATTGAGACTGCTCTTCAAACAGTGAGATATGATAAGGCATGGTCTTACGATTCCCTTAGCGGGAAGTGGAGGTGGCATATGGGATTCAAATCCTACAAGGGAGGATTGTGGTCGGTGAATCACACGCTCGGCATCTGGGTCAATGTGACCTCGGACTCGAATCTCACAGTAGCGGGAATGGTTCCCGCTCAAACCACAATACATCTTATGGGGGGATGGAATCTCGTTGGATTCCCATCCTTCAACTCCACGTACACAGTCTCATCTCTAAAGACGAGTGCAGGAGTCGTAAGAGTAGAAGCGTTCGATTCTGCGTCGCCTCCGCATCATCTTCGGATTCCGAATGACACAGAGCCCATGCAATTAGGATATGGATACTGGATCAAGGCCGAAATGGAGACAACCTGGACCATCAAATCCTCATAGTTAGTATCTTGCCGTTGTCGAGCGTTCTGTGCAAAATGTCGTCCTCCATTATCAAGTGCGACATATACTTATAATTCGTAAACCATGGAGCACCCGAGGGGTGCTTAGCCGCGTGACTAGTCTACGGACCCGGCCGTTCACGATTATCGCTCAGGACCTGACGATTAAGGCAGATGGGAGTGCCATCACCGCCGTCGTGGACGTGGCCGAAGAACTTCTCATGGCTGGCCCGCGTGGCCATCGCGTAAGCATCGTGGACTACGACACAACGCGTCGGATTTTCTACGAGCCGGCGGGGTGTCCGCCAGGCACGGACTACGGGAAGGGGGTGGCTGAGGAAGTCTTGCGGAGTGACGTCCGGTTCCATGCACAAAACGTTTACGCCATCGTGATGCGGACACTCGCACGTTTCGAGTTTGCATTGGGGCGAAGAGTGCCTTGGGGCTTCTACGGGCACCACCTCTATGTTGCACCTCATGCATTCGAAGACGCAAACGCCTTCTACTCGGAGCGGGACCACGCCTTGCTGTTCGGGTACTTCCGCGGAACGAGCGGGAAGACCGTCCTTACGTGCCTGTCCCACGACATTGTTGCCCACGAAGCGACACACGCCCTCCTCGACGGGCTACGGGATCACTACACGGACCCCTCCGTTCGTGACCAGCCCGCGTTTCACGAGGGATTCGCAGACATTGTCGCACTACTTTCTGTGTTCTCGCTCCGGGAACTGGTCGAGGGGATCATCGGGGAGTCTGGGACGTTGAGCGAAGAAGGGGCTACCGCAGACTGGCTAAAGCACTCTGCTCTGGTTGGTCTAGCTGAGCAGATGGGGCAGGAGCTCAGCCCAAGCACCGCGCGGTGCGAGGCGTTGCGCCTCTCCGCGAGGTTGACTCCAGACCCCCTTGCACTGGAGAAGCCGGAATTCTACGCGCCACATCGGAGGGGTGAGGTCCTGGTTGCGGCTCTGATGGAGACCCTCGTCAACGTCTGGGAGTCGCGGCTGAAGTACCTCAAGATGGACCCCCCTCCCCCGGACCGGATCTTTGAAGAGGGCGCAAATGCGGCGAACCATCTCCTCACGATTGCAGTTCGCGCCTTGGATTACTGCCCGGCTGTCGACCTCACGTTTGCCGACTACCTGAGCGCCGTTCTCACGGCGGACAAGGAGCTGTTCCCCGACGATCGACCATATGGCTACCGTGAGCTCCTGCGCGGGTCTTTCGAAGCCTGGGGCATCCATCCTGCGTCCGCGCAACCGGACGGGACATGGGTTAGTCCAAAGACGCCGCTGAAGTATGAGGGAGTCCATTTTGAGTCCCTGCAGCGTGACCACGACGAGGTCTTCCGTTTCCTATGGGAGAACAGAGGGGACCTACACGTGTACGAGGACGCGTTCGCTAAAGTGAACTGGGTCCGCCCAGTCGTTCGCGTAGGCCCAGACGGCTTCGTCCTCCGGGAGACGGTCGCGGAGTACATCCAGAAGATTGAGGTTGAAGCCCGGCAGCTCAAGGAGCTCGACATCGATACCCCTGACGATTTGCCTGACGACGCCCCCGTCACATTGTACGGCGGGGGGACGCTTATCTTTGACGAATTCGGCCAGCTGAAATACGAAGTCCACAAGAGCATCGAGAACACGACGAGACAGGCCGAGAAAATCGCCTACTGGTGGGAATCGGGCATGTATGGTGCGAAAGGGGAGATGGGGGTTCCTCTGTCTGCGTCGCCGACTGACCAATTCGCGTTGTGGCATCGACTGCGGATGATTGGCGTTTCGGGTGGATACGAGGAGGCGGCACGGTGACTTCCAATGCGGATACTGTGGGGGATACGCGGGATCGCGACGTCGAGCCATCTGGCCCCGTACGCATCTGCATGTACAATGTGGGGTTTGGCGATTGTTTCCTCCTCACATTCCCGTACTCCGAAGCCGATGGCGGGGATCGCCATGTGGTCATTGACTTCGGATCCACAAAGCACCCCAAAGGCGCGACCCGTAATTGGACGAAGCGTATTGCGGAGGACATCCAGAGGAAATGCGACGGTGAACTCGACGCTATTGTTATGACCCACCGACACCAGGATCACCTCAGGGGATTCGCTGGAACGGCGGGGAAGATCATAGCCTCCTTGAAGCCAAAGCTCATCATGCAGCCATGGACCGAGCATCCAATGGCCCCGCCGGATGCCCAGACACCGCCCGAGAACCAGCGGGAAGCCTTACATTACCATGGACTCCGCGCAGCGCAGGACTTCGTGATGGCCACCCTAGAGAACCTCGAACGCTTGGTCCACAGGAGTCCCAAGCAGAAGGCTGTTGCAAGTGATGTTGGGACATACGGCCAGGAGAACCTACCAAACGAGGAGGCGATTAAGAACCTAGAGACGATGGGTGCGGACGGGAAGGCAGAGTACGTGCACTACGGTTTCCGCACCCGATTGGAGGACATCCTACCTGGGGTCTCTGTGAAGGTCCTCGGTCCGCCAACGTTGGAGCAGGCCGATGAAATCCGCGGGCAACGGCAAACGGATCCTGAGTACTGGCACCTCTATGCGGCGATAGGTCAAACCTTGCGTTCGGCGAAGGCAAGGCACTCCCTGTTCGACGCCCCACAGGTGAGTCTTGAGGATGCCCCTCACCACGCCCGATGGGTCATGGAACAGATGGATCTCGTCTCCCTCGAGCAATTGAGGGCCATTGTCCGTATCTTGGACGCCTACCTGAACAACACGAGCGTGATTCTGCTATTCGAGGCGAACCGCAGGAGCTTCCTATTCCCCGGCGACGCCCAGATCGAGAATTGGGAGTACGCGATGAGGCAACCGGGGAATAAGGCCTTGCTGTCCAAGGTCGGTGTGTACAAGGTCGGCCATCACGGGAGCCTCAATGGCACCCCGAAGACTCTTTGGCGGTGGTTCGATAACAGGAGCAGGGGCCAGCGAGAGGGACGCTTGGTCACGTTGATGTCGACTCGTGAGGGAAAGCACGGGCACTCCGACCGTGGAACCGAGGTCCCACGGAAGAAGCTCGTGGACGAACTCACTCAGAATAGCAAGTATATCACCACCGAGGAGTATTCTGAAGGGGTGTTGTGCCAGGACTTCCGCTTCTGAGACCCAGGCGTCCGATCGCCTGGTCGTCGAAGACTATCTCTGGGTTCGTACGCTTCGATGACTGAGCCATACGAGCAGCGTACAAGGGTCTTCTGAAGTTTCATCATCATACCCAGAGTCCCAGTTTCCCTGTCTGTTTTGAAACTGAAGTCCAGAGCCCGTCGTTGGTCTCCCAGCAATGGAAAGAACGTCGGGGTTGATGTTCTTCTGCCCTTTTCTTGAGGATATCTACAGTGCTGAAAGGACCCAGATTGTCCACATTCGACGTAATTGATAATGAATGACGACGATTCATTA
>JAGMAI010000134.1 GCA_023130895.1 Thermoplasmata archaeon
TCCCGCAATTGCACGGTCCGGTTGAGGACCAGCTTCTGTTTGGTAGTGTCAGGGTCGACGCAGAAATAGCCCAGGCGTTCGAACTGGAACAGGTCGAAAGGTTCGAGATCCCCCACGGCGGGCTCCACCTTGCACGAGCGGAGCACCTCCAACGAATCGGGGTTGATCAACTCCTTGAAGTCGGTGTCCTTCTGGCCCAGAGGGTCTGGTACGGTGAACAGTCGGTCGTACAGGCGGACCTCCGCGTCGATGGCGTGCGCCGCTGACACCCAGTGTAGCGTGGACCTCACCTTCCGTCCGTCCGGTGCGTCGCCACCGCATGTATCCGGGTCCACGGTGCACCTCAGCTCCACGACCTCGCCGTTCTCCTTGACGGGCTCCTTGCACGTGACCAAGTAGGCGTTCCTGAACCGGACCTCCCTGCCCGGAGCCAGTCGGTAGAACTTCTTCGGCGGATCCTCCATGAAGTCGTCCCGCTCGATGTAGACGACCCGAGAGAAAGGCACCTTCCTCGTTCCCGCCTTGGGCTCCTCGGGGTTCCTCATGAGCTCCATCTCCTCCGCCTTGTCGTCGGGATAGTTCTCGAGCACGACCTTGAGCGGGCGAAGGACGGCCATGAACCGAGGAGCGGTCTTGTTCAGGTCCTCTCGGATGCAATGCTCTAGGAACTCGAAGTCCACGGTGCTGTGGACCTTGGCAACACCTATGCGCTTGCAGAAGCTCCTTATGGCGGCCGAGGAATAGCCACGTCTCCTCATCCCGCTTATCGTCGGGAGCCGGGGGTCGTCCCATCCGTTCACGTATCCGTCCTCCACAAGCTCGAGCAGCTTCCGCTTGCTCATGACCGTGTAGGTGAGGTTCAGCCGGGCGAACTCGATCTGCTGCGGGTGATATGCGCCAAGGCCATCCAGGTACCAGTCGTAGAGCGGGCGGTGGTCTTCGAACTCAAGAGTGCAGATCGAGTGCGTTATACCCTCAATCGAATCCTCAAGGCCGTGCGCCCAGTCGTACGTTGCATAGATGCACCACTTGTCGCCGGTGTTGTGATGGGGCGCGTGGAGTATCCTATACATGACAGGGTCCCTCATGTTCATGTTCCGATGGGACATGTCGATCCTGGCCCGGAGCACCTTCTCGCCGTCCGCGAACTCACCCGCCTTCATGCGCTCCAGCAGGTCGAGGTTCTCCTCCGCGGACCGGTCCCGATGGGGGCTCTCCCTGCCCGGTGTGGTGAGCGTCCCCCGGTACTCGCTAATCTCCTCCGCCGAGAGGTCGTCCACGTACGCCTTCCCATCCTTCACGAGCTGCACCGCGTACTCGTACATCTGGTCGAAGTAGTCCGAGGCGAAGTACAGCCGATCCCCCCAGTCGAACCCGAGCCACTTGACGTCCTCGATGATGGCCTTCACGTACTTGTCCTCCTCCTTCATCGGGTTCGTGTCATCGAAACGCAGGTTGCACAATCCCCCGTACTCCTCGGCGATGCCGAAGTTGAGGCAGATGGACTTCGCGTGTCCGATGTGCAGGTAGCCGTTGGGCTCAGGCGGGAAGCGAGTATGCACTCTACCTTTGTGCTTGCCGGTTCTGTTGTCCTCGTCGATCATCTGGCGGATGAAGTCGCGAGCGGGAGCTTCACCGGAACCCATGATTCATCACCTTTGCTGTCCCTGTCGTGGGAACTCCTTAATCGGGAGCGGTGTAGTTATATGTATTGGGATTGGAGCGGGAGATAGCCCCGACCGGATTTGAACCGGTGCCAAGAGGTCCAGAGCCTCTTATGCTGCCGCTACACCACGGGGCTGGTGCGCAGAAATAAGCCACGATTGGGTATTAATTGTTTCCCTCGTGTCTCCCGGAAACGTTCTGGCGGTTCTCTATTGGGAGGAGATCTCTTCGAGCCGCCCGAGGACGAAGTCCCTGTCCAAAACGGAGAGGAACGGAGCCGCTCTGGGCCCCCTCTCCTTCCCCAGGAAGACAAGGTACAGGGACATGAAGAACCTCCTGGTCTTCACGGTAAGCTCACCGCTCTTCGTCAAGCGCGTCATCGCATTCTTCAGCTCCTCCTCGGTCCAGCGAATGTCAGAGAGCGATTCGCGGAACATCCCAAGGGCCTCTCGGTCCGTGCGTTCGAGCTTGTCCTCTATCGAGCCGATGTCCTTCAAGACGTCGATTCTCAAATCCTCTGGGGCATGCGTCCGTGTCCAATTCCTCGAGAGCGTCAGCCTCCTGGCCACCTGCTCCCTTTCATCGTCGCTCAGCTCGGTTGCGAGCACACCTGTGTCCCGAAGTCTCTCGATGGCCCAATCGGCCGGGTCCTCGGGAGGCGCGGTCTGGGCTAGGAGGGAGGCATGCCTGTAGGGGACTCGAAATGGCACGGACGAGGGAGCTTCATCGAGCCGCGAAAGCTCGTAGGCTCTTGCCCTCTCGTCGTCCTTGTCCTCGAAGAACAGTCCTTCCGCCTCATCGTATCGATCGTGATAGCTGTCCACCTTGGACAGGTCCAGGACGATCCTCTTTGACGTGCTGTTGAACAGGAAGACATATCTCAGGACCTCTGGCTCCCCCACCTCAATCCATTCCTTCGGAGTGAACCCGAGGAATCCTGAGCTGCTCATGTCGCCCAGGTCCTTGCCCTGGCTCTGCATCCCCACCCACTCGTAGGGTATCCCGTACGGAGGGAGCATGTCCATGACCTCACGGGCGATCTCCTTGCAGCTGTCCCTCGAACCCCCCGGAGTGGCATGGTCCTTCCCGAAGGCCTCGATGTCGACTTCCAGTAGCCTCCACAGGGCGGGCCATTCGAGCCGCCAGTTCAGCTTCCCCTCCTCCAGTCCGGACACACCGTCGTGCCCTTCCCTGCATTTGTATCGGACGTCTCCATCCTCTGTCATCCCTATGGTCTCGGCCGTCCCGATCGTGTTGCACTCCGTGCAGAACGCATCGAAGGGTATCCAGCCCTCGGGGTACTTCCTCTCCCCTCTGTACTTGTTGATCAGCGGTCTCACGGCCTCGCTCTTCCTGACCAGTTCGAGGACGATCTCGCGCATCTTCTCCTTGCCGTAGACATCCCCGGTCCTCTCCAGTTCCACGTCGGGTGCGAACTCTTCCATGTGGCCGCCGAAATCCTCCCAGTAGTGCTCGACCCAGGAGGAGTGACACCCGAAGGGATCGGGGACGTCCTTCAACCGCCAGCTGACGTAGTCCCTACCCTCGTCCCCGGGGAACTGAGAGAGCTGCCCCTCCGTACCTTTCCACGGGTCCTGCGTGTAGAGCACGAGGTACTGCGTGACATCCTTGCCCGTCGACCTCAGCTCTCTCGAGACCGAGTTCGTGAGGACCACCTCACCCCTGAGCCTACCGACGTGCTGGAGCCCGCTCACGGAGAGACCCGCAGAGCTATGAACAACATCCTTTCCTCGAAGGAACTCTTCGATTTGAGGGAGAAGAACATCAAGCCAGTGCATGATTTCACGCAATCGTGCGGGCCCTGACCAGCGCCCTGAGCGGAACCCCATGGACCTCGTCATTGGCTGTCTTGTTCACGAAGACCACGGACAGGACCGTGGTCCCGCCAGCGTCCTGTATGTCGTCTATGGTGCACCTTATGGTGTCACCAGAGCTCACGACATCGTCGACTATGACGACCTTCTTCCCGCTCGGGTCCGCGTAGTTCGAGCTGAAGGCCCCGCCGCCTCGTTCCCTCTCCTGACTGGGCCTGTAGACTATTAGCTCCCGCTCAAGGTCCTCCGATATGATAGTGGCATATGGGATGCCGTTGATCGCGATGCCCGCGACGGAATCGAAGTCCCCCTCGCTCTTCTCCATCTCCTCGAGTATGATGTCTGCCATTGTTGCGGACACGAAACCGAGCCTGCTGCCGTAAACCCCAACAGATCTCCATCCGATCTTGACGTCCTTGGGAGGCTCTCCTCCCTTCATCCCTCTCGTCAGAAGCCACGTCACGGTGTTGACGGAAAGGTGGAGCTCGTCCCCGATTTCTTTCTCATTGAGGCCCTTCTCCTTGAACTCAAGGGCCTTCTTTACCAGGTCATCTAACCTCTTCATGACTCTCCCTCGCTATTTGAACCTCAATTTGATACTCGCTAATAAAGATACGCTCAGAGTCCCAATTCCTTTAGTTGCCTGTCGAACTCCATGCGGAGGAACTTGACGGGTATGCTTCCCGCATACAGAATGGTGTCGTGGAAGAACTTCTCCGAGTATTCTGCGCCCATTCTATCCTTGACTTCATCCCTCAGCTCCAAGATCAGATGCTTGCCCAGGAGATAGCACAGCTGGTAGCCTTGGCTCTGGGTGTATCTCTTCACCTCCGCCAGTGCGAAAGGCTCCTCCATTCCGACCTCGTCCATTAGGAACTTCACGGCCTCATCGAAACTCATCTTGCCCGTGCTGAGATCGATGTCCACGATGATTCTGGCGGCCCGCCAGATGAGATCGACGGACTGCATGAATCTGGCTTCTGGACTGTCCTGATAGCCGTGCTCCTTCATCATCTCCTCGCAGTAGTGGGCCCACCCTTCAACTGTCTCAGTTGCTCCAATGATCGTTCTCACGATTGAGGGATTGGCGTTTGAGCAGACGAGCTGAAGATGATGGCCCGGATATGCCTCGTGGACCGATGTGTTCCCGATCACCGCGTAGTTGTGTTCTTTGAGCATCTCGGTTCTCTCCTCGACCGGCGTAACGAGGTAGACGCCCTGTTGCTCCCGTTCGAACTTCCCGGGTGATGAATATGCCGCGTGCGGGATCAGGTGCCTCAGGAAATCTGGCGTTTCGATGACCTTGAGAGTCTCGGAGATAGGCATCGTCGCTATGTCCCTGTCCACGACGAATTTCCTCACCTGCTCGATCGACTCCCTGTAGAGTCCCATGGCCTCCTCGAAGTCCTTCGGGTGGTCTCCCTTGACGAGTTCCTTCACCTCGTCGAGGGTCCCGTCGGGTCTGATCTCCTTCGCTATCTCCTCGACCCTCCGCTTTTCCTCTTCGAGGTATCTCTTACCGAGGGAGTATATTTCCTCGACAGGCATCTCAATGCTTGACATTTCCAGGAGCCTCTGGAACTTCTCCGGACCGATGGCGAAGTCCTCTCTCGCGTCCGGAAGCAGGTCCTTCATCCAGGAGGCGTAGTCCTGCACCGATTCCACCGTGACAGCAATGGCCTCCTTCAGAGTCCCAAGGTCGCTGTCGTCCAGCACCTCCTCTCCCGTTGAGGTAATGAGACTGAAGAACCCGGGGAGGCGCTCCGCCGATTCAATTGCGTTCTCCGTCCAGATTCTTACCGGATCAAGTATGCGGCTCCTGCATTGCTCCAGGTATCTGGGGGCGGCCTTGAGCCTGTTCGTGATGTTCTTGAGCCGGACTCCGACCGGCGCGAAATCACGCATGTAGAGGACCATGACGTGGCCCCCAATTATGCCGGCTCCCGAAGGCGAGGACTCCCAGAACCTGAACTCATCCAGCTGGAAGATATCAAGGTCGAAGTTCGCCAACGCCATGAGCCTGTCCATCCTGAAGACCTCGGAAAGCCCGGTTTCATCGAGCGACTGGAGAGCCTCTCTGAACCCCTTCAGCTTCTCGATATGCCCGAGCATCGTCTCCCGCCGCCCATCAGGCATGAGGCTGTCGTACTCGTGGAGACCGAGACTCGTTCCCCACGATGGATACATCTCAAGCATACAATCGATGACCTGTTGCACGATATCCTCTAGCTCCATATCCGCATCTGATTTCACGGGATTACCTCCCTGCTTCCGTCTGCTGACCGCCTGAAAACTCCAAAATCCTCAATCTCGATGATGTCCTTGCCGTCGAAAACGGGGCCATCTACGCAGACATGCAGTCCCCCAAATGAACAGGAATCACATATCCCCATGCCGCACCTCATGAACCTCTCCAGCGAGACTTGAACGGGAATCCCCTTCTCCAAGCAGGCGGTCACGACGGTCTTCATCATTCTCTCGGGCCCGCAGGTGAGGACCCTGTCAAAGGAACCCTCCTGGAGAACCTGCAACGCGAGGTCGGACGCGAATCCCTTGTACTCCTTGCTCCCGTCATCTGTCGATATCCTCACGTCCGCGCCAAGACTTATCGCCCTGTCAACGAAGATCAGCTCTGACGCGGTCTTCGCCCCGATCACAATCGTTGATCTGATCCCGCTCCCCATCGCGACCTCAAGTGCTGGCATGAGGGACGCAGCTCCAGTTCCACCCGACACGAAGAGAATGCTCTCGCCCTCGATTCTGTAATCCCTGCCGAAGGGTCCTCGGATGCCGAGCTTGTCCCCCCTGCTCGCATCATGAAGGGCCGCAGTGGCCTCACCCACGTTGTGAACGGTCACGCCCTTCAGATCCCCGATGTATGAGAAGCTCATTGGGACCTCGTCTAGCCCGGGAATCCAGACCATCACGAACTGTCCCGGTCTCGCCAAGCTCTCGTCCTGGAAGCGGATGGTCACGGTGTGGGAGCACTCGACATCCGTTCTCTCGACCCTCACGATCCTAGTTCTCGTCATGAGCTATCCCAACAACATCTCCAACCGATTCGTACCCGTACTCGTCCAAGAACTGCCCGATCTCCTCCACGACTCTCCCGAATACCTCGATCCCTCGGTAGTACGCGGCGCTTCCTATCTGAACGGCCTTGGCACCCGCCATGAGGTACTCGAGGGCATCCTTTCCCGTGAGAATCCCGCCAACGCCCACGATGGGGATGTCGACGTTCTCATAGAGCTCGTAGACGCATCTCACGCCAATGGGCTTTATGGCGGGCCCGCTAAGACCTCCGATTCCGTTCGACAGGAACGGTCTGCCAGTTTCTGGACAGATGGCCATCGCCTTCACAGTATTGATAGCAACTATGCCATCCCCGCGCGAGTTCGCCACCGCCAGGGCGGCATCCACGACGTCCGTGACGTTCGGAGTGATCTTGGCGAAGACCGGTACATGGACGGACTTCTTCACCGCGGAGACCACGGATCCCACGGTCTCAGGGTCCTTTCCCAGCTCTGCCCCTACATTGCGGGCATGCGGACAGCTGAGGTTGAGCTCTATCGCCGACACTCCCGCCTCCTCCATGAGACTGGCGATTTCGCTCATCTCCCCCTCGCTCTTTCCGAAAACGCTCCCGATCACGGGCACTTCCGCCTGTGCCGCCACCTTGAGCTCGTCCACGTAGGCCGCGATGCCAGGGTTTGCCAGCCCCACGGCGTTGATAATCCCCGCCTCCAGTTCCACCACGGTCGGATTGGGATAACCTTCCCTTGGCTCTGCACCTATCGATTTGGTGACGACGGCACCGGCTCCCGCCTCGGCGACCCGGACGAGTGAGCTCCCTGTTTCCCCAAGAATGCCAGAAGCGAGCATGACCGGATTCCTCAGTCTCAGGCCCGCGATTTCCACGCTCAGGTCGGCCATTGCACGGGCATAACCCCTATCAGCGTTAAAAGGCTTTTCCGAGTTCGCTCAGCCCATCTCTCTGGCCCACAAATGGTATGACCGTATGGTGAATGGTACCTAATTGGGTGATTTTCCGGCAACGCTTATATATCCAGTAGGTCAATTGCACCTAAAGGCCCCAGCAGACCATCTAGAGTCGAACTTGCGGGATTGCGGTTTTTCTTTGGAAGGGGGGAAGGGGCAAGAAACGACGCAGAGGAGTGGGTCAATTTGACGAAATGGACTGCTATTCTACAGCAGACAAAGAGAGCCAGGTCTATATCGATAGTTGTTGTCCTTATTCTTGGCACTCTGGTAATGGCTGCACAGCAACAAGAGGAAGGTCAGGGCGATTTCCCATCCTGGCCTGATGAGGCTGACTGGGTGAACTACACCTTTGATGGAGAGAGGATCCGTGATTGGGAGGACAAACCATACGAGACAGATCCCACGCATGGTCCTGCTGATGTCAACCCAGACGCGGTGGATATTGCATCTGGTGTCGACGCCACGGGCGGTGGTCCCGAGAACAATCCAGGTTGGTACACGTCTGTCCAGTACTACTATTTCGATGAGTACGGTGACAGCGACGGCTTTGAAAACGTAGACGATGACTGGATGTTCTTGAGGATGAGAATCGCGGGTGACCCCAACCATGGTGGGAAATACGCCTACAAGGCCTACCATTGGGACATACTCTTCGAGTTCGACTATGACGAGTGGAAGGAGCTCGTCGTCGACCTCAACGGGGGCGACGGATACTACAAGTTCGGCACCGTCGGAACCTTCTACAACAATTCGGACACGCACCGTTATGATCCAGATAATGATTATATATGGCGAGGGGAGGCCAGTGGGAACTCGAATGATTACACACAAGTCACGGACATCGATTATGACAACGGAGATTCAGATGATGATCAATGGTGGATCGAGTACCGAATCCCGGTTGAGGCTTTCCAGGCCGACAACGGAAGCCAGCTTCTGGGGAAGGATACGTACTTCCTCCTGTTCTTCAGCACCTCTGCGTCGCTGACGAATCCTCTGCAGAAGGACTGGATGGGAGAGTTCGTGTTCGGGGAGCCGGCAAACCTGACGGTCGCGAAGGTCGCTCAGGAGGAGATAGTCTCCCCGGGTGACACGATCCACTATACTATGTATTATAACAACACGGGAGACTTCCTGTCGAAGTATGTCTGGGTGAACGACACGATCCCGGCGGGAACGACCTACGAGAGCGCCTATCCTGCTCCGGACTCAATCGATGGGAGCGTTGTCAGGTGGTTCTTCGGGGACGTTCTTCCTGGGAACTACACCATCCTTCTGAACGTGACGGTCGGTGCTGACATAGGTGACGGCACGATTCTCACGAACTACGTCTATCTCAACTTCACGGACTCGACCGGCGGATACGTGGGCGAGGTCTGGGACAGCGTGGATGTCCTCGTGACGGGACCCACAATGGAGTTCTCAA
>JAGMAI010000135.1 GCA_023130895.1 Thermoplasmata archaeon
GGACCTGACGGAGTTCGTGGAGACCGCCGAGCAGGCCTGGCAGCTCATTGAGGATGTTGACAGGGTCTTCGTGAAGCACGGAGCACCGCAGGAGCTGCACACGCCGGACCAGGGCGACGTGGAGAAGCTCAGCCACAAAGCCGCGTCCGCAGGGGTCAAGTTCATCAACATCCCGCAGAGGCACATCGGCTCGGACAACGCCCCGAAGGTGATAGAGGCCTTCGCCGAGGACCTGAGAGGCCGAGGCGTCGAGTTCCTCTTGGACACGAAAGTCACTGATCTGCTGATAGAGGACGGCGTGTGCCGAGGAGTTCGGACGGGTGACAAGGAAATCCTCGCCAAGGCAGTGATACTGTGCCCCGGTCGAGTGGGTGCGCCGTGGGTGGAGGACCTCGTGGCAAGAGAAGTCATGACGGCGCGTTTCGGACCCATCGACGTCGGCGTGAGGATCGAGGTCCCCGCGATAGTCATGGACCCCGTCACGAAGGTGAACATGGATCCGAAGTTCCATATCCACACGAAGACGTACGACGACTTCGCCAGGACGTTCTGCACGAACGCACGAGGATACGTCGTCAGGGAAAGGTACGACAGCTTCATCGGCGTGAACGGGCACTCCATGGTCTCGGAGCACTCGAAGAACACGAACTTCGCCCTGCTCGTGAGGGTGGAACTGACCGAGCCTGTGGAGAACACGACCATCTACGGCAGGTCCATCGCCGAGCTCGCGACAACAATCGGCGGCGGGAAGCCCATCATACAGAGGATGGGGGACCTGAGAAGGGGAAGGAGGTCAAACCGGGAGCGGCTGAAGTCCAACCTCGTCGTGGGAACGCTCAAGGATGTCGCACCGGGAGACATCTCCATGGCCCTTCCCGGTCGCATAGTGACCGATATCATCGAGGCGCTGGAGAAGCTCAACGAGATCATACCCGGTGTCGCGGCGAACTCCACGCTGATCTACGCGCCCGAGATCAAGTTCTACGCGATGGAGGTCGAGGTGGACGAGAGGATGCAGACGAGCGTGCGGAACCTGTTCGCGGCAGGCGACGGCGTGGGCCTCTCAGGGGACATCGTCAACGCTTCTGCCACGGGAATCCTGGCGGGAAGGGGAGTCAAGGAGACTCTGAGCTGATGCCCGACCTTCTGGAAAGGAAGAAACCCAGCTCCTTGAATGGAGTGATAGAGGAGGCGTGGAAGGAGCTCGGGTCAAGGGACCGAGCGACCGTGGCCAAGCACTCGCTCGGAGAGCTGAAGGATGGGATCCTCGAGATACTGTTTCTCGGGGAACGATATCTCCTGGACTTCGATGAGCGGGTGGTCAAGAACGTCGATGGTTCGGCTGCGAACCGTTTCTTCGCGACCCTCGTTCTCCACTACGTCGCTGGCGTTGACGAGTCGATGCCCACGGGTGAACTGGTTTCCTTCAGGGAGTTCTGGGGCGGGGAATCATATCACGGCGCCTTCGTGAGCAGGGCGATACAGCCCGTCAAGGACGCATTCGCGGAGGTCCCGGAAGAGCTGAAGGCACGCGCGGAGAAGCTGGGCGGGAAGAGAGTTGACCACGGCGATGTCTCCTACGAGATCCCTGTCTTCCCGAAGGTCGCACTGACGGTCATCATCTGGAGGGGGGATGAGGAGATACCGGGGTCCGCGAACATGCTCTTTGATCGCCTCGCAGGGCGGATCCTGCACACCGAGGACCTGGCGGCCTTGGGAGAGCTGGTCGCGAGGATGCTTGTCCAGTAGTGTGAGTGGGCGGAGAGGGGAACATTTATGAACGGACGGACGATTCATCTCTCGGAGCGGATATCTTGTATGGACAGACACAACCGCCGTCACAGTATGTGGGACCACCCCCGATCGTGAGGAGACTTCACACGCCAGCGGGTCTGAAGTATGGAAGTTACGGGATGTTGATCGGGATAGTCGTCTCGATCCTGTCCCTCATCACCGTGGTTCCGTTGGCGACTTCACCGGACCTGACGAACATGAGCGCGCCCACCGTCGCTTTCATAGTGGGCATGGCTTGCCTTGTCAGCATACTCGCGCTAGTGATGTTCGTCTTCTGGATTCTTCTCCTGTACGAGATGCACGTGGGGAGGCGGGAGTTCGGACCCAGACATGCATCGAGGGTATCGGCGGGCATCATCCTAATAATCCTGGGCATTGTCCTGATGATTATCGGGATCATCGCAACCGTCGCTGCTACACTCATCGGCTTCGATCCCTCTGGAGGCGTGACCGACATAGATGCTGCACAGTTCAGGACGAGCATGGCCGTCGGTCTGGTCTTCACAATCGCGAGCGCCGTCGCAATCAATCTGGCGCTTGTCTTTTTCGCGCGGGAGATCATCGAGCCAGAGAAGATGAACCTCCTCTGGGCAGCCTTTGCCCTCGCCGTCGCCGCGCCCATAATCTCGTCGCTCATCACGATATCCAGCATCCCCACGTCCGGAGTCATAGACATGGCGGAGGCCGAAACCATTGCTCCGTGGGCGAATGTGGCCGAGATCTTCAGTCTGGTTGGGACCGCGCTCTTCTTCGTCGCCTACAGAGCGGCAAGACAGAGGATACTGGATGGTAGGTTACAGCCTGTTTTTGTGCAGCCAATGCAGCCGCCACCACAATATCCACAGCAGCCACCGGCATGGGGTCAGCCGCCGCCCGCACAGTCTGAGGAGCCCCCCAAGTGGGAGGAGCTCGAACCGGTCGACGAGCCGAGGGAGTAGCTACTCCCTCTTCATGTACACGTCCCGAGACGGGAACGGGGTCACTATTCCCTCGCGCCTGAAGGCCTTGCTTATCAGCTCCCGGATCTGACCGGCGTACCTGTTGCGCTTGTCGGCGTTGTCTATCCAGAGCTTCATCTTCATGACTACTGCCGAGTCGCCGAACTCCTCGACCCGGGCGTAGGGGGCCTTCCGACCCTCCTGGAGGACGTGAGCATGGCTCAGGGCGGCACCGACCATGGTCTCCTTCACCTTGTCGATATCCGAGTCGTAGTCGACGCCGATCGTCAGGCTCAGGCGGTACTCGAGGTCGGGTTCCACTATGTTGATTATCGTCTCCCGCGCGAGCTGGTTGTTCGGGACGACGAGTGTCTTGTGAGCGGACCTGTGATAGAGCGTCGTTGACCTCAGCCCGATCTTCTCGATCCTGCACCGCTTACCGCCGATCTCGATCAGGTCGCCCTCCACGAAGGGCCTGTCGAGAAGCAGGAACATGCCGCTGAAGAAGTTGGACAGGCTCTCCTGCGCCGCGAAGGCTATCGCGATGCCGAGCACGCCCATGCCCGCCAGGAACGCGGTTATGTCGATCCCGAAGAGGGAGACCAGTGTCGCGATGCCTATGACGAATATCAGTATCCCGCCGATCTTCTTGATGACGGGCACGAGCACGTCATCCAGATTGGTCTGGGTCTTCTGGGCCACCGTTTGACCGTAGTACGTCAGGATTCCTGAGAAGATCCTGTACGCGAGCCAAGTGAGGATGAGCACGACCATGATGCTGTAGACCAGGGAAACGGGGTCCATGTACTCGTGAGGCAGGCCCAGGATGACGAGCGAGTTGATGAAGCCGTAGAACACGATTATCACGAAAAGAGGCAACCTGATGATGTTCCAGACGATGTCATCCAGCTCGTTCTCGGATTTCTTCGCAAGGCGCTTTATGTTTGGGTCGATTATCCCTATCACCAGGCCCGCGATTCCGGCCCAGATGAGTATGGTGATGATGAACGTCATCCATCGCTCGTTGAAGGGCTCTGGAAGTGGGTTGTCCCAGAATCCGAATATCTTGTTCTCCGGCTCCGGCACTACCGGGGCCACGAGGAAGTTGACCGTGGCGTTCATCGAATGTGATTCCACTATCACCGGGTCCTTGGCGAGCGTCTCGTTCAGCCACACGTCGAAGGGAACGGTCATTGCGTTCACGTCCATTGTGGACTCGACGTCAAGCGTGACGTTAGCGGACTCGTCCGGCTTTATGACGAAATACGTGTGGCTGAGGGATGCGGACCAATCCACGCCGCTCAAGGGGCTCCCCTCGACCGTCACAAGGATGCTCGATATGTTCTTGTTATAGATCAGCCACCTGAAGGTCACCTTCTGCCCCGCTTCGAGGTCTTTGTCATAGACATCCACCTCATGAACCTCCGCGAGGTCTTGAGCGGTGACCTGCGCGCAAAGGGACACGGCAATCAGCATTACCAAGGACAACAACAGAAGCTTCCTGGCCAAGATACTCCACCTCAGTTGAACAAGTGATTTCCGTATAAAACCTATTTGCCCTGTCCGGGACGCGAATGCCGCAGGGATTCGATAACCCTAAATGCACGAACGGCTATCCCACAAAGGTCATCCAATGAGAGGGTTCCTGGTACTCGAAGACGGAACGGTCCTCGAGGGTGTCTCTTTTGGTGCAAGCGGGACGGCGTACGGGGAGATCGTTTTCAACACGAACATGACGGGTTACTGCGAGGCCCTGACGGACCCGTCCTATCGCGGCCAGATCCTCATGATGACGTACCCACTGATAGGGAACTACGGCGTGGACGCCTCCACGTTCGAGTCGCCCAGGATCCAGCCCAGGGCGTTCGTCGTGAGAGAGAACTGCACGACGCCCTCGCACCGAACGTCGAGGATGAGCTTGCACCGGTTCCTGCTCAGGCACGGCATCCCGGGCATTTCCGGCGTCGACACCAGGATGTTGACCATCAAGATACGGGAGCACGGGACGCTGAAGGCAGCCGTCTGCACCGGCAAGAACGCGAGACCGAAGGACGTCCTTGAGCGGGTCAGAGAGATGGAGCACCCCGCGGAGTCCAATCTGGTCGCGGAAGTGAGCTGCAGGCGGGCGCACCGCTACGGTTCCGGGGGCAAGAGGGTCGTCCTGATGGACTGCGGGACGAAGAGGAGCATAATCAGCAACCTCGCGTCGCGGGCTGAGGTAATCAGAGTGCCCTACGGCACCACCGCCGAGCGTGTCCTGGAGCTCGAGCCCGATGGCGTTCTGATATCGAACGGCCCCGGGGACCCGGCCCATCCCGTCATGATGGAGAGGACCGCTCAGACCATCAAGCGCCTCGTCGGAGAGCTCCCGATAATGGGGATTTGCCTGGGGCACCAGCTCCTCGCGCTCTCCCTGGGCGCGGAGACGTTCAAGCTCAAGTTCGGGCACAGGGGCGGCAACCACCCCGTCATCGATTCGAGAAAGAAGGTGAGGATAACCTCCCAGAACCACGGGTTCGCGGTGACCGACGGGGTGCCGAAGCAGCTGAAGGTGACGGAGAGGAACCTCAACGACGGGACCATCGAGGGGCTCCGCCACAGGAGCCTACCAGTGTTCTCGGTCCAGTACCATCCTGAAGCGTCGCCGGGCCCGCATGACAGCCTGAGCCTGTTCGACCGGTTCATGGAAATGATGGAGGCGGACCGTGCCTAGCAAGCTCAGAAGGATCCTGGTCATCGGCTCCGGCCCCATAGTCATCGGGCAGGCGGCCGAGTTCGACTACTCAGGCTCCCAGGCGGTCCGCTCCCTGCGGGAGGAGGGGTATGAGACGATACTTGTCAACTCGAACCCCGCCACGATACAGACGGAGGCGGACATGGCGGACACTGTCTACATCGAGCCGCTGACGCCTGAGTTCCTGACGATGATCATCGAGAAGGAGAAGCCGGACGGGCTCTTGGCGGGGATGGGCGGGCAGACCGCCCTGAACATGTGCTCGGAGCTGGACGAGCTGGGGGTTCTTAAGAAGCACGGCGTCCGCGTCCTTGGGACGAGCGTCGAGGCGATCCGCATATCCGAGGACAGGGACGCCTTCCGCGGCCTCATGAAGTCCCTGGAGGAGCCCGTCCCGGACAGTCAGGCGTGCGAGTCCATCGAGGAGGCTCTGCGGGTCGCGGACAGGTTGGGCTACCCTCTGATCATAAGGCCCGCCTACACCCTCGGCGGCACGGGGAGCGGGATCGCGAGGGATGGGGACGAGCTCCAACGGACGGTGGCGCTGGGCCTGCACTACTCGAGGATCAAGCAGGTCCTCGTGGAGGAGGGCGTCTTCGGATGGAAGGAGTTCGAGTACGAGGTCATGAGGGACTCCGCCGACAACTGCATCATCGTCTGCAACATGGAGAACTTCGACCCGATGGGATACCATACGGGAGAGAGCATCGTCGTGGCGCCCGCCCAAACGCTCACGGACGTGGAGCACCAGATGCTCAGGACATCGGCGCTCAAGATAATCAGGGGACTGGACATCGAGGGGGGCTGCAACATCCAGTTCGCCGTTAGCCCGGAAACGAGCGACTACAGGGTCATCGAGGTGAACCCGCGCGTCTCGCGGTCCTCGGCGCTCGCCTCCAAAGCGACCGGCTATCCGATAGCGAAGGTCGCCGCGAAGATCGCCCTCGGGATGACGCTTGACAGGATCGAGAACCCCGTCACGGGGAGGACGTATGCCGCCTTCGAGCCGACACTGGACTACGTGGTCACGAAGATCCCCCGCTGGCCCTTTGACAAGTTCAGCTCGGCGGACCCGCACATAGGAACGCAGATGAAGTCCACGGGCGAAGTGATGGCCATCGGAAGGTGCATGGAGGAGTCGATCCTCAAGGCCGTGCGCTCCCTGGACATAGGGCGGGACGGGTTCGAGAGACTCGACATGAGCAGGGAGGAGCTGGAGGAGGAGCTCGGCAACCCGACGGACAAACGCCTGTTCGCCATCGCGGAGGCACTGAGGAGGCGCATCCCCGTTAAAAGGATCCTGGAGCTCACGCAGTGGGACGATTTCTTCGTCCAAAAGATCAGGAACATCGTGAGGATGGAATCGCGTCTCCGCAAGGGAACGACCGAGGCCATCTCCAAGGCGAAGAGGCTCGGGTTCAGCGACGCGGCGATAGCGCGGTTCTCAGGTACTTCGGAGAGGAACGTGCGCAAGAGAAGGGGCGCTGCCACGTACAAGATGGTCGACACGTGCGGGGGAGAGTTCCAGGCGGCGACGCCCTACTTCTACTCGACTTACGACAGCGAGTGCGAGCTGAGCTCGCTCAAGAAGGACAAGGTCCTCGTGATCGGGAGCGGGCCCATAAGGATAGGTCAGGGGATCGAGTTCGACACCTGCTGCGTGCAGGCGATAATGGCGCTGAGGGAAGAGGGGATCACGGCGGTGATAATGAACAACAACCCGGAGACCGTCTCGACGGACTACGACATCTCGGACAGGCTCTTCTTCGAGCCGCTCACGCTCGAGGACGTCGTCAATGTCGTGGAGAAGGAGGAGCCCGATGGGATCATCCTCCAGTTCGGCGGCCAGACCTCCGTGAACCTTGCCATTCCCTTGGAGGGCTACCTGAAGAAGAGCGGGCTGAAAACGAAGATCCTGGGCACCTCACCGAAGGACGTGAACACAAGCGAGGACAGAGAGCTCTTCCGTGCCCTCATGAGAAAGGTGGGGATAACGCAGCCGGACGCCGCCACGGGGTTCTCCTTCGACGAGGTCAAGGACATCGCGCGGAAGATGGGCTATCCCGTCCTCGTGAGACCGAGCTACGTCCTTGGCGGGAGAGGCATGGAGATAGTCCACGACGAGGACGAGTTGCGGGGCTTCATGCGGGAGGCGGTGAAGATAACGAAGGACCACCCGGTGATAGTGGACAGGTTCCTGGACAACGCGATCGAGGTCGACGTGGATGCCGTCTCGGATGGGAAGGATGTCTTCATCTCCGGCATTCAGGAGCACATAGAGGAGGCGGGAGTCCACTCGGGCGACGCGATGTGCGTGATTCCCCCGCACACGCTGCCGAAGCGCGTGCAGGAGGACATAATCAAGATGACGAGGAAGATATGCAAGGCGCTCAAGGTCATCGGCCTCATCAACCTCCAGCTCGCGGTAAGGAGGGGTATCGTCTACGTCCTGGAGGCCAACCTGCGGGCGAGCAGGTCCGTCCCGTACGTCTCCAAGGCGATTGGTGTCCCGCTCTCGAAGATAGCCACGAGGGTCATGGTGGGCAGGAGCCTGAGGGAGCTCGGTCACGTGGGCGTTGCCCAGACGACGGGGGTGACGGTCAAGGCCCCCGTCTTCCCGTTCCAGAAGCTGATAGGAATCGATTCTATACTCGGTCCGGAGATGAGGTCCACGGGGGAAGTGATGGGCATGGACAGGTCTCCCGGACTGGCGTTCTACAAGGCGATAGTCGCGGCGGGGAACGACCTGCCCGCCCAGGGGAGCGTGTACATCACGGTCAGGGACGAGGACAAGCCCAAGATCGTCCCCATCGCTAGGAAGCTGAGCGGGCTGGGGTGGAAGATATTCGCGACCCGCGGGACCTCGTCCGTCCTGAGAGCGTCCGGCGTGGAGGCGGAGACTGTATATCGAATCAGAGAGAGCAAGAACCCGACGGCGATAGGCCTGATGAGGGACGGCAAGGTCGACCTCGTAATCAACACGCCCTCGAAGGAGTCCGGTGCAAGGCGGGACGGGTACATGATGAGAAGGCTCGCGGTGGATCTCAACATCCCTTTCACGACGCGGATCGAGGGGGCCGGGATAATCGTGGATGCCGTAGAGTCGGTTTCGCGCGAGCGGGTTGGTGTGATCTCACTGCAGGAATTTCACCATCAACAAATAGGATTCTGACAGAAAAAAAGTGGCCGTCCAGAGAGAGACTGAACGGCCCTGTTGTGGAGGGATGCTTAGCTAAGCAGCGAGTAATACTCCAACACTCTACATAAACCTTTCCCGCGAGAAATCGCACACCGGAAATGCTGCATTTCACTACGTCTCAAAGGACATTGAGAAAATCGAGAACTCTTCCGTATCGGATTCGCCAATGCAATCGTTTGCCTGCCATTTCGTTAGAACAATGTTCAGAGCTTCTCACGGGCGATGCAAACGGGAGCGTACGCTCGGACTATGCGATCGCATAGAAAAGGAGGAGTGTGACCCCGGGATTCTACTCCTTGGGCGGAGTCTCCTCTGCCGGTTCCTCTGCGGGTTCCTCCGCAGGCTCTTCCGTAGGTTCCTCTGCCGGAGCTTCTTCCGCGGGTTCTTCCTCGGCGGGCTCCTCGGCGGGCTCTTCCGTAGGTTCCTCTGCGGGTTCCTCTGCTGGAGCTTCTTCCTCGGCGGGTTCTTCCTCGGCGGGCGGCTCTTCTGCTGGAGCTTCTTCCTCGGCGGGTTCTTCCTCGGCGGGCGGCTCTTCTGCTGGTGACTCCTCGGCGGGCTCCTCTGCGGGTTCCTCCGCAGGCTCTTCCGTAGGTTCCTCTGCCGGTTCCTCTGCTGGAGCTTCTTCCGCGGGTTCTTCCTCGGCGGGCGGCTCTGCCTCTCCACCTTCGGAGACGACCTCACCAAATGCAACGCGCCGCATCACCCTCACTATCTTGATCTTGACCTTCTGACCAACAGTAGTATTCGGAACGAAGACCACGAAGTTGTTTATTCTGGTCATGCCGTCGCCTTCACGTCCTAGATCCTCTATCTCACATTCGTATTCCTTGCCTTCCTCCACAGGGGATTGCGGAGGCCTGAAACCAAATTCTCCAATCAACGTATTCAACCCCAATTCTTGGATTCGAATCTTGTGCGTTCTATATAACACTTCTTCTTATGCCAGAAAACGAAGAATGGGTCACCACGCCCGTCTTTTTGGAATGTTTCCAGGGACCAGAGGGATGAAAAAGCCTCCCAGGATGCCCCAGCATGGGCTATGGAGCACCCACTTCGTAGTCCTCCTCGCTGACGACCTTGGTGAGTCTCAGGGAGAGAATGAGGAAGACTATTCCGATTATGAGGACTATCAGGCCCGCTGTCGAAAAAATCCTGTTGACCCATCCGAACTCGTCAAAAGCGTGGCCTATGATAGGGATGCTGAACCAATCGTGAGCGAACGAGCCGAGCGAGAAGAACCCGCCAGCGCCTATGAGCGCCAAGCCGAGCCAGAACAGGATGCGCTCCCTTCGCCCCTCCTGGTACGCGACCTCTTCCTCTTCCAGCACCTTCACTTCTCCGGTGAATGTCTCACCGCACTCCGGACACTCTTTGGAGTCGAGAGGGAGGGACGCGCTGCACGTGGGGCATTTGCCCGTCTCTGATGCCATGATATACCTGTCTAGAGTTATTTTGTGCTCTCTAATAATCTTTTCTACACGACTATCGAATGCGCCATTCAGCCAAGGTTCTCTTCTATCTCGTCCATAAGCGGATTGATGTCCAGGCCGGAGAAGCCTATCATCTGGGCCAGCTCGACAACGTCGTACTTCTGGCCGTAGGCCCAGAGGTCCTTGACGTAATCCCCGGAGCGAGAGTCGAGGAACCATTCGTCGCCGTACTTCTCCCGCAGGACCGAGCGCAGCTGAGCCTCGAATATCCATGCCCTGAGATACTGAGCGGTGTAGAAGCCGTCGTCCATGTCTACCAGGTAGTGGTTCGGCGGGTGCCTGTAGATGAGGGTCTCCTCGAGGGTCTTGGCGTAGACATCGTCCATGCCAGGCAGCCCCTTGCTGTGGATCTGCATCTCGTACTTCAGCTTCGCTCCGTACCGCCTCAAGAAGAACAGCTTCGTGAGGTATCCGAACTGGAGATAGGACGAGTAATCGTCCATCTGGATGTTCTTCTTCAGCCAGTTCCTGTCGATGTTGAGGTACTCCAACAGGAACGCGTAGGTCTCGGATACGGACTTGTCGCCCAGCCACTTGTACTCCACGAAGCAGTCCTCTTCGACGAAGCCATGATGCTCCGCGTGTCCCGCCTCGTGGAAGAGCGAGTGGAAGTCCTGAACGCCTCCCTGGGGCATGATCACGAGCATGATCTTCTGCGGGATCTTTATCGGAGCGCAGAACGCCCTGGGGGACTTCTTCTCCCTCTCCTCCGTATCCAAGTGGATGTTGGGCTGGTCGTCCAGGTCAATTCCGATGCCGAGGAGCGTCCGCTTGAGCGCCGGGACGGCCTCCTCCTTCTTGAAGTACGGATCGAACTTCTTCGCTCTCAGAAGATACGCGATATCGTGCTTCTCGGCCTCGGCAAGAGGCACTCCTATCGGCGAGAGAAGCTCCTCCATCTTCTCCTTGTAGAGGTTCGAGGTCTGTGATATGAGGATATCCAGGCTCTCCATCAAGGACACGAGGTCCAAGTTCCTGATGTCCCTTATGAAGCCCATGTATGTGGAATAACCCAGGCTGACCGCGAGATTATGGAACTGCTCCACCCTCCCTTTGAGGACCGGGTTCAGCTCATCGAGGACCTGGTTTCTGGAATCGAAGATCGCCTG
>JAGMAI010000136.1 GCA_023130895.1 Thermoplasmata archaeon
CTCGTGGCTTCCCAGGATGCGGACCGGCAGCACGTCCGCCGCGTACAGTATCTCCTCCGGGACGTAGGTGCAGAAGTAACCCAGGACCTTGCCTCCCGTCTTCTCCTTCCAGTGCTTGGCGTATTCGTGTCTGTTCTCAAACCATTCCTGAAACATCTCTATCATTCACAGCCTCCTTTCCAGATTGATGAACTCGCTTCTCTCGAAGCCCAGTGACTTGAAGAACGCGAGCATGTCGCTGCTGTCCCACGGGACGGCCGTGAAGACCTGCTTGATGCCCTTACGCTTGAAGTGGCCGAGGAGCTTGCGGCCGAGCTTCTTGCCGATGCCCTGGCCCATGAACTCAGGGTCGACCCCGACGATGACGATCCAGCCGCTCTTCTCGACGCCGAACTCGAGCGTCTTGACCTCTCCGATGATGAAGCCCGCCAATGTGCCAGCGTACTCTGCGGCCAGGCACTCTTGCGGGTAGTCTTTGATGTGGGTCTCGAGCTCCTTCTTCCAGCCCGCCTTCGGGCTTCGGCCCGTTATCTTTCGCTGGATCTTGAGCGCGGACTGAATGTCCTGGCGTTCGAGCGGTCTGATCTTGATGACTTCCATGGCTTTCAGTCCACCCTGACGATCTTGACTTTCTTGCCTACCCAGTCCGGCGGGAGGTAGATCCTGCCGCTGTTGCCCGCCTGCTTGACCTCCTTCTCGAGCATCTCCTGACCGTAGACCTCGAACTTGACTTCCTTGGGTTTCTTGGGATTGGTCATCTAGTCCTCCGCCTCCTCACGGTTGAATAACAAGCGCACTATGGTTATATTGTAACTACATTATAACGGTTTCTACGGGTCACAAGCAGGATTTCCGAGAGGCGGGATGGGAGGAACAGGACTTACAGAACAGAAGTCGGATAGAGAATTCTCGGAGGATACTCGGAGGATAAGCGGAAGTATCTTATGGGAAGCATATGCGGAGCATATAGAAATCCTATGGACTGCCTATGAAAAGCATATAGAAAGCATATAGGAATCATATACGGATCATGGAGCAGATTCGAATCAGGTAATTCGGAGGAGTATGGAAGTTTTGTAAGAGGACTATGCTATTCACGGAGGAATCTCGGAGGAGTCCCGCAGGAAACCCGGAGACAGGACGGACCGAGATCAGGGGGAGGAAGATGAAATCAAAAGGCAATCTGGTTGTGAAATATGCTAGCGGCGGAGTGGGAAAGCAGCTCATCGCGAAGACCTGGAAGGGAAGACCGTATCTCGCGAGCTATCCCTACTACCCGGACGACAGGAAGTTCTCGGAGAAGCAGCTCGACCATCAGATGCGGTTCAGGCGGGCGACCTCGTACGCGAAGGGAACCATCGATCAGGACCTCGTGCCCGAGTCATATGAGCGCATCGCCGACAGGAAGAGACTCACCGTCTACAACGTCGCCATCAAGGACTTCTTCCACCCGCCGGACATCTTCTCCATAGGCATGGAGGAGTACACCGGCAAGAAGGGAGAGGAGATCGTCGTCGAGGCCTTGGACGATGTCGAAGTAACCGCCGTTCACGTCGTGCTCAGGCGGGAGGACGAGATCATCGAGGAAGGTGACGCGGTCCAGGACAAGTACAACCTCGCGGCATGGCACTACAAGACTCAGAAGGAGAACGGCGTCGAGGGCACGGTCGTCGAAGCATACGCCAAGGACATCCCCGGGAACGTGACCAAGGGCGAAGTGGAGCTGTGAAGCCCTACCCTCGTCCGAACTTCCTGAAGATGACTATCCCGACAAGGAAAATCACCACGCTCAATACGGAGACTATGGCCAGGTCCGCCAGCACGGCGGGGCTGGACACCGAAGCGCCGCGGAGGAAGAGACTCGTCAGGGCGTCCGTGACGTAGTACGAGGGCATGAACTTCCCCGCCGCCACGCCTGCCCCCGAGGTCATGCCCGCCGAGACGAACGTGCCCAGGAACATCTGCGGGATTATGAAGAGGAAGGCAATCCCAGTCGCTCCCCCGACCGTCTTGGCTATGCTCGCGGTGATGAGCCCGAAGCCCACGCAGCAGAGGGCGAAGACCGTCACGATGAGGAAGGCCATCGCCATCGCTCCGACTGAAGCATCGGGAGAGTAGCCGATCGCGAACGCCATCAGGAATATGACCGCCACCTGCAGGATGGCCATGATCATGTACGCTATCCCCTGCGCGGTCATGAATTCCGTGGCCGAGATGGGGGTCGTGCTCATCCTCTTGAGAAGACCCGCCTCCCTCTCTCCCGCCAAGGACTCGGCCACGATCATTATGATGAATATCGCACCGAAGGCGAAGATGCCAGGTGCCATGTAGCTGAAGATGGTCTTCCTTTCCGCATCGACAAAGGAGGGGCTTCCTATTCCGACCGGGAGCGACATGGATGCCTGCTCTCCCGCCAGAGTGCTCACGAGGGCCTGCTGCACGATGGGCGGTACCGCCGCTGTCGCGATCATGGAGCCCTGGTCCAGATACAAGGTGATAGTCGTGTTCACCCATTGGCTCTGGTTCGCCGGGTACGTGATGAATGAGTCGCAGCTTTCCCCGAAGTCCGCCGGGATCACAACCACAGCCTGCAGATTCCCGACGGAGAGCTCGTCCTGCGCGCTGTTGTTGTCTTCGTACTCGTGCAATTCCAGTATCTCCGTCGTCGTGAGGTTCTCCACGAAGCGCTGCGACCAGATCGCGTAGGGACCGACGTTCTCGTCCACGATCCCGACCTGGTATGTCGTGTCGTCACCGCCGACAGCACCGAAGGAGACGCCGAAGACGAGCGTGATCATCAGCGGGAAGAGGAGCACAAGGAAGAGCACGGCGGGCTCGCGCACGAGCTTCTTGAGCTCCTTGCCGATGAGCGCGGAGATGCGGCGCATCACACCGCCTCCCTCATCTTCCTTCCCGTCAATTGCAGGAAGACCTCCTCCAGGTTCTCGACCCCGTGCTTCTTGTTGAGTTCCTCCGGAGAGCCGAGGGCGATGAGCTTCCCGTTGTCTATTATCCCGACGCGATCGCAGAGATACTCGGCCTCCTCCATGTAGTGCGTCGTGAGGATCATGGTCTTTTTCTTCTTCTGGCTCTTCAAGAAATCCCAGATGGCCCGACGTGACTGCGGGTCCAGCGCCACCGAGGGCTCGTCCAGGAACGCTATCGCCGGATCGTTGACCAGGCCCATGATGAGGCTGATGCGACGCTTCATGCCCCCGCTGTACTGCTTCGCCTTCCTGTCCGCGTCCGAGGTGAGGCCCACCTTGCCGAGGAGGAACTCCGTGCTTTTCTTCGTCTCTTCCTTCGTCATCCCGTGAAGCGCGCCGAAGAGCTCCACGTTCTCTCTTCCTGTCAGATAGGAGAACACGGCCGTTTCCTGCGGGGAGACTCCGATGAGCTTCCTGACTTCCATTGGCTCCTTCTGCACGTCGTGGCCTCCAACCCACAGCTGACCCTCCGTGGGCTCGAGCAGACAGCAGAGCATGTTGATGGTCGTCGTCTTGCCAGCACCGTTGGGACCGAGCAGCCCGAAGAGCTCCCCTTCCTCGACGACGAGGCTGAGGTCGTCCACTGCAGTCAGGTCTCCGAACCTCTTGGTGACCTTGTCGAGCACTATCGCCTTGTCCGAAGGAGAGCGGGTCATAATCACCGCTTGCGAATATCCGCTGCACCTATATGGCTTTCGTCGTCTCATCCGAACCGGAAGAAGTAAAGGGTAGAGAAGCGAATGGCACGTCGTCCGGTCAAGAGACTTAGACATCGCCAAGACGTATGTATACTAGACGACTGGATGTCGGGGAGGTATTGACTCATGTCCTCCTCCGCAATGTTGTATTCAAACTCGCGACCCTCCTAATAATCGCTACTGCGGGGAAGTTGCCAGATCCCGATGTGTCGTCCTTCGTTATCGAGTACGACACGAGAACCAGGAGAGGACATCCCCGGGAACGTGACCAAGGGCGAAGTTGAGCTGTAGCCTGGAGACTCCTGCAGTGCATCGCATTGGGAACGAGTCCATCCACCTTCCAAGGCGCGCCATCCACAGAAACCTTCTTATAGGCCAGAACACGAATAGAGATTGGAGTGTGGGGGAGATGAAGAGAGACCCATTCGGAGGGGTGTTGCTCGTAGCCGCGATCATGCTGCTTCCGTGCTTCTCTGGGGGAGACGAACCCTCGCTTCCGAGCGGCGAGGTCGTCATGAGCACTGACAAAGCGTGTTACTACCCCGGGGAGTATGTGAACATCACGGCAACAGGGTGGGCAGGGGTTCCCAGCATTGGGGACTTCCCCATTAACTTCTGGGCGATAACCAATGAAGCCGAGGACCCGGTGTTCGAGACCGCCAATCTACTCCTGGCCACCGGTGGATTCATGGGGACCTTGAACGGAACATGGAACCAGACATACCGCTTTCCTTACGGTCAGCCTCCTTCGGGAGAACAGGTGCCTCCGGGAAGATACACGATCTTGTTCTACGAGATTCCCCGGCCCAACGAGACCGTACCTGGCTGGATTCCTACAGAGATAGAGATTGGCGAATGTGGCGGGCGCGTCATTGCGGATGCGGGGCCTGACCAAACAGTATACGAAGGAGAGGTGGTTCAGTTCAACGGTTCCGCAAGTCAGGGTGTCGGAAACGCGGTCTTTCCAATCGGTCCTAATATGAAGGTGAACGATGGTAATGATACTCAGGGCGTGGCAGGAGTGCCACAAGTTGCTCTAGACGACAATGGCACTGCCTTTGTCGTGTGGCCCATAGCACGAGTGGGCGGTTTTGGTGTTTACTTCGACAAAGCCCCGCGTCAAGGACAGTTTGGAAAGGATGTCAGAGTGGACGACACCCCTCCTCCTGACGGAACGGGCGGACACTCCGATATTGCAATCGGACCCGACGGTGAGATACATGTCGTATGGTGGGTACCAGGCATCAGATACTCATCATCCACGGACGGCGGGGTGACATTCTCGCCATCTATTGCAATCGATGACGTGAATCACCCCGCAGGATACCCTGTGAGAGTGGATACTGGCACTGATGGTAGCGTCCATGTGGTCTGGAGAGCGGTGGATTTGAGCGGCGTTTATTACCGCTCCTCTCCCGACGGCGGGACGAGTTGGGATTCTGTATTTCGAGTCTCGGATGGAGCTTTCCCCGACGTGGCTGCGGTGGACAACAGCTCTGCCTATGTGGTCTGGGCAGGGAAAGTGATGGGGTCGAATGAGACCGGAATTTCCTTCTCAAGGAAAGGACCAAATGGTTCGTTCGAGCCGCCGATTCGGGTTCACCCTCTAGCGGACAGGCACCGCCTGGATCCATCGATAGCACTGTTGCCCAGCGGTGAGATATTCGTAACATGGGTGGAGTATGGTGCTGACGACTATACGATTGCCCTCGTGAGATCGTTGGATGGCGGATCGAGTTTCGAGCCGCCAATCATAGTGAGATATGTGAAACCCCAGAATAACCCGCACATGGTACGTCTGGACGAACCTGCTGTAACCGGATTCGGTTCGGAGGGAGTCGTCGTCGCTTGGGTGGAATACACGAAGCCTTTCGGGTGCGGCACCGAAGCGAGGGTCTCTGTGTCCATGGACAAGGGGATGACATTCGGACCTCACTACAGGGTGGACGACGACCCGAACAGATGTGGAAAGAGAGAGATAGCAATCGCAGGAAACGATCATGGAGATCTTTTCGCTGCCTGGCACGATAGCCGCCACTACCCCTATGGAGGAATCGCCGGGTCAATCGCGTATGGCGTCTGGCTCGGCGTTTCTTCGGTGCCTTCTCTGACATTCGAATGGGACTTCGATGCGGATGTCGATTCCGACGGAGATGGAAACTACACCAACGACGTCGACGCAACCGGACCCACGCCCACCTATACATACTACGACGATGGTGTCTATGCAGTCACGCTGACTGCGACGGACGAATCGGGATTGAGCGACTCCGACACTTGCAGCATCATTGTCCTTCCCAGCGATATTCCACCTGTTGCCGATGCTGGCCCCGATCAGGTCGTCTACGAGGGGGACATCGTGAGCTTCAATGGCACTGGTTCCCATGGTTCTTCCGTAGGGCTTTGGGAGGACTCCTTCGAGGACGACTCCAGGATATCCCAGATGATGAATACCACCGTCTCGAATGAAAGCATTGTGCTGACGAACATATCCCTCTCCATCATGCATACATTCGACACCGATCCCGGATTCGTCATCGAAGATGACATGCCAAACACTGTCATATGGTGGGACTCCGCCAAGGAAGCGATACGATGGTTCACGGACCGTGAGGATCCTCGTGACCACTACGAGAAGCTGGTAAGTTACCTTCCCTTCCCGATCACGGATGCAATGGACATCTCGGCGCGAGTGGACTACATGTATTGGCGGGCCGACACGTATGCGGTCGCCGATCCGTTGATCCTGCAGAAGAACGGAAGCTGGCGGCTCGGCAGCAAGCACGGACCAGCAAACAACACACTGATAGTCAGAGTCTACGGAGGCGATCCTGACTATGGGGACCTGGACAGGATGGCGGGCTTCTTTTTCGACGATTCGAGCACAGCTCACATCGTTTACCTGACCGACTATGACAAGCACTACTGGGAGCTCATCACAACCCGCATGACGTGGGATTCCGACGCGCGGACCATGCACGGGGAGGTTCGCGACCAGCTAGGCAACATCGTCGTCAGCGACTCTGAACTCATAGATGAGGGATTCACCTTCCACAAGTACGGGATAGGCAGCTACGGTGAAGGCTATATAGACGGAAACCCGCACATAGGCGAAGGCCTCGCGGACAATATCAGCATCTCCGTATTCGGCTATCGCACACCGGGATGGGTCACCTCGGAGGTGATCTCTCCGTCAGGCGTGCTTCAATCCTGGGGCGAGCTGGATGTCTCCGCAGTCGAGCCCGACAGGACAGAGATGGAGGTTCAGGTTCTGGATGAGTTCGGCTCGCCGATTGTCACAGGCATAAGTCCGAACGACTGTCCCCTGTCGTTGGATGGTCTCGTGGATCCAATCCTCTATCCGAGAATCATGCTGAAGGCGATCCTGACGACGGAAAGGAACGAGACGCCCTCGCTACTGAGCTGGAACGTCAGCTCCTCTCTCGAGGAGTCGCTCAGCTACTACTGGGACATGAATGATTTGGTGGATTCGGACGGAGATGGAGACTACACCAACGACGTCGACGCAACCGGACCCACGCCCACTCATGTCTACTACGACGACGGAATCTGTGTCGTCACCTTGAAGGTTACGGACGCAAGCGGATTGAGTGATTGGGATACCTGCAACATCACTGTGCTGAACGTCCCGCCAATTCCGGAGTGGACGAGTCGCAGCAGTGACGGCACTATCCTCAATCCACCCTATCCAGAAGGAAAGGAAATCCTCTTCGAGGCGACTGTCTGCGACCCAGGGATATATGACACCTTCACGTACGATTGGGACTTCGGGGACGGCACCGTCCTTCTCGATGCGGGACCGTCTGTAACGCACACGTACGGAGACGATGACATCTACATCGTGGTTCTCACAGTGACGGACGACGACGGCGGTGTGGGGATAGACGACACTCCTCCGCTGGAGACGACCAACGAGAATCCTGTGGCGTCCATCGACATGCCGTTCTGCATCTTCAGCGAAGGGACATCTCCCTGCGAGGCGATAGGACAGTTCACAGACCCGGGATGGCTCGACACGCACTCTGCGGTGTGGGACTACGGAGACGGAACTTATGAGAACGCGGTCCTGACGGGGGAGAACGATCCTCCCGATGCCACGGGGATGAACATCACGTCGCACATCTACGGGGACGATGGAACCTATGCCATCACATTCACTGTCTTGGATGACGACGGCGGAGTGGGCACCGCCTCGGCGGAAGCGCAGGTTCAGAATCTGCCTCCCTCCTTGGACATGATCGCTCCTTCATCCGTGAACGAGGGAGAGGACTTCGTCCTCGGAATCACAGCCACGGACCCGGGAAGCGATGACCTCATAATCAGCATCAACTGGGGAGATGGAACGTCGGATACAGAGACGTTCTACAACAACGGCATCGGCCCCGACCCGCCCAACAGCGGCGAGGGAGTGTACCCCTTCACGGTGTATTCGAATCTCACTCACACGTACGGAGACAACGGCGGCTTCACGATTCAAGTGACAGTCGAGGACGACGATGGCGGGAGCGTTCAGGAGATTGTCACAACAGACGTACTCAACCTCCCGCCACAGATCGGTCTTCCCACGACCCCATTGATATTCGAGGAAGGCGAGGACTTCTCCCTGACCGCCACAGCCACTGATCGAGGAAGCGACGACCTTGAGTTCAGCTGGACCTTCGAGCTGGGTCCATCGCTCACATCGCTCTACTACAACGATGGAACGGGTCCCGACCCGCCCTTGAGCCCGTGGGGGACATTCCCGTTCTCCGCGGAGGACACGGTCACGCACGCGTATGGAGACAACGGATTGTACGAAGTCACGATAACGGTGTCCGACGATGACGGAGGGTCCAGCGCATCCACGCTCACGATAGAAGTGGTGAACGTCGAACCGTCTGTTGACATCGGCGGCCCTTATGCGGGAGACGAGAGTTCACCGATTGGGTTCACCGCCACGGCAAGAGATCCTGGAAGCGATGACCTTACACTGCTCTGGGACTGGGGAGACGGCACGACGGATGCGATCGCCTTCTACAACGACGGAATCAGCGCCGACCCGCCAAAGAGTCCCTGGGGAACCTATCCGTTCGCCGCGACTCACACGATCTCACACGTCTGGGGAGACAACGGCGACTTCACTGTCACGCTGACCGTGATGGACGATGACGGCGGTGTCGTTGTCGAGCAGACCGCCGTGACGGTCAACAATGTCGCTCCAACGATTGAGGGGGGCATAGAGTACTACCTCAACGCATCCTTCGCTTTCCGAATAGCGGGTGAGAAGTGGCATAACGTCGAGATATACCTGTACGAGGACGGGACGGAAGTCGGATACGCAAGCATCACACGATATCCGGGAAGCCCGAACGAGCAGATGGCCGATTTTGGCGAGTTCTCGATAGACTTCTCGAAGACATATTCAGCGGTTGCGTACTACACGCCCGAGGACGACCCAATCAACGGACAGATCTGGGGAGCAACACCCGCGTGGGTGATACTCGACTACGAGGACGGGGAGGAGAGGATACATCACACGTTCAACGTGAGACACGAGGACACTTGGACCTGGGTGATAGAGGATTTCTCGCCCTACTTCCTGGGACACAACATCACCTTCATAGCGACCGCATCCGACGCGGGGAGCGATGACCTCACATTCACATGGGACTGGGGAGACGGCAACACGACAGAGAACGTGTACTACAATGACGGAGTCGGACCTGACCCGTATCCCTCGCCTGAAGTGAACCCGATCACGGTCACAGACACGGTTCAGTACAGCTTCGCCACATCGGGAACACATACAATCACTCTCACGGTGACGGACGATGACGGCGGGACGGAAACGCTTGTCCTTGTTCTTTCGCTATGATACGTCGGCCGTTCCGGAGATTCGAGCCCGTTCCAAGACCTTGAGCGGACTGGCCCTGTGTCGTCAATATGCCCAGCAACCATCTGAAAAGGTGCCCGCCCAGGACGGCTCCCTGCATGCAGGAGAAAAACAACAGCGGGTCTTCCGTCCTGGACGACCGACCACGGATCGGAAGGACAAACCGGGATGTAGCGTCTCCGAATCGCAGTCGGGCATGATGTCAAACCACCTCTAATCCTATAAGCATTCTGGTACACCGCTTTGTATGAAGCACGGCGTGAGCATGTCACCGAACGAGAACCGGCTGAGACATTGAGCCCTGGGGCCATGCGTCACAGCGGGCGCGGCGAGATGAATATCAACCAACCAGCATGACAAAAGGCTTAAATGCTTTGGCTGTACTAGCAGGCGACTGAGACGTCTCCTGGACAGTATCGGGAGACGCAAGAGGAATAGAATGAACATATACGTAGGAAATCTACCGCGTGAGGTCACCGAGAGTGAACTCCTGGAGGCTTTCCAAGCCTTCGGAGAGGTCGCATCGGCCAAGATCATCACCGACAAGCTCAGCGGACAGTCGAGAGGATTCGGATTCGTTGAGATGCCGACCGATGATGAGGCCGAGAAGGCGATCACGGGCCTTGATGGAAAGGACATGAAGGGTCGGACCCTGACTGTCAACAAAGCTCGCCCCCGTTCCGATAGCGATCGGGGTCGATCAGGGCGCTCTTGGTAGGCTCTCGTTCGGAAAAACAGTTACACAATGAAGATTCACACTCGAGTTGTGGATAGGGGAGTCCCCTGAACGGTTACGGCTTTTTTGATCTCCGTTCTAGTGTTGGGTGAGATTCCATCTAGATTAGCGGGAGCGATCCTCGTGTTGGGCTTGGCAGGCCTCCCGAGCTTCCGGTCCTTCGGACATCTCAATATCCCAAAGGGATCGCCTTCAAATGCACAATGGTAGCGACCGCGCCATCCGTCCGCGTCCATTGCCAAGAGATGAACCTGAGACTGGGCGATGTGCCAGCAGAAATCTATTAGTATCCAGAGAATCCTACTGGACTGGAGAGGGGGATCATGAAGACGAGGTTTGTGGGAGCGATACTGGCGTGCGTCGTTCTTCTGTGGGGAGCTTTTGCCACCCCATATGCAAGTGCTGAGGAGCAGGGCGGA
>JAGMAI010000137.1 GCA_023130895.1 Thermoplasmata archaeon
GGAGACGGGATCGGAGACAACGCGGACGATGATGATGACGGGGACGGGATACCTGACGACCAAGACGAGTTCCCGCTGAATCCTGGCGAGTGGAGGGACACGGACGGAGACGGCATAGGCGACAACGCGGACGATGATGCTGATGACGATGGCTATCTGGACGAGAATGATGACTTCCCGTACGACCCGACCGAGTGGAGGGACACGGACGGAGACGGGATCGGAAACAACGCGGACGATGATGATGACGGGGACGGGATATCCGATGCCGATGATCCGTATCCGCTAATCCCGACCCTGAGATTCGACCTCTTGGAAGCGATAGCCCTTTGGACCCTTGCCATTCTCGTCCTGCTCCTCTTGGTGTTCATCTTCGCCTTTGTACTCTGGTTCAGAGGAGGGAGGTCTGAAGGTCGTGGAGAGGACGAGCGTTCGGAGCAACGCGATGACGCCACTCTGGAGGATTTCGATGAAGGGCATGACACCCCACTGTCAGAAGAATCGCTTGAGGACGCAGAAGAGGATGCTGCTCGTGGAGGTTTCGAATGAAGAGCGTCCCGGTAGTAGTGTTCGCTCTCCTCATCATGTCGTTGTGGGGACTCGGCCTGCCGACATCGGTGGCTTCCAATGGCAGTGAGCCGGAGTTGCCCATACTCTACCCGGAGGCGGGCCCAAACCAGACTGTCACGGAAGGCGATCTGGTTGTGTTCGACGGATCTTCATCCTACGTGGTCAACGGCACGCTTGACGAGTACTACTGGGATTTCGATGCCACAGAGGACTCTAATCTAGACGGGAATTTCACGAACGACAGGGATGCGACGGGCGCCGTCGTCACGCACCGCTTCGGGGATGATGGCGATTACAGAGTCACTCTGACGATAGGCTCCGAGGTTGAGGGTGTCAACGAGAGCCTGATCGCCCAGGACACCGTCCTCATTATCGACAGCTCGGGCAGCATGGGTTGGAACGACCCTGGAGAGCTTCGACAACAAGCTGCTGAGGACTATCTCTACCTGATGAGCGACAATGACTACGCAACGGTCGTTGTCTTCGGGAGATACCCGCGACAGCCAGGCCCTCCGCCATGTTCGTCCGCAGCATGGTTGGTGAACGACAGCCACCTGGCGAAGACAGACGCATACGGGAAATTCAAGGTGAAGAGCTCAATCGACCACACTCGTTTCGACGATGGGGGAACGAACATAGAGAAGGCCCTCCAGGTTGCACATGAGGAGCTTCTCCCGGGATACAAGCCTACCCCTACAGAACTGCTTGATTGCTCTCCCGCCTTTCCGGCCCCAGGCGGACACGGCAAGGACAATCACGCATGGATCGAGATTCTCCTGACAGATGGAGAGCCCTCTCATTCCACAACCGCGACTTCGGACGAGGTGCGCATAGCTGCCTACGCTGGAATCAGGATTTTCACAATCGGACTCGGGACGAACATATCCGAGGACTATCTGGAGGAAATGGCCTACAGAACGGGAGGGAGGTATTACTTCGCCCCAACGGCCGACGATTTGGAGGAGATATACACGAACATCTCCAAAATCGTCAAGACGATAATCGGGGGGACAGTACATGCCTCCGACGGCCTGATCGTCCACGTTCAGAACGAGGCTCCACAGGTGTCCTTCTCAGCAAGCGAGGAGGCGGAGGAAGGAAGCACCGTCGATTTCTGGGCAAATGTGACTGACCCGGGTAGCGACGACATTCACCTGCTGTTCGAGTGGGGGGATGGTTCAGGGAACGAGACGGCAGTGTATCTGAACGACCCGCCAGACCCCGATCCATATCCGAGTCCTGACGTCAACCCCAGAGACGTATCCGAGCAGAGGACCCACATCTTCGGGGACGACTGGAACTACACCGTCACGGTGACCGTGTGGGACGACGACGGAGGTATCACCACGGGCTCCTTGGTCTCGGTCACTGGCAACGTCCCTCCGGCTCTCACGCTCTCGATTCCGTCCTCCACGGTTGAGGGGGACTTGCTCGCCATGTCGGCGTCTGCAACCGATGATGGGAGCGACGACCTCAAGTTCACCTGGACATTTGGTGATGGCACTTCAGAGAACGCGACATACTACAATGATGGCTCTGAGCCGGACCCGGCTCCGAGTCCTTGGGGCACGTTCCCCTTCTCAGCGAGCGATTCGAGGACGCACACGTGGGGGGACGATGGAATCTACGACGTGACCGTGATGGTGGAGGATGATGATGGCGGATGGTCGTCCAGCACTGTGTCGGTGACGGTGGCGAACCTCCCGCCAGAGATCCTGATCCCGACAAACCTGTCATTCGATGAAGGAGAGCCCTTCGCGCTGAGCGCGACTGCGACTGATCCGGGCAGCGATGACCTGGAATTCGTCTGGGACATTGAATTGGCCCCGTCGCGATCAGCGGTCCACTACAACGACGGGGTCGGTCCAGACCCTGCGCAAAGCCCGTGGGGAACTTACCCATTCTCGGCGACTGACACCCTGACACGCGAGTTCGGTGACAACGGCCTGTACAACGTCGACCTCACCGTGACGGATGATGATGGCGGAGCGGCCACAGTATCGTTCCAGATAGAGATCAAGAACATCAGTCCTCTCGTGGATAGCGGTGGTCCCTATGTCGTAAAAGAGAACTCAGAAATCGATTTCCAGGCCATAGTGAGTGACCCAGGGAGCGATGACATCTACCTCATCTGGGACTGGGGCGATGGGACCAGCGATTCGGCCACATTCCTGAACGCGGGCTGGTTGAAGGACCTGCCAAAGAGCCCGTGGGGAACGCATCCGTTTAGTGTGACTCATGCGACCTCCCACCTGTGGGGGGACAATGGGTATTTCGACGTCACGCTGACGGCAATGGATGACGATGGCGGGATTACCGTCAGTCAGATCACTGTTGTCGTCAGCAACGTTGATCCGACCATAATCGACATCTCTTACGACATCTACTTCAACCTCCCGCGGACCCAGGGGTATTGGAACTTCCAATGCGTGGGGAAGCTGCCTTCGCCGGATCATGTTGGAATCCGCCAAGAATATGTAGACTACATCTCCTCGAACTCTCTCGTGTATTCAGGGATCTCGACGAAAGAGGAGGTGTGCGATTATCTTGGGAACGTTGACGAGTCGAATATGACACAGAAGGCGCTGCAGCAGCTCATGGCGTTGTGGCTGAACATAGCGTCCGAGAAGGTCAAGATTCAATCGGAGATGTTCATTCCACAGCTGAACGTCACCATGATCCTCTGGGATTTCATGACTTGGATCGAGGATGTTGTCCTGAACCAGGTTGACCGGATGGAGCTGGCAAAGGACTTGGCGGACGAGACAAACAACGGTCATCTACTCCCGTTTGCGGTCATCACGGCTCACGCAACGGCGAGGGATCCGGGGAGCGACGACCTCATCTTCACGTGGACCTGGGGAGACGGCAGCCCCACGGAACACGTTCATTACAACGACGGGATGGGTCCCGATCCGTACCCATCTCCCGAGGTCAACCCCATGCTGGCCACAGATGCCGCGTCACACTCATATTCGTCACCTGGGGCGTACATAATCAGATTGATCGTATCCGATGACGATGGTGGCTTCACGTTTGTGCTCATCCCGATAATCGCGAGCATCACCCCTGGGATGGATTCTCATTGGATCGCTCCTTCCCTCCCTGGGTGTGGCTTCCGGACTGAACCACACGTTTCATCAGGCATTCAGATTCATACGTTCGAAGTGACGGCGTAGGAGGAATGCAGTGAACCCCTCATGGGCACGACAGATCGGCTTGGTGATGATAGGCTGGGGGAGCAACGGAGGCCATTTGTCATCGAAACCATTATCAACCGCTGAGGGAACTATGTTACGGGAGGAGGAGATGTGAACTGGACAGCGCTATTTGCGGTCACTGGACTGCTCGTGAGTGCGTTTGGGCAGGTTCCCGTTTCTCCACCGCACTCGGACAGCATGACTGTTCTGTGGCAGATCGGTGACGTCGAGGAGATAGATCCCGCCACTGGACACTACACCAGTTACGCGGACGAGTTCAACTGGCAGGGCTTTGGATACCCGTTCCCGCCATTCACGGACCCCTTCGTCGTCGGAACGACACCGGAGGATGAGTTCGCTTTTGGTCCCGACGTCAACGACGGATACGCGACAGATCTCACGATCCAGTGGTACGGCGAGATGTCCCTCGGCGGTCAGCTCACCATATCGTGGTCGCCCGGCAAGAGCGGCTACGAGACGAAGACTGTCACGTTCGTCGATACCGGCGAGACGGCGACGTTCACGGAACCAGGCGGATACGACTACCAGAAGGGTTGGGAGAACTACCCGCTCGTGGAGGACTCCATGACCCTGAGCCCGGTGGGGCTGGGCTGGCACGAGCTCCGCCTTCTGCACACGACGGGCGATGGGACGTTCCACGACTGGATCAGGCTGGAAACGGTCGAGTACCCGGACGAGGTCGAGATAGACATCAAGCCCGGGAGCGACCCGAACTGCTTCAACAACAACGGACACGGAGTGATACCAGTGGCGATACTGGGCAGCGTGACGATGGATGTCACGAACATCGACCCCGCGACCGTGGAGCTGGAGGGGCTCGCAGTCAAGAGGGTGGGCAGGTGGAACAAGCTGCTCGCTCACATCGAAGACGCGGATGAGGATGGCTTCGACGACATGGTGGTTCAGATACAGGACGAGGCCGGGGCCTTCCCGATCGGCCACAGCACCGCGACGCTCACATGGGAGTTCTATGACGGAACGCAGTTCTCGGCGGAGGATGACATCTGCGTCGTTCCTGCGGTGCATGGCGGAAAGGGGCACGGAGGAATTGGCGCACCCCTGATGTGCGGCTAGGAATCGCTCTGAACGGGCAGGACGTATCGTGCCATCGTTAGGGCTCGAGCAACTCGTGACATGGGTCGCGACTTGCTGGCTCGGCCTTCCAGGATCAAGACGATGGCTACTTCCCCGTCTCCTCCAAGGTGGAGACCCTACCCTCGAGGCCTTCCATCCTCTTTCGGAGTTCTGCGATGGCCTTCTTCATGTTGTCGAACTCGTCCTTCATGTCCGCCCAGAGCGGCGAGGGCGGCTCCCCGGTCGTGGGCAGTTTCCTCCTATCGGGCGGTCTGGGGATCTCTCCCTGCGGTTTTTCCGGTATCATCCTATATGCTTCGGAGTTTCGAGTTATGAATGTTTGCATCTATCATCAAGATGTCGTTATATGCCCCAGGCAGAATCAGAGGAGTGGTAGAATGAGAAGGGAGGATTGCGCGTGGAGGAAGCACTGCGCCTCGCGTGAGTGCGGTGATTAGAGACCTCTCTTGAGAGTTACATTCATATAGTATCGTAACGATATATTTGTAACGGTGAGGGTATGAAGGTCATCACCACGAGAATTTCGGAGGACTACTTCAAGGATCTGCAAATGATAGAGAAGGAGGAGCATACCGATAGAGCCGAGGTCATAAGGAAGCTGCTGGCGAAGGGCATCAAGGAGTGGAAGGTGAAGAGGGCCTTGGAGTTGCTGAGAGAGCACAAGCTCACTCTGAGGAGGGCCGCTTCCATCGCCTCCATATCATATGTTGAGATGCTGGATTTGGCCTCGAAACATGGCATAGACATCGGGTATTCCTCAAAGGACCTGGAAAGGGATATGAGGAGTCTCTGAGGGCAATGGATGATAGTTGATTCCTCGGTCTTGATCCACCTTTCCAGGATAGGCGAATTGAGCCTCTTGAAGGAATTCCTTGGCAAGGTGACGATCACAGAGGACGTCTACAGAGAGACTGTGGAGGAGTCGGCGGGCAGAGCCGGATCGAGCGCGATAGAGCAGGCCTGCGGGGATTGGATCGATGTGCGCGAACCGAAGGACAAGAAGGTCCTCGACTCTATCGTGGGATTGGAGGGAATAGAGCGCGCGGACGCATCGCTCATACTCATGGCCGAGGAGAAAGGCGACGCGTTGATCTCCAACGACCTTGCGCTGATCAGAGTCGCGAGGAGCAGGGGAGTCGAGTCGTGGTGGTTGACGACGCTCATCCTCAGGATGACCGCAAAGGGTAAGATGAGCAAGGAGGAGGCGAAGGCGGTCCTGATAGAACTCGTTGAAACCGGCCTTAGGTTGTCCCCCGAGGTCTATACATCCGTCCTCGGTAGAATTGATGAGATGTGAGATCCGGCAAGAGATTCTTGGAGATGACTGTGCCACTGGAGTTACCGGGGCAATCGGATGGATGTGGTCAAGAAAGAGGACTGAGATTGAAGAGGGGAGAATGCACGTGGAGGAAGCACTATGCCTCGCACGAGTGCGGGGAGGGGCAGGAAGGTCAGATGAGCGGTCCGATCATTCATGACGTGGAGCCTCGTCAGTGATTATCCCGCGAATATGCTCCTTAATAAGCCTCTCGATGAAATCGATGTCGGAGCGCACCTCGCTCTCTTCCAAGGGCCGCTGACCTGGATAGCGCGGAAGATTGTACTTCGTGAGGATGAGATTAGCCGACCTGCATATCTCCTCCCCCAATCTCTCCCGGAAATGCTTTGCGAACAGCCCTCCGATGTTGTGCGTCTTGATCGTCCCCTCCACCACTAGATGAGGGGCGGCCTTCATCGCTAGCTCAAGGGCGTGGATTCCATTTGCCATGGCCGGTTCGTAGAGCTCGTTGGATAGGCTTCCGACGGCCGCCTGAAGGTATTTCAGGCTCATGCTGTAATACTCTTGTATCTCTTCATCTCCTTCCATGGCGTTCTTCTCCTGAACAGGTCGCCGTAGATTACTATGCCCGACTGCTTAATCTCCTTCAAGAGCATGGACTCCCCTCCCTCAAACTGCAGCTTCTCGAGAAAGTGTGGCTTGATTTGATGCTTGGTCTTCATGCTCACGTCGGATATCAGTTCCTCCATCCTTCCCTTTGATGCACCGTCCCACGTTAGACTGAGAATGGCCACATCGACGTCGCTCTTCCACGTTCCCTTTCCTTCCGCTACCGAGCCGAAGAGGATGACGGCGATGGGGCGTTCATCTTCTCTCAGCCGGCCAATGGCACTGAGAAGCGTTACCAGGTCTTCCTTGAATTCATCATCCTTCACCTGTTCGAGTAGTAGGAATGACAGGGAGAATCGGGATTGGGTCTCGATGCTTACGATGCTTCTCGCATCTGGATTGATGACCAGGAGAACCGCAAACCGATTCGGAGAATAGAAGGATTCCCTTCCCGCGCTCGTCCTTTCCTTTCTCTCCTTCACCATCCCCAAATCCACGAGTTCCTTGAGATGCCTGCTCACGGATGGTTTGCTCAAGTTCATTTCCTCAGTGATATGCGAAAGGCTCCTCTCGCCCTCGCGAATCAGATGTTCAACGATTCTCCGTTGAGTGTCGCCGAGGACTCTTTCAAGCATGAAAGCTCATTAGCATATTACGTAATAAGCTTATCGGCTAACAAGTTCAATGACTGCGACCCTTCTCGGAATCCAATCGGCTTGCTGGGATAGGGATAGAGGGGAGTGCCAAGAAGAATCGAAATTCGCGACAGCCATGCGGCCACGAAGAGGTTCGTCATCGCGCATCAGACGCAATCCGCTGAGAATCCGCGTGAGTGTGAGGAAGGTTGCTAGAAGCCGCGATTCACTTAAGGACCTCAGGTCAGTGCCACTACCCGAGATCCTAGTGGACAACCGGCCCAGTGCGGAACTCGACCTCAGGTGATTTCAACAATCAGTTTCTTCTCTCCTTCCGGCTGGATGAGCGCCTCATTCCCCGCCTCGATGCCCATGAAACGGGCGAGTCGGGCGGGTATTCGCACGACCAAGGAGTTTCCCGACTTGCCTATAGTGATCTTCTGGCCCAGTCCCCATATCCCTTGTCTCTTGGCCTCGGCCTCGATCTCCAGCATGGCATCTTCGTCGACGAAGGACTCGCCGCAACGGTCGCAAATCTCCGCCTGGAATGTTCCCAGGCTGACGCCGAACATGGCCTCTTCAATCTCTCCTTTCCTCAGGGTTCCTTTCTTGCACACTGGGCACTTCCCCATATTACCACCTTGGCTTCACGGTGATCACCCGTATCGTATCATCAACCAGCCTGTATACGACCTCGAAGTAGAGGTATGTTGAGACGATCCTATCATCCTGCATTCGCTTCTTTCCCTTCCGTATGGCTTCTCTCACCTCGTGAGATGATATGCCTCGCAGAATCATGCGCTTTCTCGCATGCTTGCTGTAGGTGATCCTTCCCACGATTACATATATTCCTTGTACTACTTAGATATTTCTGGAATCCGTGTATGCACAGCAAGGGATTGTGTCACGATGGTCCATTCACGAGAGAAGAGGGAGAGAAAGAGAAGACTGCACGTGGAAGATGCACTACGCCTCGCATGAGTGGGAGGAGGGATCGAGGTTCAGGAGAGCTGTGCGGGCACGCACATTCCGAGATCTAGGACAGTGTTTTATACTCGGTAGTACATATCTTACCTCGTAGAACGGGGTAAAAGAATGCGGGCAAAAGTAAGTTCAAAGGGACAGATAGTCATTCCGCACAAAATAAGGCGCAAGTACTCGATCCTGCCAGGAAAGGAACTTCAGATAGAGGAGGAGGAAGGCGTAATCAGGCTGATCGTCCCTACAAAGCTGGCCGATCTATGTGGAACCTGGGAAATGGATCTGGATGAGGTGAAGAGAGGAATAGAGGACTTGAGAGAGCACTGGCGGGGATGAGAGGGATTGGCTTTGAAGGTGCTCATAGACACAATGTACATTGCCGCCCTCCTCGCGGATGAAAAACTCAAGAGGCTGGCTATAGCTATCGATGACGAAAAGATTGATGCGATTGCATCAGTGATTAGCCTTACAGAGCTGGTGAAGATCCTAGGATCCAAAGACGAAAGGAGGATGAGGAATACCATAAGGAAACTGAAATCCTCCAACCTGAGAATAGTGGATGTTACCTCTGCGATTGCAGAGAGAGCCGGAGAGATAAGACTCCATTATGATATCCCCACCGCCGATGCTCTGATATGCTCGACCGGAATAGTGTCCAACGCCAAGCATGTGTTGACGGATGACAAACATTTCGAGGCGACGAGCAAATTGATTAAGCCCTTGGATTTGAGGAGTTTGCTCAAGATAATCGGATGACTGGTTCACACCGCCGGATGTCCCAGCTGAACGTTGCTTCTGGCAGACGACCAAGGAGGGGGAGAAAGGGAAACGGGATCGTGAGAGGAAGCGTTCCGCCAAAGCTTATTATCGCAGGAACTCTTCCGACGGTCGTATGGAGTCGTGGAAGCTTCATGCGACCATATTCTGGGCGGCCTTCCTGGCGGTCTCGTTCATCGCCCTCGGCGTGGGATTGACATCGACTTCCGGACTGCTCGAAGAGGATGTATCGTACCTCTTCTACGGAAGCGCCCTCATCATTCTCACCGTCGCGCTCTGCTTCATGCTCATCTACGGCAGCTTGTGTATGGGGAGGATCGAGTCGAGGATCCTCGGAGAGGGATCTGACGCTCCCGCCAAGGACCTCGAGGATAGCGCGTCCAGCCTCTGGAAGAAGCTGCTCAGCCCCACGTTGCAGCTCGTGTTCCTCGTCACGATCAGCTCCGCGGCGATACCGTCCTCTGGCTGGTTCCTGTCGACGCATCACGACATCAACACGATCTCCGCTCTAGAGGTCCTGCTCGGCTCGGTCGTCTCGATAGTCTTCGCCGCAGCGGTCCTCTTCTCATTAAGGAAGGAGATCCGAAGCGCTAGGAACTGATTCGCGGGTTGTTCGAACGTTGATGATACGGTCCGCGGCAGCCATACCAGACGGACGGGCAAACCTATAAGTACTGCCAGCAGTATTCTCCGCCAACGGGGGGAATTGTTTGATAACAACCGTTACTACAACAACAGTGATGTCCGCAGTCGCCTTGGGAGCAGGTCTCGGTGTGGTTGCCGTCATCGCCTTGATCGTACTGCTGATAGCGAAAGAGCTTTCCTCGGCAGAGGTGGAGGGTGGTGGCAAGAACGAGAAGCTGAGGAATCTGGCTTCCATATTGACCATACCGATCGTGTCGCTCATGCTTGTGTTCATGGTCATCGTTGCGACCAAGATCTGGGAAGTCCTGTAGTTCTATAGAATGAATGGCGCAACCATAAACAGCATAATGTTGAGCAGCGTGTGGCATCCAATCACACCCAGAAGGGTTCCTGTTCTGTATGCCACATAGGCGAAGAAGAGCCCAACGAAGAAGACGAAGACCAGATCGGGAATCGAGAAGAAGCCTATGTGCATCGCCGTGAAGATGACGGTTATGTACAGGATTGCTGCGCGCCCGCTCATCACAACAGACGAGTTGTGAAGGAGGATCCCTCTGAACACGAGTTCCTCGGAAACTCCCGTCCCGAACATTATGACCAGGACTCCCAGGATTACCGTTCCGAGAGCGAAGTCCGCGACCCAGGGCTCCGGCGCCAGAATAGCATACTCGAGAAAGCCCAGCGGGATTCCCAGGAGCATGATCCCGACCTGAACTGGGAGGAGTTTCAGCGGTCCGAGCACGAACCCGTAGTCCGATCTCTTCAGCTTCTGCACGTGGATCGTGGCAAAGGCCGCCACGAGCATCGGGACGGTTATCACGGCAAGCCAGACGAGTGTATCGGAGAAGGGCCAATAGGGCGTCGCGATGCTGAACATCCTGATCAGGGGAACGAGGGTGAGAGCGACGAGCAGTCTCGACAGCTCGGGCTTCCATGAGAGTATCGAGGCGACGATGATCAGGCAGAACAGGGTGAGCATGTGTATGTAGGTCCCCGCCGCGGGGCTTTCCAGAGCGAGGGCGACCTCGGCCAGGACTATCAGACCGAGAAATGCGATGATGATATGCATATCCGTCTTCTCTGCTTCCCCCTTCCCCCACATGAGTGGCATCGAAACCGCGTTCTCCTATTATTCCATTTTGCCCGTTCCACTGGGAATCCGCGATAGTTCTAAATAAAGGTACCAGAATACAAACGTCCGCTGGAGGCCACACTTGAGAATCCATTTCCGCGAAAAGCCCTACGACCTTCTCGTTGTCATCATCTTCGCGATTCCTTTGGTTATCGCGGCTGCTTTGGCCACTAGCGACCCCGTAAGAGTCGCCCTCGGCCTGATATTCGTCCTCTTCCTGCCCGGGTATGCCCTCATCGCGGTCCTGTTCCCGAGCAGTGAGGACATCGACTGGATCGAGAGGGTCGCGTTCAGCTTCGGTCTGTCCATCGCCGTCGTCCCGCTCCTCGGTCTCGTCCTCAACTACACGCCCTGGGGCATCACGCTCGAGTCCGTCGTGACAACGGTCTTCGGCTTCATCCTCGCCATGTGCGGCGCCGCCTACTACAGGAGAATGCTGCTCCCCGTGGAAAAGAGGCTCACGCTCTCCGTCGATCTGAGGATTGAGGGGTGGGAGGACTACTCGCTCCTGGACAAGGCTCTGACGATCGGGCTCGTGATTTCCATCATCGTAGCGCTGAGCATATTCGTCTACGCGTTCACTGTCCCCAAGACGGGCGAGAGGTTCACGGAGTTCTACATACTCGACGAGAACGGGATGGCCGACCAATACCCCACATCCTTGAACGCGACAGAGAATGGAACGGTCATCATCGGGGTCGTGAACCACGAGTTCGCAAACGTGACGTATACAGTCAGGAAGGACCTCGTCTGGATCCAATGGGTGTACAACGATACGACGGAAAGGGATGAGCCGGTCGAGATTTCCAGGGTCACGCTGCACACGGAGGATTTCAGCCTCGATCACGAGAACGTTTGGGAGAGTCCCTTCGTCTTCAACATCGCCGATGCGGGCGACTACAGGCTCGAGTTCCTTCTATTCAAGAACGGTGACCTCTCAGGGACCTACAGGTCCCTGCACCTCTACGTAGAGGTCTCTTGATCCTTGACGAATGCAGATCTTATCTCGTCCGTCAGAAGGAAAGCTATGACGAAGATGTGAATGAGGATCGGACCTACCAGTATGAAGGTCGCGATCGTGGCGGTAAGGGCCGCCGTCGCGAGACCACCGATAATCTCTCCGACGAGGGCGATGTTGATGATGAGCGCGAGGAACATGAGAAGAGCGACCAGCATGGAGTACAGAGTCCAGGACCAGGCCCATTTCTTGAGCCTGAGCAGGGCTATTCCGCTGATGAGCTCCACTATGCCGGATGCAAGGAGAACGACCACGATGATCGCTATCGCCGTGAAGGTTAGGAATAGGGGCCCGGAGAACACCCATGTGAGATATCCGTTGAGAAGAATCATGAAGATCGAGAATGTGATCACGAGGACCGCGAGTATCTTCACCGCAATGGGCGCCTTCTCTTCCTCCACCTTTCCACCAGCATAGGAATTGGTTTCCCTACTTAAACGTTTTACTGGCTCTGGGTTCCTTCCGAATAGGTAGGATACCCTCACAAAGGCTGGATGAGAGGTCGGACGGCTTGAGTTCCCATGAATCAAGAGTCGATGAATGGCTCACAGCTCGGTCACTTCTCCTTCCACACTATCTCATTCTTCCAAGACTCTGCTCGGAACACCCCACATCCCAAGGCGATAGTCACTGATGAATTGGGAGTCTTTCACAGAGGACAAACAAGGTGTTCTACAGTCGCCAAAAGCGTTGGAGAGTCAATCATGTTCTCGCAAGCGGATTCATAGCAAGAATGAACAATGAGCTTATCGAGAGATTCCACGGAATACTTAAGGGTAAAACGAAAGCGATGAGGGATTTCTTCCCCCGAGATTCAAGTGCTCAGAGGTTTTCAAATACACTACAACTTCCTTGGACCCTGCATCTCTTGGTGGCCATACTCCCTCCAAATCCGCTCAAGTGTGTCCGCCCTTTGACAATGGATGGGGAGACCTCATGAAATGGGCGACATATCATGGAACACTCAGTGCGTCAAACAGTCAGTTCTTTCGAGAGTTGTTCTGGTATTTATTGAATGGAAAAGTTATTAAAGCAGGAACGAGTTCTCTTAAACAACTAGTCCACTACTTAGGATGGCTTTAATATCGAAGATGGGACCATGCACAAGAAAGGATTCACAGAACCAAGCGGGAAGCTGGTCAAGAACTCGGATGGAGATTTGACATTCGTTCCGAATCCGTTGCCACTACAGATTGAGTACGATAGAGACCTCATCTCGATCCTTTCCAGAGCTGACAGTAGTCTTGGAATGTTGGCCGGCATCGGACAGCTCCTGCCAAACCCACATCTCCTGATAAATCCCTACATAAGACGTGAGGCTGTTTTGAGTTCTCGCATAGAAGGCACGATGGCATCTCTTTCGGACCTGTTCCTGTATGAAATCACAGGGAGGGAGCCCAATGACTACATGCGAATAAGGGAGGTCAGGAATTACGTCCATGCAACCGAAAAATCTCTCAGAGCACTGAAGAAAGGAATGATAACTCGGGATTTGATAGGGAAGGCTCACAGGAGCTTGCTCTACAGAGTGCGGGGTGAAGACAGATCTCCGGGTAGCTTCAGGAAGACCCAGAATTGGATTGGCGCTGTTGGCTCTGAAATAGAAGATGCGGTTTTTGTACCTCCACCATGGGAGGAAGTACCGCGATTGCTTCTAGACCTTGAGGATTTCATGCGGAATCCATCCAAGCACATGCCACTACTGGTCCAGTGTGCACTAGTTCACTATCAATTCGAGACTATTCATCCTTTTCTCGATGGAAATGGTCGAATAGGTCGACTGTTGATAACGTTGTTCCTGGACAATCGAAAGCTACTGCCTCAGCCTCTGCTCTACTTGAGTGCATATCTAGAGAAGAACAAGGAGGAATATGGGGGCAGACTGACAGCAGTCAGGGAAGAGAGCGACTACAATGGATGGCTGAGATTCTTCCTCAAAGGTGTGTCTGTCCAAGCTGAAGATGCGATTGGAAATGTGGAACAGATAATGAGTCTGCAAAGAGAATATCAGGAAAGGCTCCGAAAAATGAAGAGCACAACGAATGCTATGAGATTGGCAGATAGTCTCTTTCGGAATCCGTATACTACGATAACGAATGCAGGTCAGTATCTCCATGTCACCTTCCCGACCGCACAGAAGACCATCAAGATGCTGGAAGAGGCTGGAATACTGAAAGAAATCTCAGAAAGGAAGAGAAACAGAATCTTTGTGGCAAAGGAACTGATGAGAATTCTGGAACCGAGATAGAGAGTGTTGAATCCCGACAGTAAGATGGAGAGGCTTACCGTCCAACTGTCCGACAACCCACGAGAACCGACCCCACTGAATCCCAGCTACCGGGAAGGAACCCTAGCTCTGTTCACAACACTTAAAAGGGAACAGCTGGATTTCGGCCATGGTGTCGCGGAGGTCCTTCTTTCGGATTGTCTACTCCATCTTCTGGGGGGCTGTCCTTGTCATGCTTGCCGTGTCCCTGCACCTGGGACTGAACTCCACGTTTGCCTGGTATACGGAGAAGACGTCATATAACATGTATCTGGCAATGACTCTCCTCGCGGTCATACTTCTCAAGGCAACGCTCGTGTTCACGTTCTTGCAGAGGAGACGATTTCTGAGAGTGAAATCGCGGCTGGGTGAGGAGACTGACAGAGAGTCCTCGAGAGTCTGGACGAATTCCATTCCTCTGATTTCGATGACTGCGCTCTTCCTTGTGTGTTCCGCCTTCGCTCTAGCAACCCTCCACGAGTATCTCTTACCAGATTACAGGATGAACACTGTGTTCATTCTTTTCACAGGGAGCCTTTCGAAAATAGCGGTAGGGCTCTTCGCTGTACTTGCATTTAGAGCTGGACTCAGGAGGATGCCGGCCCTGCTAATATAGTTCCTGCCACCAGTATGCTGCGTTCTCTATGTGAACTCCACCCTTCGTGTACTCGTTCGCCCCGTGGATCCAGTTTATTGAGTAATAGGAGTAGACATCTGTGTCCAGTATCAGCTCGCTGAAGTGATAGGCCTTCAGATTGAGCCTCGTTGTGACGGTTTCTCCGGCTGGCACGAGAATATCCGTTCTTTCTCCGCTCCCATAGAGCAGATTGTTCGATCGACCCAGAGGGTCACTCCAGGATTGGACGGATATGCTCTTGACGAAGATGTCTTCCATGTAGTTGTTCTGAATCTTCAGTATTGCGTGGAAAATCGTGAAGTCTGGGTTCGGATTGTAGTTGTAGTTGTGGATTTGCAGACTTACGACCATTTCGGGACCAGGGTATATGATCACGGTTCCGGACTTCTCGATAGAAGCCGCTTGGACCAGAGTCAAAGTTGCGGTTCCGAGAACAAATGAAAGCGCCAGAACTACTGCAGCTATCCTCCTCTTGCTCAACATTCCTTTGGTCAAGGATATCTTCATCTTATCCCCCCTTGAAAGCACATAAGGTCCCGATTCTAGGACCCCGCTCATTTTCTCAAGTGTACATGGTCATCCGATTGGCTCTATTTAAAGGTTGCTAGCCATACATGTAGAAAACGGGCACTGGGTCCGCCCGCATGATGACTAGGACAACAATTAAGTAGGGAGGGAATGATAGGGACTTTGCGCACTTGAGAAGAAAGTTGGTTGAGTATCATGAGGGGGGAGCCAACGGTTTCCAGAATCGGTTCTCTAGTTACGTTTGGAGTACTCGTGGTAGTGTCCGCGCTCCTGATGATCAGCAACGTTCAGGCGGGAAGTGGCAACTTCACACCGCCATACACTGACTATGGCAACGACACTGACGGAGACAGCTACTACAACTATCTCGTTTTCAACGCCTCGGTCCAGATAGATGAGCCTGGTACCTACTATGTCCAAGGCATCCTCAAGGATAGTGGGGGTGACGAAATCACATTTCCCGGCATCAGCCCCGAGTTTCTGGAAATGGGTCCCCACACCGTTCCCATTGACTTCGAAGGTATCGACATATACAACAGAGGCGAGAACGGTCCGTACACGGTGGACCTCGCCCTCCTCGATGAAGGATTCTTTACACTGGACACGGACACCGCCCTGACCAACAGCTATCTCTACACGGAGTTCCAGCGTCCACCGGCGGAGTTGGATCCTCCGCACTATGATTATGGTCTTGATATGAACTCGAACTCGCTGTATGATTACCTCGTGACACAGGTCAACATCACGGTCCACACGGCTGACACCTACAAGATCGAGGGCAACCTGAAAGACTCCACGGACACGTGGTATATCGCTCAGGACGAGAATCAGAGCTACTTCTCCACAGGTGATCACACGGTGGAGCTGAGGATGTACGGATTCGAGATACGTGGGGAGGGCTACGACGGGCCGTACCTGCTCAAGCTCGAGATCATAAAGGGTTCCTCTCAGGTCATCGCGGAAGACATTCACACGACCGCTGCGTACTTGCACACGGACTTCGAGGGGTTGTACGCCCGCTTCGTCCCCCCTCATTCCGACATGGGAGTGGACATGGGCGGGGACACAGACTTTGAATATCTTAGGGTCACACTCGAAATACAGGTCAACGAATCTGGAGATTACACGATATCTGGCGATCTCTGGGACAAGAGTCAATTCTGGGACATCACAGCAGCCTCAAACTCCACACATCTTGACACGGGTCCCGTGCAGGTGGACCTGTACTTCCTGGGATGCGAGATATGCCAAAAAGGATACGGGGTGTTCTACTATGCCGATGTTGAAATCCATCTCGATGATGGGACGCCCGCGGATGCAGACGAGCACCAGACGGGCGGCTACCAGAGCGGTGACTTCGACTGCGAACCGCCGATCGTCTTCTCGCCACCGCACAGCGATTATGGATTGGACACAGACATGGACACGTACTACAATTACCTCGTTGCGAATATCTCCATAGACGCATCCGTTGCTTGGACATATCGAATCACAGGAAGGCTTTTCGACTCCTCCCACGCCACCTTCATCACCCTGACAGAGAATACGACCTATCTCACGACGGGAGCGAACACCCTGCCGCTCTGGCTGGACGGGACGGACATCTATGACAGTGGAATCGATGGCCCCTACAACCTGACGCTGCTCTCATACGATGTCTATGGGAACAGGCTCGAAAAGGCCTACTATGACACGAGCTCGTACACTTACGACCAGTTCCAGCACGAGATCATCGACAACGATCCGCCGACGATTTCTTCCGTGACGGCAGTTCCGGACCCACAGGAAGTGAACGGGGCTGTGAATGTCTCGGCTCTCATTCAGGATCCCTCTGGAATCATGGAGGCGAAGCTCAACGTCACCGACCCTGACTCATTCTTCGTCGGAAGCTTCGCGATGAACTACGACACGCCGAGCGGGCGGTACTTCTACTCACGGACATACGACAAGGTCGGCACGTACGACTTCCTCATATTCGCACGCGACACAGCGGGCAACTGGGCCACGTCCACAGGGCAGTTCACCATGCAGGATACGACGGACCCGACGATCTCCGACATACAGGAAACACCGAATCCTCAGGAGGTCAATGGGAACGTCAAGGTCTCGGCCGTGGTCACGGACAATCACCAGCTGTCCCAGGTCCGGATAGAGATCACGGACCCGGACGGTCTGCCCGTCGGAAACTTCTCGATGAGCTACGACGGCGGTGCTGGAAGATACTACCACGAGAGTGCGTATCCGAAGATCGGCTTCTACGATTTCATCATCTGCGCGGAGGACACGTCGGGGAACTGGGCTTGTTCGACGGGACAGTTCCAGATGAGGGACACGACCGCACCGAGCATTTCAAGCGTGACTGCGATTCCCAATCCGCAGGAGGTCTTCGGCTCTGTGAACGTCTCAGCTGTGGTATCGGACAACTACCAGCTTGCGGGCGTCTGGGTGGAGATCATCGACCCAGATAGTCTGCTCGTTGGCAACTTCTCGATGCCATACGACTCAGGAACTGGGCGCTACTACTACGAGAACTCATACTCCAAGCTCGGAGGCTACACTTGCACCATCTGGGCCAAGGATACATCGAACAACTGGAACTCTGCGTCTTGCTCCTTCCTGATGCAGGACTCCGTGTTCCCGACGATCCAGAACGTTCTCGCGTTCCCTGACCCGCAGACAGTGGGCGGCTTCGTGAACATCTCGGCTCAGGTTTCTGACAACTATCAGCTGTCGGAGGTTCTCATCAGAGTCACGGATCCGGATCTAACCGTGGTCTACAACGGACTCATGGACTTCGATGTGCCTAGCGGGAAGTACTACCGATACGACAGCTATCATACGGTTGGCGACTACTCGTTCAACATATCCGCGAGCGACAGTAGCGGGAATTGGGCCTACTATGAAGGAACATTCACGATGGTCGCGGCGCCGGATGTTACCCCGCCAAACATATCGGATGTGACGGCAGTTCCCAACCCGCAGGAGGTCGGCGGGTCGGTCAACGTCTCAGCACTTGTGACGGATGACACTGCTGTGGCGGGTGTGTGGATTGAAATCCGCGACCCGTCCAACAATCCTCTGGGCAATTTCTCGATGCCCTTCGATACTGGCTCTGGAAGATACTATTACGAGTCGGCCTATGGCGATCTGGGAGTCCACACTTTCACGATATGGGCCAAGGACACCTCGGACAACTGGAACTCCGCATCGGGCTCCTTCCTCATGGAGGACTCGACTCCTCCGACGGTCCAGAACGTTCTCGCGTTCCCTGACCCGCAGACGGTGGACGGCTTCGTGAACATCACCGCCGATGTCTCTGACGACTATGATCTCACGCAGGTTCTCATCAAGGTCACAGATCCGGATCTGAACATGGTCTACAACGGACCCATGAACTTCGACGTGCCAAGCGGGAAGTACTACCGATATGACAGCTATCACACCGTTGGCGATTACTCCTTCAACATATCCGCGAGCGACAGCAGTGGCAACTGGGCATACTACGAAGGAAGCTTCACCATCGTTGACACACCCGATGTTACCCCGCCGGACATATCCGATGTGACGGCAGTCCCCGATCCCCAGGAAGTTGGCGGGGCTGTGAACATATCAGCCATTGTGACGGACGACAAGGGGGTCTTCGGAGTCTGGGTAGAGGTCCTTGACCCTGCGAGCAACCCGCTGGGCAACTTCTCCATGTCCTACGATATCGGATCTGGAAGGTACTTCCACGAATCCACATATTGGGATTTGGGCATCCATTCCCTTGTGATTTGGGCGAACGACTCATCGAGCAACTGGAACTCGGCATCGGGAACGTTCGTCGTTGAGGACACCACGCCCCCCGACATCACCCAGGTTCAGGCATTGCCCAATCCTCAGGAGGTGTTCCTTCCTGTCAACATCTCGGCCGCCGTTACCGACAGCGTTCAGGTTCTTCAGGTCACCGTGGAGATTCGAGACCCAACGATGGCGATTGTAGGCAACTTCACGATGGCATATGACACGGGAAGCGGGAGATACTTCGAGGAATTCGCTGGTGACGTAATCGGGACATACACATTCACCATTTGGGCATCTGATTCGAGCGGGAACTTCGCCTCTTCGGCTTCCTCCTTCGCGCTGGAGGATTGGACCAGCCCGACAATCAGCCAGGCTACTGCCAATCCTGATCCTCAGGAGGCTTCAGGAAGCGTGAACATAACGGCACAGGTGGACGACAACTACGCTCTGGCCGGAGTCTGGGTGGAAATCCTCGATCCCTTGAACGCGCCAATCGGGAACTTCACGATGAGCTTCGATTCGGTGAGCGGGAAGTACTATTATGAGGGAGCATACGCGCTGCTCGGGACTTGGAGCTACGTCATCTCGGCCTCTGACACGAGCGACAACTGGGACTCGGCGGCAGGCACGTTCGTGATTCAGGACATAACACCACCGTCGATTGACTTCGTTTCGGCCATCCCGGACCCGCAGATCATCGACGGGTTCGTGAACGTCTCCGCTCTGGTCTCGGACAACTACGCCCTCTCGATTGTGAGCATCAATATCACATACCCGCTCGGTGAGGTCGTCTACGATGGCCCCATGGACTTCGACCCAGTATCGGGAAGACACTACCGGTACGATTCGTATCACGAACTGGGCAACTTCACCTTCGTGATCAGGGCCGAGGACAGCAATGGAAACTTCGCCACCTTCAGCGGGAAGTTCTCCATCGAGCAGGACCCCAACGACATCGTCGAGCCCTCGATACTCTCCCTTCAGGAGGTGCCCGACCCGCAGGCTGTGCACCTGTCGGTGAACATCTCCGCGGTCGTCATAGACAACTGGGCGGTGGACTCCGTCTGGGTTCTCATCAACGATCCCGCTATGACGCCGCTGGGCAACTTCACCATGGTCTTCGATGTCTCGAACGGGCGCTACTACTACGAATCCACGTATTCCATGATCGGGCAGTACACGTACACCCTCTGGGCGAACGACACGAGTGGGAACAAGAACTCCGCTTCGGGCAGCTTCCTCATGCTGGACATCACGTCCCCGCAGGTCCAGGACGTCACCGCGGAACCCAATACTCAGGTGACCGGCGGCTTCGTCAACATCTCTGCCGTGGTGACGGACGACTACCTACTTGGTGAGGTGCGCATCGTCGTGAGGGATCCTGGCGGCTTCACAATCGTGGACCAGCTGATGGACTATGATTCCTCGTCTGGCCGCTACTACTTCAACGGGACATACGCAGCCCTGGGAACTCACACGTTCACCATTACGGCCAAGGACACTACCATGAACACGGCCTCTCAGGCGGGTGGCTTCACCATCATCCTCGGTCCCGATCTCGTGGCGCCTGAGATCGCCGACGTAACGGCACTACCGGACCCGCAGGACTCGGGCGGGACCGTGAACATCTCGGCCCTGATCACAGACGACAGGGAGCTGAGCGGGGCCTGGGTGCAGGTCTACGACCCGCTGAGCGCTCTTCTCGGCAACTACTCCATGAGCTACGACTCCGCATCAGGGCGGTTCTATCTCACCGATGTGTACCACGACCTCGGGCTCTACCAGTTCGTGATATGGGCAGTGGACGCCTCCGACAACTGGGATTCCGCGGGCGGAAGCTTCCTGATCGTGGACACTCTGCCTCCTGCCATATCAGACGTCAGGGCCGAGCCCGACCCGCAGGAGGTCCTCGGGGCCGTCAGCATCTCCTGCCTCGCGAGCGACAATCATCAGCTTGCGGGTCTCTCGGTTCAGATATTCGATCCAGATTCCATGCTTCTCGGCAACTACTCCATGGGCTTCGACGTCCCCACAGGGCGGTTCTTCTACGATCTGACGCCCTCGCTCCTTGGAGATTACACGTTCCGCATATGGGCATCGGATGTGAGCGGTGGCTTCGACTACGCGGATGGAGGGTTCAGCGTCTTGGACACGACTCCGCCATCCATAGGCCAACAGAAGGCGAC
>JAGMAI010000138.1 GCA_023130895.1 Thermoplasmata archaeon
AGAGGTAGAAGTAGTAGTTGTAATAACCAGGGACCAACGGACTGTAGACGATTGTCTCGGGCTCCCCCACTGTCACGTCAACGCGGCCTTCCTTCACGAATTCGTCCGACCTGTAGACCTCGTATTCCACATAGCCATCGATTTCGCTCGTGAGCGTGACAGCCATCGTATCGTTGAGGAGATCGCCATTCAAGTCCAGGTTGCTCCCAACGATGTCGAGGATCGATACGTTCTTCCCGGAGGTCGAGTAGTAGTCCAGATACTCGTCCCAAAGGGTGTCAGCGCTGAATGCGAGGTCGTTGTACGACGTCAGCACCTGTGACGTGGGATATGACAGGGATATCCCATGGGCGTCGATGAGCCTGACCCCCTTGGCGTCCTGCTCATTGTCCCAGTGTCTCTCGTACGCGACCGCAAAGAGGACGTGGGATTTCACGACCTCGGCCTTTCGCTCAATCCTGACGCTGTCGACGTGGTTGATGAGCTCGTCCGCCAGGTCAAAAAGGTCCCTTTCGTCCACCTCGTACTTCTCTGTGGCGTCCCAAGCTGCCCTTACCTCTTCACCGAAGTATGGAATGAAATGGTACAGATCCCAGACGAGGTCGTCCAGCGATTCGGCCAGGCTGTCAATCCTGGTCGCATTGATGCTGGAGAGAATGGCGGAATATGAGCTCATCCCCTCGTACTCCTCGATGAATGAGTCCACGACCTCTCTTGAAAGCTCCAAGGGCGTCATGGATGGATCTGCAACGAGGGGGCCGAGGAAGCCGTCGTACGCCCACCCGCGGGCGTCCTCGTCCTTTTCCGAGCCGACTATGAAGTCAACATAGTCCCTGATCTCGTACATTATCTCCAGCGTGGTTCTGCACGTATCGAACCCGACGATGTCGAGCCGTCTCCCGCCGTTGTCCGCAACAATCTGCTGGAGAGCTGCCCCGAGTTCTGGCGTTGTCAAGTAGTTGGAGGAGTTCGAATCGTCCTTGACCAGACCCTGCCAGCTTAGTCCATGGTCCCATAGGACGAGGAAGTAGTGGTCCGCTGGAAAGCCGCCCATCGCCCAGTCCACGAAGTCCACGAGCGTGTTGGGGTCGTCCATGGCGGCCTCCCCGATATCCTCTATCTGGTAGTCAGGGAGAGGTTCGTCGCCATCCTGCACGAGAAACCTCTTCGTTGAGCTCCAATCGGGGTTGGTTGTCGCCTCTCCGATTTTCCTGTCGTACTGAACGACTATCTTCACGTCCTCGGTCGAGCCGACCTGAGCCATCTCCGCGAAGTCGAGAAGGCTCATGTCCTCCAGATTGTTGTCAGCGGCCATGTAGACCATTATCGTCCATTTCGTACCCTGGGCTCTGCCTTCCTGGGTCAGTGAGAGACCTGCAAGTAGGAAAGTGAGAATGAGAAAGAAGGCCAGAACCCTTTTCATCATTGAAATCATTTTCAGCCCAGTATTTAAAACAATCGCGGTTGTTCTAGCCGAGTAAATCCGTCAATCTGACCAGGGGTATGAGTTCGACTCCGATTTCCCCCAAGTTCTCCTGGCCGCCCTCCTCTCTGTCAACGACCACGACTGCTTTCTCCACGGTGGCCCCTTCCGCCCTGAGCTCCACAATCGCCTTTCTCAGGCTGTTGCCTGTCGTGGTCACATCCTCGACGAACAGGACATTGTCCCCTTTGACCAGTTCTCCCTCGAATATCTTTCCGGTGCCGTGCTCTTTCCTCTTCTTTCTCACGATGATGAACGGTCTATCGACCTTCATGGCTACCGCCACAGCGATTGGCACGGCCCCGAGCTCGACGCCTGCGATCCTGTCCGCGCCTACCGCGTGCGGGGCAATCTTCTCCGCGATCTTCTCCAGCACCCTGGTTTCCGTAATCGCCTTCTTTATGTCGATGTAGTAATCACTCTCCTCGCCAGAAGCGAGGGTGAACTTGCCGAATTGCAGAGCTTTGGTGTTCTTCAGATCGTTCACCAAGTCGCTCACGTCGGGCTTGGAACACTTCACACAGACACCTGCGATGGCTATGATGCAGTCGCCGCACACCGATCTGTGACAGCTGATGCATTCATTCCTTGCCTCCCTGATACCGCAAACCTCACACAAAGCCATTATACTCACCACGGGACGTCTTTCTTGCCGAGTCTGTACCCTAGGACATTGACAGCTCGATGCATCGGAGGAGTAATGAGGACTATGAATATCAAACCTATGATGGCGCCGTCAAGGACGTAAGTCCTCAAGAACCACCCCGTCTCGAAAATGAGCAGGAGAATCGTCGCTCCGATGAGGAAATCATACTGGTCCAGGCCTGGTGTCTTGGCTCCTCTCTCGATTCCCGCCCTGCGCTTTATGAAGCTTCCAAGGATGTCGCCCAGAAGGGCTCCACAGGAAAGGAGGGATATCAGGAGAGCCGCTTGGAGCGGGGAGCCGAAGGAGAACTGTCCGGTTCCCGCAGCCCATGCGGATGTGTGCTGTATCCCTCCGATGAGCATGCCGGACAGTGTCCCGCCTGCAAATCCCCTCCATGTCTTCCCGTCACCGAGGAGCCTCCTCCCATCCTTCAACCTCAGACCGGAATCCATGGGCTTGCCGCCACCGAACAGCACGGCGGAAGGATTGGCGACGTAAGCGGGAATCAAGAACCAGAATGCCTGAACGAGGATCAGAGGGATGTCCATCAGGATGGTAATATCATCGGGGCATAAAACCGTAATGAGTGCCCCCAGGACCTCCCATTCTGAGTACGGCTGGTTCGCAGAGTTGATAACCACTACAACACGGTTAAATATCTCTGGACGAAGATTACTGAGAGATGAGTGTAGAGAGGATCGCAACATATATCGATGGATTCGACAAGGCGCTTGGAGGCGGCGTGCCGAAGGGGCACGTAGTGCTCGTGTGTGGTACGCCAGGGACGATGAAAACCTCTCTCACGTTCAGCATCCTCTACAACAACGTGAAGAACAACGGATCGAAGGGTCTCTTCATAGCCCTAGAGGAGGGACATGATTCCCTGAAGGGCGCTATGGAGGACTTGGGAATGAAGAACATCGACGAGCTAGAGCTGTACGTACTAGATGTGGCCAAGATCCGAATGGAGCACAAAGAGGAGGAGCTGACAAAGAACTGGATCGAGATACTGACCAAGTACATCGAGCAGAGGGTCAGAGAAAGCAACTTCGACATGGTTGCCATTGATTCTCTCGCTGCCCTATACTCTCTGGCACAGCTGACCAACCCCAGAAGGGACCTTTTCCACTTCTTCGGATTCCTTCGCGGGCTCGGAGCGACAACGTTCCTCATCTCTGAGATACCGATGGGCTCGGACAGGCTTGTCGCCTATCAAGAAGACTTCCTGTCGGACGGCATCCTATACCTCAGGCAGTATGAGGTCGGGGAGACCGACGTGCAACTGAGAATAAGATGCGTCAAGATGAGGAGGACGGACCATGAGCGGGGCTACTTCACGCTAATGAAGTCCGACGAGCATTTCATGGTGACCAGCGCCATCACGGAGTAGTTCTCTCTCCGCGAAGAACCTCTTTGTTTCCTCTACCGGATCATCGGTCCGGTCGAGATTCTCGATCTTTCTCTGGAATGACTTCGCCCTCTTGTCCAGTATCACCGCGACCCCGATGTCGCTCTTCTTCCTGATCAGCCTTCCTATGCACTGAAGAATCCTCCTCGTTGCGGGGGCCTTCATGGCATAATCCCAGCCCTTGTCGAATTTGATATCGAAGTATCTGAGCAGCGACCTCTGCTTGGCGGTGGGTTTCGGATACGGAATTCCGACCAACACGGCCATCTCCAGCTCCTTGTCCGGGAAGTCCAGACCCTCGCTGACCCTCCCGCCCATCACCGCGAACAATACGCCGGAGCCTGTCTTGAAGCCGTCCACGGTCTTCATCAGCTCATCATGCGTTGAATCTCTTCTCTCGACGAACAGGGGTCTTGAGATCGCCTCTTCTATGTCAAGGAACTCCTCCAGCTTGTCGTGACTGGGGAAGAAGACGACGATGTTTCGCGGGATGCTTTGCACGAGGTTCAGGATATGGCTCTTCAGTCGAGGGATGATCTCCTCGCTCGAGCGGAGTTCCTCGTACCTCGTCGTCACATCCTCGACGTACATGACACGTCTGTTCTCCGAGGGGAACGGACTGGGGAACGTCGCCAAGGTCGTCGACTCTGGCAGACCCAGAGTCTCCTTGTATTGGACAAGTGGTTCGAGCGTCCCCGACATGTGCACCGACGCTTGGCATTCGGCCACCATCTCTCCGATATGCGATGGGTCTAGGCAGTATCCCTCAATCCCGATGGAGTCACCGGCATTGGCGAGCTTGACGTAGGACGATGCGTCCATGGACGTCCAGAAACTGAGAAAGGCACCGAGAGAGAAGATGAATGATATGGGGAGCTTGCCGTCCTCTTCCCTCTTCCGCCTTATGACTTCGCCATAGCTCATCAGATTGTGGAACAGGGCGTCCAGCTGTATCGATGTCACAGTGAGTTTGTGCATGAGATCCTCTTCGAGCTGATTCGGGGGGAGCATGCCGTCGTCTTCCTCCACGTAGTCCGCCACCAGGTGGAGGACCGTATCGTACAACACATCGCAGAACCCTTTCACTGTTCTTGTCCCGAGCACCTTGACGTCCCCGAACTTCTCTGCCTCCCTCATGGCCAGTCTCAGGGAGTGGAGCGTCAGGCGGGCGGATCGCATGTCCCTCGCGTATTCCGGCAGGTTATGGGCCTCGTCGACGATCAGAATCAGGTCCCTCGTGTCGACTCCCATCCACTCGAGAAAGGCCGATCTGATACCGTAGTCGAAGAAGTAGACGTATGGGCAGGTGACCAGGTGAGCGGAGGGAATGAGGAGTTTGGACGTTTCGTAGGGACATATGCCCAGTCCTATGCATTTGTCAAAGAACTGCTCCATCGTCGGGATCTTCCTCTTGGCCCAATCCTCTATCTCCTTCAGGTCCGCGTTCAGCAGATTGGAGTAGTGCTTGCACCCGCCCCTCTCTCCCCTCACAGTCATGGTCTTCTTGTGACTGCAGTATCTCATCAGCTCCTCGGGGCTACCCTCCCTCAGACGTGGATTGCTCCTGACCGCGAGGCAAGTCGAGTGCCTTCCCTGGAACCCCATGCCAAAGACGCCGCCGATGCGACGCATCTCGACGATGACCTGCCTCTGCTGGGAGTTCGTCCTTACGAGGTACAGGACCTTCTTGCCCTCCGATACCGCGAGCTTCAGCGCCGGATACAGCGCGCATACTGTCTTCCCCGACCCCGTCCCTGACTGCAGGACAATGTGACCTCCTTGGAGGGTTCTTTCGATGGCATGGATCATGTCCTTCTGATGCTTGCGGTAGCTGTAGGGAAAATGCATCCAATTGAGTGCTGCTGAAGGATTCTATATATGGATGTGAGGGAGGTCGGTGAAACTGGAAGGCCGAAACCATCTACCGCGATATCGCGCTTCTACGTTCAACGATGCCGCTTGACACCGAGGGGTCGCTCAGGAAACTTATGGAGATTGAGTACCGCAACATCAACACGGGCGGATAATCCAGAGGTTCCTCTTACCGTGAACCCTCGTCTCAGAACGCCCGCCTACTCGTTCTCCTTTCTCGTGCCCCAGATGTTCTCCGGAACGTCATCGTATATCGAGAGGTTGTCGTCCGGTAGTATCTCTCTCTGCTCGGCGGACCTCACCAGTTCGAGGATTTTCTCCTTCCGGAAGAGCCAGTAGTGTATCCTCCATTCCCTCCCATCGTAGAGCGTTGTCTCCTCTCTCTCCGTAGTCAGGAGACCGGAGTCCTCGAGCATATAGAAAGCATCCCTGTCCTCAGGTTCCAGGATGTTGTCTATGATCCTTTCGCTATATCCGAAGAAGTTCATCACGCGGTGCGCGATGTCCCTGGCATCCTCGTCCTTCATTCCCTCCCTGTCGATGCTGTTCCTGATGGCTTTGGTGAGGGATTCCACCGTTAGAGTGCCAGCTACGCCTCTACCCAGCTTAGTGTGAATTGCCAATCCTATACCCCGCTTGTGTATATTTGTGAACGAGTCTATATAAACATTTCGGGAGAAAGCCTGGTCGTGATTATCACTCTCCAGAAGAATGTGAGGGAGCCAGCACAGGAAAAGGATAAATCATCACAGATACATTACATAACCAGTCAAGGTCCACTCTGTCGCAGGGGACCGCCGCGCGAAAGGGAGAGGAGGATGCCTGGAAAGACTCTGAGAGACGAGGTCAAGGAGATACAGGCGCAGCTCGCCAAACTGCAGAAGAGACTTGAGTCTCTTGAAGGACTTGAGGAGAGGCCGACTGCAAGGATAAGAACGTACATAGACGGTTTTGATGATCTCATAGGGGGCGGCATCCCTCGAGGACACGTGTGTCTCCTTTCAGGCCCTTCCGGTGCAATGAAGACGTCCATCGCGCTCAACCTGCTGACGCGCAATAGCGAGAACGGCGCTCAGGTGCTCTACATCTCACTTGAGGAGACGAAAGAGAGTTTGCAGGAGACCATGCGATCCATGGGTTTGAGCGAGGATTCGGACTTCATCGTTGACGTGGGAAGGCTGAGAACTGAGCACGAGGACATGGAGGAGACAGGGGACTGGATAGAGGTTCTCAAGGACTTCATCACCAAGAGGAAAAGGTATCGAAAAGTGGACCTCTTAGTCATAGACTCCCTAACGGGCCTTTACTCTTTGGCGGGGCTGGACGAGCCTCATAGAGATCTGTTCCACTTCTTCGCGTTTCTGCGGAACCTGGGAACCACGAGCTTGTTCATATTCGACCAGGGAGAGGAGGGAGTGTACCCCAATCGTGAGGATTCCATCGCCGACGGACTGTTTCACGTGGGCTTCCATCGCTTGCAGGACGGTTCGGTCGGGCTCAAACTGAGATGCGCAAAGCTGAGGCACACAAAACATTCAATGGATTACCATGAACTCAGATTCGAAAACGGAAGATTCCTCGTGGGGCCTCTGCCTAGTAGCTCCCTCTGAGCTTGTGGCGATCCACCTTGACTCCGCCGGGCGTCGCTATCAGGATGCCTTTGCCGATACCAGCTACGTCCCCACCGGTGTCACGGGCCACGGACTTCAGCTCGTTCGTTATCCTCTTGAGAGCCAATTCGTCGTTTGCTATCGAGTTATAATCCACAATGAGTATGTTACCGTTATAGACGTGGGCCGTGAGCTCGTTGATGTCCTCATACCTGTAGACCTCGGCCACCTTCACCATCGACTTGACGCCTGTACCGAGTGTCGTCGGAACGTCCTCGAAGGTCATATCGCCCAGATCGATGTACTGGTCCGTCTCCTTGACTGCCCCTTCCTTGAATTTCTTAAACGGCTTTTTGATGAAGCTCATCCAATCCCTCTGATGGGGCGGATATCGTGAACCTTCGATATAATAGTATCGTGACTGGAGGGGGAGGAAATCTCCACTGGGTTTTCCCGGGAAAGGAGGACAAGACGTCGACTCGGATCTCGCGTGCTCTTGCTAGAATGTGTCCAAGGCCATCATGCAGAAGGCCCCGCCGAAGTCGTACAGCTCGGAGAGCTTCTTGTTGGAGAGCCCTCGCACGAGGGGCGCGACCATGACCCGCCCCCACGTTGTGCGATTGAACTTGTAACCCCTTCTCTCGAACCTCCTCCGTGCTAGCCTCGACGTCTGAAGATAGGTGAGAACATACTTCTCCGCCGCTCCGGCCTCCACCAACGCCATGATTCTGTTAAATGACCTTCCGTTGGAGCATACAATCTCTCTGACAGTGACATCGTCTTCACCAGGTGCTAAGACGACATAGCCCTCCGCCTTCTCATCCTGCACGAACATGATGTTCTCTCGGGTCAGCGGCGAAGTGACGATCTTCTTGTTCAAGAAAGCGCGTTCCCTGACAACAAAACCCAGAAGCCTCCGAGTCCCGTGCCGGTAGATCCTGTCGGTTCTCCTCCAGTCCTTCTTGCGATAGGGGCGCAAGACCTTGTCCTTCGGTTTCCTGGCGACTTTGACGAGCTTCTGGGCAGAGGAGAAGGAGATGGCGTCGAAGTAGCCGAGCTTGCGGTACATGCCATAGGCAACGAGGAATTCGCTGGTTAAGAGGAAACTGATGCGTATGCCAATATCTCGAAGAACGTCGTGAGCGGCTTCCATGAGGGTGGTGGCAATTCCCTTACGGGCCTTCCCAGGGACGACCGTGACTCCAGCGATCCCGCCCACGGTTTCCTCGCCCTCGCTGGTCCTTGTCCGTATCTTTAGAGGAAGGACCTGTCCGATCGTCCTCCCCCGTTCGATTGCATACACGCCAACAATGTCCATCCAGCGCTCATCATGCTTCAGATACCTCTTGACGGCTGTCTCTGTAATGGGCCAGCCGAAGGCCTGGAGATTCATTGCCAATACTTCATCGTGATCGGTCTCATCGTAGGATGCAATCCTCATATGTGATGCACAACCTCGCTTCGATATTTATCCATATCCCACAACCTCGAGAACTGGAGCTAAGAATCAAAACCCTTAAGAGAGCCTATCTGCTTCTGGCAGAACCATGTACGACACGATAATCGTCGGTGCCGGTCCAGCGGGACTCACCGCTGGGATTTTTGCCACGTCAAGGAAACTGAGCACGTTGGTACTGGATGCCAAGGTGGCGGGCGGACAGCTCAAGTTCCTCTACCCAACAAAGGTCATCCATGACTACCCATCCCACCATCATATTGAGGCGAGGAAGCTCGCAGAGCTCTTGGTCGACCATGCGAGAGAAAGCGGGTGCGATATCCATGAGAACGAGGAAGTGAAGATCCTCAAGAGGACGGGCGAGGGGCTGTCGATCACAACCGACAAAGGCAAGTACGAATCGAAAACGGTCATCCTGGCATTGGGCATGGGTCTTTTCGAGCCCAGGAAGCTAGGCGTTCCAGGGGAGGAGGAGTTCTACGAGAAAGGCGTCTACTACCGTATCAGAAGCGCGGAATTGTTCGCCGGCAAGCACGTCCTCTTCGTCGGCGGGGGAGACACCGCCCTCGAGATGGCTCTCAGCTTGGTAGATGTTGCGGACAAGGTTTACCTGGCGCATCGAAAGAACATGTTCAGGGCGATGGAGACAAACGTTGAGGCCATCGAAAAATCCTCGATAGAGGTTCTCTTCAACACAGAGCTGAAGGAGATACGCGGTGACAACGTCGTCACAGAGGTTGTGGTATTCAACAACCAGACGGAAGAGGACACAACGCTCCCACTGGAAGTCATTATCGTCAACATAGGGTTCTCTCCTAAGCTCGAGAATGTGCAGGATTGGGGCATAGACCTGGACAAGAAGTCGATAGTGGTGACCACCGACATGAGGACCTCCATAGAGGGAGTCTTCGCCTGCGGGGACATCGTCGCCTATCCCGGCAAGGACAAGAGGATTGTGACGGGCTGCGGAGAGGCCGCCACGGCAGCGACTTCCGCCTACAAGTACATCAAGAAACCGTACTGGGCCTAGTCCTCGTCTATCTTCCAGATGGCGTCGCCTACATGATGAAGGGACTCCAGCGCCTTTCCCTTGTTCCTGGACACCATCTCCTTCCCGCTCATCAGCGCAACTCCGACTGCGAGAGGTTGGAGGTTCTTCTCGTCCCTCACCCAAGCGAGGTCGCCCTCTGAGATTGCTGGATCCGCATCTACCACGCCTGGGGCCATGACATCGGCCCCGTTGTACACGAACTGGACAGCGCCCATATCCACTGTCACGAACCTGTTGGCGGGATTGTACTCGAGCAGCCCGCGCACAGAGAGGAAAGCCTGCCCTTCGATGATTATCCCCAGAACCTTTCCGCCGACGTAGACGATATCCACATCCTTGAGACTCGCGACATCGATGCTATCGGAGTCCGAGAAGACCGGACAGTCCACGGCCCGCTCGAGGTCCTCCACGATCCTCCGCACTTCCTTCTGGCGAAGCCTATGTCTCTTCCTCGGCCTCACCTTCGTGGTTTCTCCTCCTCCAGAATAGGGCAAGAACTGCGATTGATGCGACGGGGATTATCATATCAGTGAACTCGGGGATGGGTTCGAACTTGATTTTCGTCGAGGAGTCGAACTCCCAGGCTATGTCATTGAGATTGCAGGAATAGATGGAAGTGAGGTTTCCCTTGACGTCGGAATTCGTCGTTATACCAGTCATGGCAGTCCAGGACGTTCCGCCATCTGTCGAATAGTTGCCAGTTATCTGATTGGACGAGTTGATCCACAGTGCGTAGAGGTAGGATGAGCTGGTGTCGAGAGTGATCGTCGGTGACCTTCCCGATTCCGTCGAATTGAGGGTCGTCGTTGACCAGCTTCCTGCGTAATTCGCGTATTTCACATATCCGGAACTATCGATGTAGACCATGTGAATCTCCGACGAATCGATGACGGCCGAGGGGCCCTTGACTGAGGACCCGCCACTTGAGGTGTCTATGCTGTCCACTCCTTGCCAGCCGCTGGAATCGTGTTTTCTCCCCTCCAAGTAGCCATCAGCATACCAGAGCACATACATGTCCGTGGTGGTCAGCGGAAGGACAATCGGATAGACGAATCCGTTTGACACATCAGAAGAACGCATGATTTGTGGGGTGCTCCAGCTACTGATGTCTTCAGGGCTGTTTGAGTACGTAGCGTTGACATTGAACCCGCTCGACGAGTTGTTAGTTGTCGCGGCAATCCAGACATGCCCCGACGAGTTGACCGCTATATACGCGGCCTTGAATTCCTTATCTAGTCCTGAGACCTCCACTGTCACCGGCGAATCCCAAGATATTGTCGTTCCGGACAAGGTCCCTTTTGCCACAGAGACAGTCTTTGATGGTGTGTCGTTGTCAGCAACCGCGTAGACTGTCGAGTCGCTGGAGTTGTACCATACCGATGCATACTGCACGTCCTCTATGGGGAAGTCATCGGGCGAGACCCACGTCGATCCGTCCGCGCTGTACTCGTACGATATGTTGCCCAGTGTAGCGTTGTAGTAGAAACTCCAGTAGTATGATCCGTCATAGAACAGTTTTCGCTGGCTCGAGAAGGCTGTGTTCGATGATGAGCTCGATGTATCTTCCACAACATATATGCTCCTCGTTCCACTCCTCGTGGACCAGTCCGTCGGCTCCCCTATCGAGTCCCCCTCCCCGCTCCAGTCCGTAGTGACAAAGAGAATGTTCGAGTCGTTGAGCGGTACGAGGCTTGCCAGAGGCGCTGAGCACTCCAGTTGATGAGGGTTCTTCCTCACCTCTATCGTGGACCGGTCGATGAACTTCTCACCGTCCCATTTCCTTAGGAGGCTCAGCTGCGGGTTGACCTTGCCGTACTTCCCTCTGATCTCGACCAGGTAATCGTATCGGACCCCGCCGGAGTAGTAGCCGAACCAGTCGGACGAGTTGCTGTCTATGTAGATCCTGGTGATGTCCTGTCCTGTCACTTCACGCGGCACGAACACGACCCCATTCGGTGGGCCTCCTCCGCCCTCCGATCTGGACTTGGCCTGAGGCGCCGCCGAGCCTCCGAGAATGGGACCATAGGTCTTCAGATAGAAGTAGGCGAAGGCATCGTCCTTGTCCGCGGAGTACTCCGCGATGTCCACGTTCTTGTTCACCAGATTGTCATCGATTCCGTCGAAACTTCTGACGGTCCACTCACGGAACAGCCCGTCTATCCTCTTCCCTTCCGGTCTGCTACCGATGTAGGCTCTCGCTGGCTGCCCCTTGATTGTCACCGGGACGCTCTCCCCCTCCATATCACGAGCGTTCACTTCCATGAGCTCGAGTTCCCCAAAGTCCTCCAGTGTCGCCGCTGACGTGTCCACATGGACATATTCGGTGTAGGTTCTTCCAGCTTCCATCACGAACGGGAGGAAGTTGAAGGCCTGGATTGAGATGTTCCCGGTCGATGTGATGTTCAACCCTTCGACGATGACGTCCCTGCCGAGGGCAAAGAGGTCCAGTCTGAGGAAGGGTTCGGTCCCGATTCCAAGCAACTCCCCGTCGCTGGACTGTGTGATGACCAGGGACGTGAGGCTAGGCCCGAACTTGACAGAGGTGAAGCACTCGCTCCCGTCGAAGCCGGTCGCGTAGATCAGAGCATCGAAGTCCTCGCCGATATCCATCGAGGAGATTCCGATCTCCATCTTGGACTCGCTGAGCCCGACAGAAGCGCCACCGGCGACCTCCCATGCCGACCAGTTGTATTCAGTCCCTCTGAAGACGGAGAAGCTGGACTCGAAGACCTCGCCATCGCCTCCGAACACCTCAATCATGAAATCCGCCCCAATATCGCGCACCCGGTACCCGCTTGAGGGTCTCCTGTCCTCGTCTATGAACACATAGAACCCATCGATGCCGTCAGGGTCGTCAAGGACCTTAGCGGCGACTTCGATGTAGAAGTAAACATGATTGCTGTCATAGACTGTGGTGTACTTCCATATGTTCACATTGTCGTTGTACACGACCTGCGCGTCGCCGAATTTCGGGACCTTGTCCCAGTCCTCGAACTTGGAGTCGATCCTGATCGGCGGAACGTACTCCTCCGTTTCCAGAATCATCACGGCTGCGGGGAATACGAGAAGGAAAAACACGACCAGGCTAAGACCGATCTTGAGATCCCTCTGGAATATCACACCGAACCGATTCCTCTTCAGGGGGAGCTTCATGTGACCATTGGTGTAGCCCACTCCGTTAACCAAGCCCTTCCCGTTGACCCTGCCCTTGGTGGCCGTGAGCGTTCCACCGTTCGCAAGGCCGTTCATTCCAGGCCTTGAAGTACCGCCGTTCACGAAGCCCTTCCTGCCGTCCACTCCCGACGATGCGTTCTCCTTCCTCGAAGAGGGATGGGAGAGATAGGCCTTCTTGTTCACGAGAGATCCTCCGGGCTTCGGTAGCCAGCGGTAAGCCCCCCGCGCAGAGAGATGGCGACGAGGGCAGTACCGATGACAAGGACCGCGATGCCTGCCATCATGAACAGCGTGTTCAACCAGCCAAATGCATCATAGGCTTCACCGATGATGGGGATATTGTATCTGTCGTGAGCAATGGAACCGAGAGAGAGGACTGGTCCCCCTACTACGATAAGCACAGCGCCGAGATAGAATAGGGCCCTGTCTCTAGCGAGCCGGGATCGGGAGATTTCCGAGACCTCGCTTGGTGTCATGGTGATACATCCGTCCAATCATGGCTGGCGATAAATAGGTAACGCCTCAATTATCAGATGAGCCTGGGTCCGCGTGTTCCAATTCCCCCTTCTTGCCCTCATTGGCTCCCACAGGACTCGTGTCCAGATTCATCGCGCGCTCCATACACAAATCGGCGTCCTTCTTTCGTCCGAGGGCGTCCAGAGCTTCTCCCTTGCGAAGCCAGGCCTCGGCATAATCCTCATTAAGCGCGAGGGCGGAGTCGAAGTACTCGATGGCCTTCCCATTATGACCCAACTTCGCCAGAAGCTCCCCTTTCTCGGTCCAGTAGACTTCGGAATCTCCGTTCAGCCCTAAGGCTATGTCCAACGCACGCACGGCCCCCTTGAAATCTCCGGTCACGCTGAGAAGGGAGGCCTTTCGATGCCACAATAGATCGTTCTTCGCTTCGATACGGAGGGCCCTGTCGAGGGCCTCAAGCGCGCCTGCCAGATCATCTTTCTTCTCAAGCACATAGGACTTGACCGAGATGTGCTTCGGGTCGAGGTTAATCGCATCATCCGCAGTTCCAATCGCTTCATCGAAGCGTCCCAGGTCGGCGAGGAGCCTGGCTTTCAGCAGCAGCATATCCTCAGAAGTCTCTTCCTCTACCAGGCGCCCGCACACGTCAAGGGCCTCCTCCTTCCGGCCAAGCACGTCGAGCGCCGTCGCCAGTGCACGGAGTATGTCCGGGGACTCGATGTCGTTGTCAATCGCTCTCTCACAGGTGGAGACGACGTCGTTGAGATCTCCCAGATCGGTGAGGGCCTTCGCCTTCCACTCGTAAGCTTCCCTGTCCTCTCTTATTTCCAGGAGTGCGTCGAAGCACATGATCGCCTCCTCATAAACTCCAAGTCTATGAAGCAGCTTCCCCTTCTCCAGGAGCGCATGGCGCGTATGCTGTTCCGCTCCGATCGCGAGATCCAAGCAGCGAAGGGCTTCGGAGAAGCAGAAATCCGCCTCATCGTAGTTGCCCATCTTGGCCATTACCCCTCCCCTGAGGGCCCAGGCCTCATCGAAGGCTGGATTGAGGATGAGTGAATTGTTGAGCGCGTCCCTTGCCTCCTCCAGGCGGTTCATGTCGAGTAGGACATCCGCCTTTGCGAGCCATGCGTGATCGTAGTTCGGGTTCAGCTCCAGGGACTGGTCGATCAGCTCGAGGCCCTCCTCCAGCTTGCCCATCTTGGCCATAGAGTACCCCTTCGCGTAGAGCGCATAGTCGAAATCCGGCTTTATCTTGAGCGACTTGTCGTGGTACTCCATGCTCTCGCCAAACCTCTTCATCTTGTTCAGCGCGTTTCCAATGTTGTTCCATGCGATCTCGTAGTCCGAGTTGACCCGAATCGCTTCGAAGAAGTAAGGAATGGACTCCTCGTACTTGCCCAGATTGTAGTAGGCGTTCCCGATGTTGTTCCAGAGAACCTCATCGTCCTTGTCCATCTCGAGGGCCCTCTCGTAGCATTCGATGGCCTTCTCCAGTTCGTCCATCCCGTGATAGGTGTAGCCCTTGTTGTACCAGGCGTGTTTGTAACCCGGTCTAATCTCAAGCGCCTCGTCATAGCATTTCAGCGCCTCGTCGAAGATCCCCAGCATGAAGAACGTGAACCCCTTGTTGTTCCAGGCCTCGGCGTTCGCGGGGTCCAACTCCAGCGCCTTGTCATAGCAGTCTATCGCCTCTTCGAACCTTTCGAGAGCGTAAAGGACGTTGCCCATCCCGTTCCAGGCATCGGCGAAGTCGGGGTCGATCTCGACCGTAATCTCGTAGGCCTCCTTGGCCTTCTCGAACCGCCCGACGTCCTCGAGGAGCGAGGCCTTGCGGAACCAAGCCGCCTTGTCACTAGGATCCTCCTTCACCATCTGGTTGTAGACGTCCACGGCCCGTCTGACCTTTCCTGCCTGGGCGAGGGCCAACGCCTTGTCATATCTTGCCAGCTTGTAGTTGGGGTCGATGCTGATGGCCTTGTCGTAGCACTTGACCGCCTCGTCATAGGCACTCAGATACGAGTGCGCATTGCCCATGTTGTACCATGCAATCTCGTACTCCGGGCTGAGGGCCACCGCCCGCTCGTAGCACGCAAGCGCCGCCCTGTGCTCACCCAAAGAATCCAGTGCCACGCCTTTGTTGTTGAAGACGACTTCGTCATCAAAACCGAGCTCAATCGCCTTGTCATAGCGGGACACCGCATCTCGGTAGTTCCTCTCATCACATAGGATGTTGCCCCGAAGAAACTCCTCCTCCGCTCTGCGCCTGTCTGTGGCCTTCTTCCCTGTCACGACCAGAAGGTTGAGCGTCGAAGCTGTGGGCAGCCGCATCACTAGAGTCAAGAGAGAGTCCATCTTTTAAATGTTGTCTCGAGATTCTGGAGCGGGATACTGGAAATCGGGCGCCAATCGAGAGCGGTTGACTGCAATCATGGGCCTTTCGGCCTTTGCACCCAACAAGCGCTCCCTTTGCATATCTGGCTACCCGAAGTCAAGTTGGTCATTATTAAATACTCGGAGAATCATTTGCACATTCCCAGAGCCTCCAAGGAGAGAACCACTTGTCGGCGCATCACACGAACAACGTAGAGGACTTCACGAAATCCAAGGCCATGGAGTTGCCCAGGAAGGTCGTCATCGGACACAGTGCGATCCTCGAGGTTGGGAGCGTGTCCGCTGAGTTGAACATAGGAAGCAAAGCCTTGATTGTTTGCGACCCTACCACCAAGGGGATCGCCGGAGACAAAGTCGCTGAGATACTCCGTGGAGAGAATTTCTCTGCTGAGCACTACGTCATCGAGGATGCCTCCATGGAAATCGTCGACTCGGCGGCGGACCGCTTGACCGACGGTGGCTTCGACTTCGTGCTCGGCGTAGGCGGGGGCAGGCCCATCGACGTAGCGAAGTGCTCCTCGAACAAGGTCGACTTGCCCTTCCTGAGCGTTCCCACCGCAGCCTCCCACGACGGCATCGTTTCATCAAGAGGATCTATCAACAGTGATGGCGGGAAGAGGTCTGTGGCGGCCCGCACGCCCCTGGCGGTGATAATGGACACTGCGATTCTGGCAGAGTCCCCCTACAAGCTCCTGGCGGCCGGTTGCGGGGACATCATATCCAACTCCACGGCGGTGAAGGACTGGATACTTGCAAGGAAGCTCAAGAATGAGTACTTCAGCAGTTACGCGGCCTCCCTGTCCAGGATGACCGCCAGTCTGCTTATCGAGAATGCAGGATCAATCAAACCCAGGTTGGAGGAATCCGCCTGGTTCGTGGCTAAGGCGTTGGTATCTTCCGGCGTCGCAATGAGTATAGCGGGAAGTTCACGTCCCGCGAGCGGGTCAGAACACAAATTCTCCCACGCCCTGGACAGACTAGCGAAGAAACCAGGACTGCACGGCGAACAGTGCGGCGTGGGAACGATCATGATGATGTACCTTCATGGTGGGGATTGGGAAAGGATTCGAGAGGCGCTGCTCACGATCGGCGTACCCACCACCGCCCGGAGCCTCGGCGTCACGGACGACGAGATAATCGAGGCGTTGGTTCACGCACACGAGGTCAACAAGGAGAGATACACAATCCTCGGCGATGGAGGACTGACCCACGAGGCCGCAGAACATCTGGCCTCGATCACGAAAGTGATTTAACAGGGGGTGAAAGATGATGGTCCTAGTCACTCTCATCGGCGAGAGGCAGGTCAAAGAAGGAAACGAGTTTGTGTATAGTGGACCCCTTTCTGAGTGCAAAGACTGCAGGCTCAAGGGAGTCTGCTTCAACCTCGAAGCGGGAAAGAGATATCGGATCAGTTCAGTGAGGAGGTTGCACCACAGCTGCAGAGTCCATGAGGACGGCGTACGTGTCGTCGAGGTGGAGATTGTCCCCATCGATGCCACCGTCAATACGAAGACCGCGGTCGAGGGCTCTACGGTGACGCTTGAGTTCCCAGAATGTGGGGAAATCGGTTGCGAGCACTATCGGCTCTGTCATCCTCTGGGGTTGAAAGACCGCCAGAAGGTCACGATCATTGAAGTGAAGAAGAGGGTCAAGTGTCCTCGGAAGCGCTCGCTCAAGATGGTCAAACTGGCCTGAAGAGCTTAACGCGAACGATCTCTCCCTTCTCGACGAGCTCCGTGTTTATCGGAATCTCAATGTAGCCGTCAGCGTCCGCGAGGCTGGTGATGGCCCCGGACTCCTTGTAGACCGGTACCGCCTCTTCTTCCTCGATTCTGACCGTGAGCAGCTGCAACCTGCCCAGACTTGAGACGACCCGTCTGGAGATCGGAACGTCCATATGGCGCTCGTTCTCCGGCGGGACCCTTGCCATCTTTCTGAGGACAGGAGCGAGGAGCGTGTAGGCGTTCGTCAGACAGGACGCTGGATAGCCAGGCATCCCCACGACAAGCTTGCCATCGACCTCCCCGCAGAGCGTCGGCTTCCCTGGCTTCACCTGTATGCCGTGGAACAGTATCTCCCCCCGTTCTTTGAGGATGTCCACGAGGATGTCCGTCTCGCCCACGGAGCTCCCGCCAGAGAAGAGGACAAGATCCTCGGAGAGTGCCTCATGGAGCGCCTTCCGCAAGGCCTCGAGTTCGTCCAGAACGATTCCCCAGGGGCGGGGCGTGCAACCGTTCAGGAGAGCGACCTGGGAGAGCGTGTAGGTGTTGATGTCGTAGACCTGACCCTCCTGCAGGTCCGCTCCAGGCGGCGCGACCTCGGCCCCCGTCGGGACTATGGCGACTGTTGGCCGCTCAAAGACGCTTAGCTTTTCGATCCCCAGGGCGGCAGCAACGCCGACGTTCGACGGGTCCAGATACGCCCCGGGCTTCATGACGCTTTGACCCGCCTTGATGTCCTCGCCCCTCTTGGAAACATCCTGACCGGGGTGGACGGGTGCGAAGATTTTGACGGCGTCGTCCGTGACCTCGGTGTTCTCCACCTTCACGATCGCATCCACGCCGTCAGGGAGCTTGGCGCCGGTCGCGATCTCGATGCACTCCTCGTTCTTGACGACTGCGCCAGATGGGTGCCCCGCCAGTGACTTTCCAACAACGCGGAGCTCCACGGGATCGAACTTCCCCGCCGGGAACGTGTCCTCTGCCCTCACGGCGAACCCGTCCATGGCCGAGCGGTCAAAGGGCGGCACGTCCATATCCGAGACGATCTCCCGAGCCAGGACCCGCCCGCCAACGTCTCCGATGGATATCTCTTCCTTCCTTTCGACCCGCCTGACGCTCTTGAGCATGATCGTCTCGGCGTCCTCGAAGGACAAGAGCTTGCTGAAGGGGCGCATCATTTCTCGAGCTCCCCCACGATGTGTGATATTTCGGGCAGGATTAGTTCCCTCATCGCCAGCTTGACCGCGCCCTCTGAACCTGGCAGACAGAATATGACCGTCGTCCCAATCGTGCCGGCGACGGCCCTGCTCACGATGGTGGCGGAGCCTATCTCACGGTAACTGAGGTGTCGGAAGAGCTCACCGAACCCGCTAAGTTTCCTCTCGAAAAGGGGCTCGACGACGTCGACCGTGATGTCTTTCTTGGAGACCCCGGTCCCGCCGCTGACCACGACGACCTGGGAACTCTCCAAGGCCGCCTCCAGAGCCTCAGCGACGGACGTCGCGCTGTTGGGGACGATTCTGTAGTCTGTTATCTCGTGGCCTGCGTCCTGGAGAAGCTGGTTTATCGTGCTGCCCGACCTGTCCGTCTGAGCTTCCCTGGTGTCGCTGGTCACGATGATGGCGCATCTGACCTTCTCCGGTCCTTTCCTTCTGTGCTCCTCGAGACCCATCACTTCACCTTTGAGATTACCCTTATGCCCTCGATCCTCGTATGGGGATACTGCCCCGCTTGATCCTTCTCAAGATACTTCACCATGTCCCAGAACGTGAGGAGAGCAACGGTGACGCCGACCAGCGACTCCATCTCGACCCCCGTCTTGTAGTGTGCCTTGACCCGGCACTCGCATCGCACCCTGTCATCCAGGACCTCGAGCTCGACCGCCACGTTCGTGAGGGGGATTGGGTGACAGAATGGGATTATGCGGGGTGTGTCCTTGATCGCCTGGATCGCGGCTACCTCGCTGGTCTTCACCGGGTCGCCTTTCTTCGTCTGGCCCGCCCGAACTGCCTTCAGCGTCCCGTCCCTGAGTAGCAGGAAGCCCTCCGAAACGGCCTCGCGGCTGGTACTGGCCTTGTCCTGAATATCGACCATTCCGCCCATCTATATCTCCTTCTTCCACAAAGGAACGGTCCTCTTAACCTCTTCTAGCGCCCACTCCGTCGCGGCGAAGGCGTCGGACCTGTGCGCGGCCGATGAGGCGATGAATGTGATATTATCGCCCAAGGCGAGTCTTCCGATCCTGTGGACGATGGCAATGTCCAGGATCTCGAACCGCTTCTTTGCGGCTTTGGCTATTTCCCTCAGCCTTTCCAGGGCCATCTCTTCGTACGCCTCGACCTCAAGCCCCGAGGCAACGTTCGGATCCCTCCTCACGATGCCAAGAAAGCTCACCACGGCCCCTGCCTCAGGGGCCTTCAACGCGTTGATTATCTCTTCGGGAGAGATGTCCTCGTTCTGAATGGATATCAATCAACCACCGGTCACTGGCGGTAGGATCCCGACCTCATCCCCGTCACTGAGTGTTGCGCCAGGGTCGGCATATTCCTTGTTGACAGAGCATATCATGGAATCCCTGTGAGCCTTCAGTCTCGGATACTTGCCCAACAGCTCGGTCACGATGTCCTCCACCGTAGAGCCTGCTCCGACCTCCATGACAATGTCCCTCTCACCGACAACCTCGCGGAAGGTCGCGAACAACTTCAAGTGTATCCTCATTTGGCCACCCAGTAAGGTCTCCGTTTCCTAATCGCTTCCTCGAACAGGGCGAGCAGCTCGCTATCCGAGGCTCCTGCCCGAAGCGGGGAGAGGAAGTCTATCATTCCGTCACCGGTCATCAGACAGGGTTTCAGCATGCCGTTCGAGGTCGCCCTAATGCGGGTGCAGTTCATGCAGAAACTTTCCCTTCCGACAGATCTCACGATTTCCACACTAACTGTGGAGCCGTTGTGGGGAACTGTGTACCTCCTCCGATCATGAAGCTCGTTTCTCTCCAGGCGTGTCGCGCACGCCGCGAGGGAGGTCTCTATCTCACCGAGCGGGCAGAAGTACCCCCTGAGTCCGTCACCGCCATTTCCGTCCACGGGGCTCAGCTCGATTAGCTGTAAAATCGCCCCTTTTGAGCTTGCGAAATCGAGAAGCTGTGGCAGGTGTGAGATGTTCATGCCATTGAGCATGACCATGTTTATCTTGAGGGGTCTGAGACCCACCTCGATAGCTCTGTCGATCCCGTGAATGACGCTGTCTATCTCATCCGCCCCAGTGATTCTCTCATACAGCTTTGGGTCCAGCGTGTCCAGACTCACGTTTATTCTGTCCAGGCCCGCCTGTTTCAGATCCTCTGCCCGAGAGGCGAGGAGTGTGCCGTTCGTCGTCATAGAGACCTCGTCGAAAATCTCCGCCCCTGTATGCACGAGTTCGACGATATCCTCTCTTATGAGCGGCTCACCTCCAGTGATCTTGAGCTTCTTGATTTCCACGGCACGTGCGATTTCGAAGAGTTTACGGATCTCTTCGGCGGTCATCTCTGCGTCTGATGTTGATTGGCCTTCATGATGACAGTAGAAGCATCTCTGGTCACATCCCATCGTAACGGAGAGCCTGAGGCTTGTAACGCGTCTTCCAAAGGTGTCACGCATCGGGTTTCAGATATTTGTCCAGAGAATAAACCTTTCGTATGGGAGACCCCTTCATTTCCTGTGGAGATGGAATCGTGTTCTTCTGTAACTAGCAGGGAAAACGCTGATACTATAGTGACCAAGAGGATAGTCATCTTCTGATGTTTAGCTCCTCTTTCTTCTCTTCCAATGTCTTCCTATGTCCCTCTGTTAGGTAGAAGGCAAGCTCCTCGATCCTGTCCTGATCCCTTATGAATGTCGCCTTACTCTTCGTGTCAATCAACCTCTCGAACTCTCTTGACATCCTGAGCGTTGCGATGAAGTAGTAAGCGGCCACCAGCAACATTATCGGTGCGATTACATCCAACCACACCAACCACCCTCCGACGTCTGTATGCACACGTTGGAGGAGGTCGGGACTCGTCTCGCGAAAGAAATTGGCTGTGATTACGATTACTGTGAGGAATGTTCCCAGTATGAGGAAAAGGGCTGATAGCTCGAGTTTGAACTCCTGGAGGATCTTAACCATCTGAGGGAGAGAATCGGTACTTCATAGAAAAAGATTGTTGTAGGACCCCTCTCTCATATTCCAGTGGAAATGAAGGGGTCCCGGTGGGGGCAGTTGTAAAGAGTCATGCACCGAGGCATGGGACATCGCAACCGCTCGAGTACCGCAAGAACGCAGGAACGGACCGCCCCCTCGAAAACCCTTTTATCGTGATGTACTATATCCCCTCGTAGAGGTTTTCGAACCCCTATTTATTGAGGAGGCACTAACAGTATGGGGATGACTCACTCCGGTTCATCAGATGACTCCATCGCTCAGAAGGGTGAGGAATGGACTCCTGTCGCGGACCTCACGGGCAACGCCATCGCGGTTCTGGAAAGGAGATACCTGAAGAAAAACGATGTTGGAGAGGTGATAGAGACCCCACAGGAGATGTACGTGAGGGTCGCACGGAACATCGCTCATGCAGACGGACTCTACGACGAGCACGCGGACATCGAGAAGACAGCGAAAGAGTTCTACAAGATGATGACGGCCCTCGAGTTCGTGCCCAATTCCCCGACGCTCATGAACGCCGGACGGGATCTGCAGCAGCTCTCTGCGTGTTTTGTGTTGCCGATCGAGGACTCGATGGAGAGCATCTTCCAAGCCCTCAAGGACACGGCTCTCATACACAAGAGCGGAGGCGGTACAGGGTTCTCCTTCTCAGCGCTGCGCCCGAAGAACGACGTTGTCCTCTCCACCAAAGGCGTTTCGAGCGGTCCCGTCTCGTTCATGGGGGTCTTCAACGCCGCCACGGAGGCGGTGAAACAGGGGGGGACCCGCCGGGGGGCCAACATGGCAATACTCCGCGTGGATCATCCTGACATACTCCAGTTCATCACAAGCAAGCGAGACAACACGGCGATAACCAACTTCAACATCTCCGTCGGCTTGACAGAGGACTTCATGGATGCCCTGCAAAAGGACGGTGAGTATGAACTCATCAATCCACGGAACCGCAAGGTAAGCGGGAAGCTGAAGGCGAAGGAGATATTCGACCTCATAGTCGACATGGCGTGGACCAATGGGGAGCCTGGGATAATCTTCCTCGACCGGTTGAATGAGGGCAACCCCACGCCGGAGCTGGGCGTGATAGAGAGCACGAATCCATGTGGCGAACAGCCGCTACTTCCGTACGAATCCTGCAATCTCGGGTCGATCAACCTCTCAAGGATGGTCGTGAATGGTGGGATTGACTGGGGCAAGCTCAAGGACACAGTCCACAAGGCCGTTCACTTCCTCGATAACGTCATCGACATGAACAGCTACCCACTGGAGACGATCGAGGAAATGACCCAGGGGAACAGGAAGATCGGTCTCGGTGTCATGGGCTTCGCTGACCTGCTTATCATGCTCGGGATCCGGTACGACTCCCAGGAAGCGACGGACGTGGCGGAGAAAGCCATGAGCTTCATCGAGACGGAGTCCAGGAAGGCATCCATGGAACTCGCAAGGACCCGCGGTGTGTTCCCGAACTTCACTGGGAGCATCTTCGACGTTCCCGGCGGGGAGAGGGTGCGGAACGCGACCACGACGACGATAGCACCCACGGGCACGATCAGCATCATCGCCGGATGCTCCGGCGGAATCGAACCGCTCTTCGCGGTGTCGTTCATACGGACGGTCATGGACGACGACAAGCTGGTTGAGGTGAACCCCCTGTTCAAGGAGAGGGCCATGAAGGAGGGCTTCTACTCGGAGGAGCTGATGAAGAGGATCGCGGACAGGGGCTCGGTCCACGGCATAGACGACGTTCCTGACCATATCCAGAAGCTTTTCGTGACGGCCCACGACGTGTCCCCTGAGTGGCACATCGGCATGCAGGCCGCGTTCCAGCGACACACGCACAACGCGGTATCGAAAACGGTCAACTTCCCCAACAGCGCGACAAGGGAGGACATATCCCGGGTGTACAGGCTCGCATACGACCTCGGCTGCAAGGGGGTCACCGTCTACCGTGACGGCAGCCGCGACGCACAGGTCCTGTCGACTGGCCAGACGACGAAGTCCAAGGAGGAAACCGAAAGGAAGCTTCATCCGAGGCCCAGGCCCTCGATCACGATGGGCTCCACGATTAAGATGAGGACGGGATGCGGGACGCTCTATGTGACGATCAACGAGGACGAGCACGGCGTGTGCGAGGTCTTCTCCCAGATGGGGAAGTCTGGCGGTTGCGCGATGTCCCAGTCCGAGGCTGTCGCGAGACTCATCTCACTCGCTCTGCGGTCCGGGGTCCGGGTGGAGCCGCTCATCAGGCAGATCAAAGGGATCCGCTGCCCCTCTCCTCTGATGGGAAAGGGCGGTATCATCCTCTCCTGCCCAGACGCGGTCGGGAAGGCCCTTGAGAGGTATATGAAGCGGAAGCAGGCCTTGGAGGCGGGCGAGCCCCTAGAGGAGGCCACGACCCTGGACAGGTTCGCACCCGAGCCGATCTTCAGCGGGAACGTGGTGGGCGTTTGCCCCGACTGCGGAGCGGCCCTCGTTCACGAGGGCGGGTGCATGGTCTGCCGTTCCTGCGGGTACTCCAAGTGCGGTTGAAACCTCCCGAAGTACGCCAGGTGCGCCTCGCACGAGCAATCGGACGAGCCGAACCCCTTGACGACAATCGTACCACCATCCACTTCGAAGACCCTTCTGTTTATGTCGCACTCCTCCTTCTCATCCGAAGGAAAGAGAACGGCCCTCACGATTTCCGCCTCGCGGAGGAAGTGATCGATGTGCCATTTCATCTTCTTCTCCTCGCGAAAGTGTCTTTCCACCCTCTTCTCCAGGTTCACCATCGAGGAGCCGGTGTACGCGTAGAATCCGGCGGGAAAGGAGACCGTGCCCAGCGCTCCTATCCTGATGTCCCTGTCCTCGCTAAGGCGGATGAGGAGAACGTACGCGCCCTTCACGGCCCGAGTATCGAGGCTCTACCCGAAGTCATTTTCCCCCTTCTGAGTGCTAAACGTTAAATCCACCATCGTCTTCATGGGCAGTTGCACGGTTGCGTGCAAGCCAAAGGAGTGTCTGAAATGGCAACGAAAGAACTGAACCCGTTCAAGATAGCGCAGAGGCAGCTGAAGATCGCGACAGAGAAGCTGGGCTATCCCGACGAGATATATCAGGCTCTCGCGGAGCCCATGAGGACGTTGGAGGTCAGCCTAACGATCCGGATGGACGACGGAGGTCTGAGGACCTTCAGGGGTTTCAGGTGTCAGTACAATGACGTCAGGGGCCCGTGCAAGGGGGGGATAAGGTATCATCCGGACGAGACCGTGGATACCGTGAAGGCCCTGGCCGCGTGGATGACGTGGAAGTGCAGTGTGGTCAACATCCCTCTCGGAGGGGGCAAAGGCGGAATAATCTGCAATCCCAAAGAGATGTCCCCCGGCGAGATCGAGAGACTGAGCAGGGCGTACATAGGCCAGGTGGGCAGGATAATCGGACCCGCGAAGGATGTTCCCGCTCCCGACGTCTACACGAACCCGCAGATAATGGCCTGGATGATGGACGAGTTTAGCAAACAGCACGGTTACAACGTTCCCGGGGTCATAACTGGCAAGCCCATTCCTGTGGGTGGCTCAGAAGGCAGAGGGGACGCCACTGCGCGGGGTTGCGTGTACACCACCCGTGAGGCGGCCAAGAAGCTCGACATAGACCTCAAAGGCGCCACGGTGGCAGTACAGGGCTTCGGAAACGCAGGTCAGTACTGCGCGCTGCTCATGGAGGAGCTGGTGGGTAGCAAGACGGTCGCCGTCAGCGACTCACGCGGCGGCATTGTGAACATGGACGGGATCGACCCGAAGAAGATCGTCGAGTGGAAGAACAACACCGGGGCGGTCGGCGGGTTCGAGGGCACCGAGGAGATAAGCAACAAGGACCTGCTCGAGATGGACGTCGATGTTCTGATGCCCGCGGCGCTGGAGAACGTCATCACCAAGGACAACGCAGGCGATGTGAAGGCCAAGATAATAGGCGAAGCGGCCAATGGACCCACGACCCCAGATGCTGACGACATCCTCTACAAGAACGGCAACTTCGTGGTCCCGGACTTCCTGTGCAACGCGGGAGGCGTCACGGTCAGCTACTTCGAGGGCGTCCAGAACGCGATGAACTATTACTGGGAGGAGGACGATGTCCACCAGAAGCTGGACAAGATAATGACGAAGGCCTTCCATGACGTCTATGACGCGCACGAGAAGCACAGCGTCCATATGAGGACCGCCGCCTACCTAGTGGCCATCGAGAGGGTCGTCGAAGTGATGAAGCTCAGGGGAATGCTATAGCCCCAAGCTCTCGGAAACGAGCTCCGCTACATCCTTCACCTTCACACTTTCAACCGCATCCTTAGCCTTCAGGCCATCCTCCAACATCGTAAGGCAGTATGGACAGGCCGTGGCAACGAGGGACAGCTTCGAGTCCACGGCCTCCTGGGTCCTCTCTTCGTTTATCCTCGTTCCGATGCTCTCCTCCAGCCACATTCTCCCGCCGCCTGCACCGCAGCAGAAGGACTCGTTCTTCGTCCGCTCGAACTCGGACGGGCCGCGCTTGGAGACGCCTTTCAGGATGCTCCTCGGCTGGTCGTAGATGTCGTTGTATCTGCCCAGGTAGCAGGAGTCGTGGTATGCGGATCTCTCATCGAGCGTCCTCTTCAACTTGATCTTGCCGTCACGGACCAGCTTGTCGATGAACTCCGTGTGGTGCCAGACCTCGTACTCCCCGCCGAACTGCGGGTACTCGTTCTTGAATGTGTTGAAGCAGTGCGGGCACGGGGTGATTATCCTCTTCACGCCGTACTTCTTCAGGATCTCCACGTTCTCCTTCATGAGCATCTGGGCCTGATACTCGTTCCCGACCCTGCGCAGTGTCTCCCCGCAGCACTTCTCCTCCGTTCCGAGTATGGAGAACTTGATACCTGCCTTCTTGAGGACCTTGGCCACCGCGGTGCTGACCTTCTTGTTCCGGTCGTCGAAGGAGGCCATGCAACCGATCCAGAGCAGAGTGTCGGCGCGCGAATCCGCCATCGTCTTGATGTCAAGCCCCTCCGCCCAGTCCGCCCTCGTGTCCCATCCGATCGGCCAAGGATTGAAGTTCCTCTCCATGTTCTGGAAGAACTGCATCAACTCCTGCGGGAACCTGCTCTCCATCAGGACGAGGTTCCTCCTCATGTCCACGATCTTGTCCAAGACCTCGTCGAGGACCGGGCACACTTCCTGGCATGCCCTGCACGTGGTGCAGGCCCATATCTCATCGTCCTTCACGACCTCGCTGGGGATTGGCGGTCTCTCCACTTCGCCTCTCTTGTCTTCTTTGAGTCCGACCAGCTTCGGGCCGACCTCGTCGAGGTGGTCCCGCAGGTCCTGGAGGACCTTCTTCGGACTGAGCGGTTTGTCCGTCGTTGAGGCGGGGCACGCGTCCTGACACCTCCCGCACCTGGTGCACGCGTACAGGTCGAGCAACTGCTTCTGCGTGAACTCCTCTATCTTCGATACGCCGAACGTCTCCGCCGTCTCCACGTCTATCGACGGTATCTCTCCGTACGGCCTCGTGTTCTTCCAGAAGATGTTCCAGGGCGATGCGATCATGTGCAGGAGCTTGGAGTGCGGTATGTACGCTACCGTGGCGAACGCTAACGCGAGGTGGAACCACCACATGCCGAACCAGATATCGTAGGCCAAGCCCCCCGAGATGCCGACCGCGATGAAGAAGCCCCCAAAGGCATGGCCAACTGGGGAATACAGGGGATCCTGGCACCTCTCCAGTATGTCCTCACCGGTCAGCCCGGCCGTCGTCCTGCAGAGCGGGCCCACATTGTCATCAGTGGCGATCCGCAGACCCTGCACGAAGTATCCAGTCAGGAGGATGAGGAGGAGAGCGACCAGGACGATCGCATCTTCCCTCCTGTTGTCCAGCCTCTTCGGTTTGGTGACGTACCGTCTGAAGAGCGCCATCAGGATGCCGAAGATGGCGACCATCCCCATCACGTCGAGCGCGAGGGCGCCGTAGAGGAACAGCTCGTCGAAGAGGAGGTGGACGGAGAGGTCCTCCTGCATGAACACGACCGATGTCCCCACCGCCAGAACGATGAACCCCCAGAATATGAACGAATGGAATATGCCGGGGAATGCCTCCCTGAGCGTTCCCCTCTGTATCAGTCCAAAGGACAGGAGGGCCTTTATGCGGGTTCCCCACATCCCGGGGCGCCTCTCCTTTCTGCCTAGTTTGACCAACTTCCATTTCCTGTACACTCCGTAGAGGAAGAACGCGACCGTTATGGCAGAGGCTATCCACAGCACCCAGTAGAAGTCCTTCATCACCGTCTCCATTCCGTCACCACCCGCAAGGGCGACCTAATCGGTCTTCATCACCTTGATCTCTTCCGCCAGTTTGGGAACGACATCGAACAGATTCGCGACTATTCCGAAATTGGCCATCTTGAATATCGGGGCCTCCGGGTCCTTGTTTATGGCGACGATCCATCTGGACGTCTTCATTCCCGCCAGATGCTGGATCGCGCCAGAGATTCCGCAGGCTATGTACAGCGTCGGGTTGACGACCTTCCCCGTCTGTCCGACCTGCTCGGAGTGCGGTCTCCATCCCGCATCGACCGCCGAGCGGGAAGCACCGA
>JAGMAI010000139.1 GCA_023130895.1 Thermoplasmata archaeon
CTCTCGACCTTGCCGATCATGTCCTTGTCCAACCTCAGGCGGGCGCGGAACTTCCCCTGCTTGAGGAATGCGGTGCACAGCGGTCCCTTCTTCGTCCTCTGGACCCCGCTCAGCTTCATCAGCCTGCCCTCGACTGTCACGCTCTTCATCTTCGGCCTCAGGTCTCTAATCTCCAGTTCCTTCCTTACGGGCATCTCAATCCCTCGTGGGTCAATCGAATGTGCATCCACATATTTGAAGGTAGACCTCTCATGACGTCCTACTTCTGCATGACGAAGAAGGCGGAGCCGTACCATTTGCCGTGCTCGCGGTAGAGGTCGACCTCGCTCTGCTGCTTGTCCAGAACGGCCAGGGACCTCGGGTCATCTCGGTACTCACGCCTGAAGGCTCGGATGCGCTCTTCCAGCGGCTTGTAGTACAGGTGCCACCAAGCATCATCCGGCAGGGAGAAGTGCCCGACGAAGCGATAACCGCATCCGGGAACCGCGTCCACGTCCTCCTCAACAGTGCAGATCCCCGGATACATCCTCTCCCAGTAAACCCTGATCTCGTGTGGCGGGTCCGGCCTCAACCAGCACATCTCGTGAACGACCAGGAACCCCTTCGGCCTGATGAGCCTCCTCCATTCCCTCAGGCCCTTCTCGAAGCCTATCACGAAAATGGAACCCTCCGCCCAGATGATGTCGAAGCTCCGGTCGGGGAAGTCGATGTCCCGGAGGGACATGTTCATCGTTCTGACCCTGTCCGAAGAATCGAGTTCCCTCGCCTTTCTGTCGAGCTCGTCCAGGGACGCCTGATCGATATCTATCCCCGTCACAATCCCATTGCTCAGCTTGGCGAGCTCGAGTGTCGGTTCCCCCTTGCCGCAACCGATGTCAAGGATGTCGGGCCTGTTCATCTTGGGCAGCATTTGGAAGGCCTTTCGCGTGTATTCGAGCCGCCCGGTCTCGTCGAGAAGGTCTCTGCGAAGCTCGGAGAGAATGTCACCCGCCATGCGATTCACCAGCTCGCGACAGCGTCTTCCAGAGTCTCGTGCATGGTCATCCTGATGTCCCTGCTCTTCGCGTGGTCCTGCACGCTCTCCCACAGTTCCTCCGCGAGCGGGGCGAGCTCCTTCGCGTCAGCGGGGACGAGACCGCAGAGCTTCGGGAAGGCCTCGGCGAACTTGGCGGGCAGGTCCAGGAAGGCGTTGTGCGAGTCGTAGAGGTCCCACGTTGTCGTGAAGAACTTCCTGTTCACGGCGGCGACGTACCAGGCGAGGACCTCGGCGAACCGTATGCAGGGCATCCTGAGCTTCGCCTCGTCCGCGACGATGCTCATGTTCCTCACCTTGGAGAGCTGCTCGTACGCGAAGACGAGCGCGTGTCCCGCCACGGCCCGCCAATAATCATCGTCCGCGTTCGTAACTAGAGCCTTGTATTCCCCGTACAGGTTCTCGGGATCGTACAGGATGTGCGGCATCGTGTACTCGTTGGCCGTCACAACGAACCAGCCCCGAGGTTCCGCCAGCTCTTGGCGGATCTCCTCGTCCGTGTGGAACTCCGCGGAGACGGCGATGCCCTTGTACAGGAAATGTTCGTCCACGGGCTTCTTCCCGCCGACTACCACGGCCATCTCGAGGTCGGAGTGCTCAAGGTCCTTGCCCTTGGCGGTGGAGCCGACGACCGCGGCAGCGCGGACGGTGTACTTCCTCTTGAGAAGCGTGAGCAGGTCCTCCGCGATCCGTAATCTCTCTGCGTGCTGCACGAAAACCGTGAGAAGATGACCGTAGAAATCCTTTGCGGTCACACGGGCTCAGGTAGGCGGATGTCCGACCTGCCCTTGGGCTGCAGGAAGTACTCCTTCTTCTCCTGCTTCACCATCTCCTTGAGCTTGAGGAAGCCGTCGAGCATGCCCTCCGGCCGCACGGGACAGCCTGGTATGTACACCGCCACCGGCACGATCTTGTCAACACCCTGGACGATGTTGTATGAATCGTAGAACGGCCCGCCGGAGATCGCGCACTCGCCCATCGCCACGACCCATTTCGGGGCGGGCATCTGGTCGTACAGCCTCTTGATCGTCGGGACCAGCTTTTTGCTCACGGGCCCGTTGACGAGGAGTATGTCCACCTGCCTGGGCGTCGAGCGGTATATCATCCCGAACCTCTCGACGTCGTATCTCGGTCCGGAAGCGGCGGCCATCTCGAGGGAGCAGCACATTATGCCCCAGTGCAGGGGCCAGGGACTGTTCCTCAGGCCCCAGTTGAAGATCCTTCCCGTCAGGAGGTTCACGATCTTCTTCATCCGTGTGAGCTCGGCCGCCTTCGTGAGCGCGCCCGAGAACCACTCCATGAAGTCGGAGGAATCCCATCCCCAGACCATGGAACCATCTTCCGTCATGCGCTCACCTTCTCCTGCTTCATGAGCGCGTAGAAGGCTGCCCCTCCGAGGAGGAGCGCGAACGTAAGCACGAAAGCCATCGACCAGAACAGCCGCTCGGCGCCCCGATACTCGGCGAGGTTGAACGCCCACAGCAGAAGGACCACGGCGATGACGTCGAAGGCTACGAAGACTATGGCGAAGATGTAGTACTGGAAGTTGAAGCGCACCTGCGCGGGGCCGATCGGCTCCTCCCCGCACTCGTACGTGTCCTCGGTGTAGGGAAGCGTCCTCCCGGGACGGAACCACCGGTTCACGAGGTAGGCCACGGGTCCGGCGATTATCGCGACTATCCCGAACAGGGCGACGACCAGGTAGTCCTCGGGAAGCATCTGCCCCTGTAAACTCGAATCGCAATAAAAGGGTTTCTACAACTCGATGGATTCCTATGACCTTCCCCAATCTTCAAGGGGCATCCGAAGACCATCGGACTCCTTTGCAGGGTTTCGGTAAGGGCCATAACCGAACTCTGGAACCTGAGACAGGGAACGAGGCAGTTTCGGTTATAGGTATAACCGAAGATTCTGGAACTCGTCTAGCGAATCCCCCGTGAGTCTACACGTCACGCCTCACACGCAATCAAGAGTCCGGAGCGGACAAACCTCGAACCGTCGTTGTGAAAACGAGACGGCTCCATTTGCCCCCGAAACCCCAATTCCATGGGTCTTAAATACCGCCGTCCTATTTGCTTTTCGACCTTTGGGACATTCCCAAATCACTCAAGCAGAGCGCTTCGGTGGAATCATGAACGAGGAGGAGGTAACCGAGCAACTCAAGCGAGACTTTCCCGAGGGCATTTCGGATTTTTCCTTCCCGCGCAGGGGCATGCTGAGGTTTTCCGCGGACCGCGACCGCCTGAAGGACATCTGCATCCGCCTGAAGGACATCGGCTTCGAGCAGATCTCGCTGATTTCGGCGCTGGACTGGCGGGAGCATTTTGAGTGCGTCTATCACATCACGTCCTATTCCTTCGGCATCGTGGCGGAGGTTCACACGAAGATCCCGCTCGACGACCCGAAGGTCGACTCCGTCACACCCGTGTGGCCGGGCGCGAACTTCCACGAGAGGGAAGCATACGACATGATGGGCATCGTCTTCGAGGGCCACCCCGACCTGAGGAGGATACTGCTCCCCGATGATTTCACGTTCTATCCGTTAAGAAAGAACTTCAGGGAAGGAGAATGACGAAACTCTGGATAAACATGGGACCGCAGCATCCGATGACGCACGGACTGTGGAATCTGAAGATCCTCGTCGACGGCGAGACGATCGTGGACGCCGAGCCCGTCCTCGGCTACCTGCACAGGGGGGTAGAGAAGCTGTGCGAGCGCAGGACCTACAACCAGATCATCCCGCTCGCGGACAGGCTGTGCTACGTGTCCTCGCTGTGCTTCGCGCACGCGTACTGCCTCACGGTGGAGGAGATGATGGACCTCGAGATCCCAGAGCGGGCGAAGTACCTGCGCGTCATAGCGCTGGAGATGCAACGGCTCACGTCCCACATGACGTGGCTCATGGCGATAGGCCCGGACGTCGGCCTGATCACGCTGCTCCTGTACTGCCTGCGGGAGAGGGAGTACTTCCTCGACCTGCTCCAGCTCCAGACGGGAGCGAGGATGAACCAGAACTACCCCAGGATCGGCGGGGTCGCCCAGGACATTCCCCCCAACTTCGAGCACAAGGTGAACAAGATCTTCGAGAAGTTCAAGGTGAGGGTCAAGGACTACCACAAGGTAACCAACGAGAGCAGCGCCTTCCTGAAGAGGATGCAGGGCGTGGGCACCCTCTCGGTGGAGGACGCGATAGCGTACGGCGTGACGGGACCGAACCTCCGAGGCAGCGGGGCCAAGCGGGACATGCGGGAACACGACCCGTACGAGGTCTACGACGAGCTGGACTGGGAGATCCAGGTCCGCGACGAAGGTGACAGTCTCGCGCGCTTCCATGTGCGAATGGGGGAGATGCTGGAGAGCTGCAAGATCATCCGGCAGGCGCTGAAGAAGATGCCCGACGGTCCCATAAATGTGAAGGCGCCTCTACGCCCAGAGGGACAGAGCTTCCGGCGGACGGAGGACTCTCGCGGTGAGGTGTCCTACTACGTCGTGGGCAACGGTGGCGAATCGCCATACCGCCTGAAGGTAAGAAGCCCGATCTTCTGCACGATGAACGTCCTGCCGAAGCTACTCAGAGGGGTGAACATCGCCGACGTGCTGGCGATAATGGGAAGCATAGACGTCTGCATAGGGGAGACTGACAAATGAGCGGTCTCTTCGACCTTGCAGGATGGAGCCAGGAGATATCTGCCTTTGTCAGCGGCATTCTGGCCTGGATCGCGGATCTGCTCGGCGGCTGGATCCCATGGTTCTATGACGTGGCGAACTGGTTCAGGAGCGACGCCGTCATCGAGTTCTGGGGCTTCGTCATCGCGGTCATGATCATGCTCGTGTTCGCCGTCATCAACCTCCTCGTCGTCCTGTGGATGGAGAGGAAGCTCTACGGAAGGCTGCAGGACAGGAGGGGAGTGATGGTCCCGCACCCGTGGAAGAAGATACACAAGGGCACGGGCTTCCTGCAGAACCTGGCGGACGGCATCAAGCTCGTCATGAAGGAGAGCATCACGCCGCGGAACGCGGACAAGTCCATGTTCCACGCCGCCCCCGCCATCATATTCATCTCATCCGTCATGGCCTACGCGGCCATCCCTCTTAGCACGACATTCGTGCTGGCGGACCTCGAACTCGGGCTCATCTTCATCGTGGCGATGTTCGCACTGTCCCCTCTCGCCGTCCTGATCGCGGGCTGGGCGAGCGGCAACAAGTACACGCTCATCGGGGGCATGAGAGGGGCCGCGCAGATGCTCGCCTACGAGATTCCGCTGCTCCTGTGCATCGCGGGCGTGGCGATAATGGCGGGCTCCCTCAACCCCATGGAGGTCGTTGCGGCTCAGCAGAGGACATCCGTCCTGGGGATCGAGAACTGGTACTTCATCCCGCAGTTCATAGGCTTCGTCGTGTTCATGGTCGCCATCCTGGCGGAGCTGGAGAAGCTGCCCTTCGACATCCCCGAGGCGGAGTCGGAGCTCGTGGAGGGCTGGCTCACCGAGATCACGGACATCAGGTTCGGCCTCATCTTCATGTCCAAGTGGATGAAGGGCTGGGCGGCCGCCGCCCTCGTCGTGCTCCTCTTCTTCGGCGGGTGGTCTGGACCGTTCTTCCCGCAGGAGGTCTGGTTCATGATCAAGACATACATCGTCTTCGCGTTCTTCGTATGGATAGCCTGGATCCTGCCCAGGATCAGGATAGACCAGATACTCAAGATAGGCTGGTACGAGCTCGTGCCCCTGAGCTTCGCGACCATCCTCATCGCGGTGGCGTTGAAGTTCCTGTCACACTTCGGGATGGGGTGGTTCTGATGGCCGACAAGTCGGGTCTGATGAACTACTTCCTGAAACCTTTGTACGTCTCCATGAAGCAGACGTTCAAGTCACTGCTCAAGCCCGAGACCATTCTGATCCCGTACGAGTCCGCCGAGGAGAGGGCCGCCCTGCGCGAGGGGTTCCGAGGACAGCACTCGATAGACTGGGGAAGGTGCATCGGCTGCGGGCTCTGCTCGCGCGTCTGCCCGAACCAGTGCATCACCATGGAGAAGATCGAGGTCGAGAGCACCAAGTCGCTGAGGTCGACGCAGGACGAGAAGAAGGGCGTCATATCCCGCCCGGCCGTGGACATCGGGGTCTGCCTGTACTGCGGCTTCTGCGGCGAGTACTGCCCGACCGGCGCCTGGGAGTACACGACCATCATCGAGCTGGCCGAGCTCGAGCGGGAGGACCTCGTGCTGTCGGCAGAGGCGCTGCGCAAGGACACGGAGGGCGAGAAGGTCCCCGTCGCGAACAGGATCGAGGAGAACCCGCAGCTGGACGCGGAGACGTGCATCGGCTGCAAGCGCT
>JAGMAI010000014.1 GCA_023130895.1 Thermoplasmata archaeon
CGGAGATCCCTCCCTTCTTCGAGAGGGTTCTGGAAGTGGTCCCGGAAGTTCATCTTGTCCCCGGCAACCACGATGCCAACATCCTCAGCATCCTGCCGGAGAAGGTGAAGGCGCACGACCCGAGGGGCATCAAACTGGATGATGTCGGCTTCACCCACGGATACGTCTGGCCGAGCCAGGAGGCCATGGACTCCGAGGTCTTATGCATGGGTCACGTCCATCCCTCCGTTCTGTTCGTGGACAGGCTCGGACTCAGGATGACGAAGCGATGCTGGCTGAGAGCCAAGTTCATAGGCGGGGGAAAGAGGTACGATGCCAATCCGCAGGAGCTGATCGTGATTCCGAGCTTCAACGATTTCTGCGGCGGATTCCCTGTCAATGGTCCGAGGTCAAGACCGATGGGAACGATTCTGAGGTCCGACCTCACCGACCTGGAGAACTCCAGGGTATTCCTGTTGAATGGAGTTGACCTGGGCAGGTTGAAGGATCTGACAATCTCACAGAAACGATGACAAGAGAAGGAGGAGGCTCGAGTCGCGTCGGGTGAATGGGCCCGGGCGGATTCGAACCGCCGATATTCACCTTGTAAGGGTGACGTCATAACCGCTAGACCACAGGCCCTTGGAGCATTGGATATTCCGAGAGTAGATAAGCTTTCCTCAGTCACCCTTCGGGTCGGGATTCTGATTCCTCAGGTTCCTCGTCCCTCGCAGCGAGGGCCTCATGCCACTTTCTCGTCCGCTCGACCAGCCATCTCCTCTCTATGAGTTCTTCCTCAGAGGGAAGGATCACTGCACCGACGGCCTTTCCCAGAATGGTACCGATCAGAGTGAGAGGCATGATGAAGAGGGCGGAGAACACCATGCTCATCCTCTGCTCATCCGTGGATGGCAGGTCCGTGGGGTCAACCACGATTCCGGAAATCACAGGATGGAAGACCGCCAGGAATGCGATGGTCACGGAGATTATGACGAGTAGAATCGAGATGAGCACCGTGACAGGCACTTCGAACTCGTTGGCCAGAAGACCCACGACGAAGCTCACGGTGATGGGCAGGAAGATGATGCTGAACCCAATCTCTCCCTCGGCAAAGGGGGAGTACTCAGGGAAGAACGAGATGAAGAAGAAGGTCGCCATGGTCACTGCTCCGCAGAAGGTCCAGAGGAGGGCGAGCAAGGCCCTCTGGACGGACTCCCGGTCAACCGAGATAGGGATCCACTCCCAGCGTGTTGAAGTAGTTCAATCCGTGGACAGGGACAAGTATGTCGAGATCCACAATCTCGTATCTCAAGTCCGCGGACACAAAAGGGTAATACTTCCCATCATCGGGATCGGTCGTGTTCAGGATCGCAAGCTTGTACGGAGCGGTTACCCCCAATGACGATTCGAGCGTCGCATTGCCTCCGGATGGAACGAGATAGTCAGGGTCGTCGTACCTGAAGAATCCGCCCGCCATGACATAATACGGCTCCATGGCCTGGAAATTGCCTATGTTGGCCATCGTGGTCCTGTTGAACATATAGAGCGAGAACTCGATGTTGTACACCCAGATGTCCAGCCTTGTAGGGTTGTTGACTTCCACAAGGATCGTCACGCGGACGCCCTCGTTCATACTGTATATCGGCGGAACTCGAACCTCCTTGATGTAGACGTTGCCTTCCCCTGGTGTGATTTCGTTCTTCGTCTCGGCAAAGGCTCCGTACTTGTCGACCGTCAGCACCAGAGTGATCGCAGAGAACACAGCCACAAGAATGAACGCAATCCCGATTACTGTCGCATACTTGTTCATTCCTCCACCTGGAGTTTCTTCTTGCAGATCGGGCACTCGTCGAGCTTGGTTGCGCACGACTCGTGATACAGCTTGTTGCAGTCGCACTTCGCGTAGGACATCCCCTTCTTTATCGTGGCCTTGCAGTACTCGCACGCGCCGACCTCGAATATCTCCTCGTCATCCGGGCGCTGGATCGATAGCTCTCCCGCGAAATGGCAGAGGGCATAGTGCCCAGGTCTTGCTTCCTTGAACTGAGGCGTTTCCTTGTCGCATATGTCCTTTCGGTAGAGACATCTAGGATGGAAAACGCATCCGGGGGGCATGTCGATGGGGCTGGGAAGGTCTCCCTTGATCTTCACCCTCCCGTGCTTCATGGCTGGGTCTGGAACGGGGACCGCCGAGAGCAGCGCCTCGGTATACGGATGCAACGGGTCCTTGATCACAGACTCCGTGTCACCGAGCTCGACGATGTATCCGAGGTACATGACAGCGATCCTGTGGCTCATGTATCTCGTCACCGACACGTCGTGTGATATGAAGAGGAAGGGAATCTTGTACCGCTCCCTCAGGCTGAGCATGAGGTTCATGATGCCGGCCCTTATCGAGACGTCGAGCATGCTCACGGGCTCGTCTGCAACGATGAACCGAGGTCTCAGAACGAGCGTTCTGGCGATCGCCACCCTCTGCCTCTGTCCCCCGCTCAGCTCGTGGGGGAACCTGTACATGAACTCCTCCGGGGGCTTGAGCTCCGCGTACTCCAGAGCCTTTGCCACCATATCATCTCGCTCTTCCGCGGACTCTCCCACACCGTGAACGACGAGGGGCTCGGAAACCGTGGTATAGACATTGAATCTGGGATTGAGCGACTCGTAGGGATCCTGGAACACCATCTGCACGTCCCGGCGGAACGACTTCAGCTCCCTTCCCTTGAGCCCAGCTATGTCCCTGCCGCCGAAGTACATGTGTCCCTCAGTGGGAGTTTCCAGCCTGACGAGGCAGCGCCCGCACGTCGTCTTGCCGCAGCCCGACTCGCCAACCATGCCGAGGATCTCTCCCTCGCCTATCGTGAAGTTCACATCATTCACGGCGTGAACGTTCTTCTCCTTGCCGAAGAGTGACGCGAAGAAGCCCGACTTGATCGGGAACAGCTTCGTGAGATTGACGACATTGTAAACGACGCCCTCCTCCGATTCCACATCTTCTCCTTCTTCCTCAACTGCTTCCACACGTATCACCTCATGTCAGCTTACCCGAATAGACCTCCGTGGCGAAGTGGCAGAGAGACCAGTGGTTCTTTGCGACCTCAATGCTCGCGGGCTCCTCCCTGCGACATATCTCCTGAGCGAACTTGCACCTCGGGTGGAATCTGCACCCGTGAGGCGGCTCCGACAGGTCAGGCGGGGAACCAGGTATGGCGATCAGCTTCTTCCTCTCGCCCTTGATGCTTGGGAACGCGCCCGTGAGACCTATCGTGTAGGGATTCGCAGATTGCTCGAATATCGAGACGATGTCCCCAAACTCGAACAGCTTGCCCGCGTACATGATGCCTATGGTCTCTGCGACCTCGGCAACGACGGATATGTCGTGAGTGATGATCATCATCGCGATGTGGAGCTCCCTTTGCAGGCGCCTGATTTCTCCAAGAATCCTGTCCTGCATTATCACATCCAGCGCCGTCGTCGGCTCGTCGGCGATTATCAGCTGAGGATTGCACGCCAGCGACATGGCTATGATTGCCCTCTGCCTCATGCCGCCGCTGAACTCGTGAGGGTAACCGGCGACTCGCGTCCTGTCGAGACCAACCATGTCGAAGAGCTCTAGGACCCTCTCCTTCGCCTCATCCTTCGTCATATCCTCGTGCTCCAGAAGAGCCTCCACTATCTGGTCTCCGACCTTGTAAACCGGGTTGAAGGCGTTCATGGCACCCTGGAATATCATCGATATCTGGCTCCATCTGATGTCCGACATCTTCTCCTCGACTTCCCGGTCGAATCGTCTCCGTCTCCTCTTGGCAAAGAAGCTGGACAGCTCATCATGCACAATCGCCGCGAGCTCCCCCTTTATCTCTTCCTCGGAAAGGCTCGCGTCGTTCAGAATGGCGCTGACATCTTCCACGCAGGCGCTCTCCTGTTCGAGGTGTCTCATCGACTCTATTGTGGAGGATTCATCTTCAGGGACCGAAAGCTTCTTCAGTTTCCTCTCGACGAGAGCCCTCGTCTCCGGAAGCCACAGAGGCTCCTTCAGGACCTCGGCGAGCTCGGTCGGGAAGTCTGCCCTGCCTATGAGCGTGCCGTCGAAGACTATCTCGCCACCCACGATCTCCCCGTTGGAAGGGAGGAGCCTAGTGATGGCGAACGCGGTCGTGGTCTTCCCGCAACCGGATTCCCCTACCAGACCCATGGTCTCTCCTCGGTCGAGGTGGAAGGTGACGCCGTCGACAGCATACACGGTTCCCTTGAGAATCCTGAAGTACGTTTTGAGATTGTTTACTTCCAACATGACCATTGAATCACCTCGCCCTCAAACGTGGGTTGACAATCTGCTCGTACCCTCTACCGATGAGATAGAACGCAAGCGAGAGGAATGTAATGCCTAGACCTGGCGGCATCAACCACCACCAAGACCCGAGGACATTGGACTGTTGGATGAGCTGGAGCATCTGCCCCCAGCTTGGCGTGTTGACGTCTCCGAGACCAATGAAGCTCAGGGCCGCCTCTGTGAGGATTGCCCCGCTGACTGCAAACGTCATGAACAGGAAGGCCAGCGGAAGGACGTTCGGGGCGATGTGCTTGAACATTATCCTGATATTGCTCGCACCTGTGACCCGAGCGGAGTCTATGAACGGCCTCTCTTTGAGCGACAGGACCTCCGATCTGATGACCCTGGCGGTCCCTGGCCAGCCCACGATTGATATGACGAGAATGATGTTCCATATCCCAGCACCAAGCACGGCCGCCAGGATGATGACGAGCGGAAGTCCAGGCAGAACGAGAATGACGTCCGTGAACCTCATCAGCACCGAGTCGGTCTTACCGCCGCTGTAGCCGGCGACGAGGCCGACAATCACACCGATCGATATGGAGAAGAACGCGGCCAACAGACCGACCGTCAGAGCCACCCTGGTTCCCCACATCCACTGACTGTAGAGATCCCTCCCCTGGTTATCCGTTCCCAACCAGTAGGTGTTCCCGCTCGGAACTGATACCATCCATGTCGGCGGTAGAGGGGCCAGGTATTCCCCGTTTGAGGAATAAACCTGGATTTCTCCATTGGTCAGCCCAGCGAATACGCTCCTGTGAAGATGTCCAGAGCCCTGCTCATCCTTCCAAATCGTGAGAGGCCCGTTTATCCTCGCGTCAAACGTCTGCTTCCATGAGACACTGCCGTCGGTGTTCAGGGAGTATATCGTGCTCATGTCGTCAGTCCAATCGTTCTCGGTACCGTTGTCGTTGAACCCGGTTATCTGAATGACATCGGATCCCAGGAGAAAGCTCGCTGGCGTGTTGAATATGAATCTCTCGCCTGGCGCAACGGGAGCCTCAAACTTGCCGCGGATAGTGCCTGCGTAGAGAGTTCCGGTTCTGTCCCTCCGTACGGAGTAGAAAGTCCCAGTGTCCGATCCCACATATATGTATGAACCCCAAGGCTCGGGCCTGGTGAGAACGCCTGCGTCGGGTTCAGCAAGCGTCTTGCGGACCATTATGCCTGTTATGTTGTTCTGCGGATTCACTTGTCCGTCCGGCTCCGTCTCCCCCGGTGCGACAATCGCCCAGGGGTCGTAGGCCCTGCCATCTTCCATATGTAACGCATGCAAGAAGCCATTGCTTGTCGAGAGATATATCAGGGCAGGAATGTCTCCATCAAGTTGAGAGAAAATGGGGGCTGTCGACCATTCATCTCCCACGTGTATCGTCCCGTCGGCTTTGATATAGCCGCCGCCACTCCAAACAGACGTTCCGTTCTCCGTATACACATGACCGAGGTTTCCTCCACCGTTGAAGACCAGATACTCCCCGTCCTTGTCCGCATCCTCCAAATAGATGGCAGGCGATGCCCTCGGTGAGTTCTTTATCACCATAGGTAGACCCGCCATGTTTACGGGCGCCCAGTCGGAATTTGATATGTTCCATAACTCGCTCGGCTGGTAGTCGTCGCCCCCGAAGAGGAAGGCTTGGGAATCCTCCATGAATACCGCAGAAGAACCGAACCTGCCTGACGGCAAACCCGAGGAACCCAATTCCGTCCAGTTGGGGCCAGCGAGGTCCAGCTTCCAAACATCTCCGAGGCGTTCTCCATCAGAATCCATCCCGCCGATTAGGATGGCGCTGTTGGTCGCGTTGTCGTACGCAATCGACTGCCATGCTCTCGCCGTCAGATTCTCAGGAGTGTCTATCCACGTCCATTCACCAGATGTGGTGTTCAGAACCTTGGTCTGGTTGTTGCTTCCTGAATCGAGGTATTCTTGCCCGCCAAACACGATGAGTCTATCCCCAGGACCGTCGTGTATCATGGACGTTCCTTGGGTGAGGACGCTCTCGTCGGTTGGGATAACCGACCAGGTGTTGCTGGTGAGAT
>JAGMAI010000140.1 GCA_023130895.1 Thermoplasmata archaeon
TTCTCAATGTCCATATCATCGACCCCTTCGCCCGATAGCCTTTCCAGATATTATCCTTTCCTATGGGGCTGACCTCAGTTTTAAATCCTATGACCATTATCGGCGAGATGTGGCAAGGATATTCATCGGCGTCGCTTGGCCATATGCCAACGGCGTCATTCACGTCGGAGGAATGGCGGGGTGCTATCTCCCGCCAGACATATTCGCCAGATATCACAGGATGAAGGGAAACGACGTCCTGATGGTCTCCGGTTCTGACATGCACGGAACGCCCACCACCGTCCGCGCGGAAGAGGAGGGAGTGGAGCCCAAGGTGATAGCGGATCGCTTCCATGAGATCAACATGAGGAGCCTCGAGAGGTTCGGGCTGAGCTTCGATCTCTTCCTGAACACGGAGCATCCGACGCACTTGGAGGTGGTCAAGGACTTCATGCTGGACCTCTGGGAGAAGGGGCACATCTACGAGAGCGATATGACGCTGCCCTTCTGCGAGAACTGCAGCCGGTACCTCCCGGACAGGTACGTGGAAGGAACCTGCCCGCACTGCGGCCATGTGGGCGCCAGAGGGGACCAGTGCGATGAGTGCGGGAAGATACTCGACCCCGAGGACCTCGTTGACCGGTACTGCGTGTTCTGCAAAGGGGCTCCTGAGATGAAAACGCGCGGCCATCTCTTCTTCAGGCTCACGGCCTTCGAGGACCAGCTCAAGGAGTACATCAAGGACAAGAACCATTGGAGACCCAACGTTCTGAATTTCACAAGAAACTGGCTGGAGAACGGGCTCGTGGACAGACCGGTCTCGCGTGACATCAAGTGGGGGATACCGATCCCGATCAAGGGCCACGAGGACAAGATGGTGTACGTCTGGTTCGAGGCCTTCATGGGATACTTCTCCATGGCCGTGGAGTGGGCGAGGAGGCAGGGGGACCCCGACGCGTGGAAGGAATACTGGCAGAATCCCGAAGCCAGGCATTACTACTTCCTGGGGAAGGACAACATACCTTTCCACGCCATCTTCTGGCCGGCCGTCCTGATGGCCCGCGGGGACCTGAACCTGCCCTATGATGTCCCCGCGAACGAGTTCATGAGGTTCGAGGGCGCACAGTTCTCGAAGTCCACGGGCGTGACGCTTGAGATCGACAAGGTTCTGGAGAACTTCCCCGCGGACGCGGTGAGGTACTACCTTACGGTCAACATGCCGGAGAACAGGGATTCGGACTTCACGTGGAAAGAATTCGTCACGAGGAACAACACCGAGCTGCTGGCGACATACGGGAACTTCGCGCACAGGGTGCTGACGTTCGTCAACAAGCACTTCGGAGAGGTCCCCCCGGTCGTCAAGACGACAACGAAGGACGACGAGGCCTTGGAGAGAATCGAGCGGACGTGGAAGGAGGTGGACGATAACCTCGAGCGGGTCAAGTTGAAGGACTCGATGAAGAAGATCATGTCCCTTGCGCGATTCGGGAACCAGTACTTCGACGCGGTCGGCCCGTGGACCCTCGTGAAGGTGGACAAGGAAGCTTGCGGGACGTCACTGCACGTCGCTTTGCGCATAGTGAAGGCCCTGTGCGTGCTCTCGGCTCCGTTCCTTCCGTTCTCGTCAGCCCGACTGTGGAAGATGCTCGGGTACGAATCGGACCTGAACAGCCAGAGCTGGGAGGAGGCTCTGAACGATATTGAGGCGGGCCAGAAGATAGGGAAGCCCTCGCCGCTCTTCAAGAAGATCGAGCTTCCGGAGGGGGAAGCCTCTGTGGAGAACCTGCTCGACATCAGGGTCGGAAAGGTCATCTCGATCGAGGACCATCCTGACGCGGAGAAGCTGTACGTGATGTCCATTGACCTGGGCGACGAGAAGAGACAGATCGTTGCAGGCCTGAAGGGCTACTACACGAGCGAAGAGCTCATGGGAAAGGACCTGGTCATGCTCTGCAACCTTCAACCCGCCAAGCTCAGGGGCGTGGAATCCAACGCGATGCTCATGGCCGCGGAGGACAAGGAGATCGTGTCCGTTCTTCTCGCGGAGGGGTCTGCCCCGGGAACCCAGGTTCTGGGGAGCAAGGGCCTTCCGGTGATCTCGTTCGAGGACTTCAAGAAGCTCAAGATCGTCGTGGCCGAGGGAGAGGGCGGGAAGAAGACCGCAGTTGTCCTCGACGAGGAGAGGACCGTCCCGCTCAAGGCACAGGGGAAGCCCGTTACGCTGCACAGGGACGTTCCGGCAGGATCTCAGGTCAAGTGATCCAGATGAAGATGGACCTACACATACACTCTGCGTTCTCATCGGACGGCAGAGAGAAGCCCAAGGACATCGTGACCTACGCAAGGAAGATGAGGCTGGATGGGATCGCCATCCTGGACCACAACGAGATCCGCGGGTCTCTGAAGGCCTATGAGATGTGCAGGGGGTTCGACGACTTCCTGGTTGTCAGGGGCGTTGAGGTGTCGACCGAGGCGGGTCACATCGTCGCCTACGGCGTGGATGAGCTGATACCCACACATCTGACCGTCGAGGAGACGGCGGAGAAGATCAGAGACCTTGGCGGGATCTCGGTCGCACCGCACCCGCACAGATTCTGGTCCGGGATTGGCGGGAAATCCGTCACCGCGGAGAGCTTCGCGGCGGTCGAGGTCCAGAACGCCCGCTGCACTGCGAGGAACAACAAGAGGTCCAGGAGGCTCGCGGACAGGCTCCGCCTAGGCCATACGGGCGGTACGGACTCCCACGCCCTCGCTGAGATCGGAAAGGCGTACACGCTGATCAAGGGCAACCCTGCAAGCGAGGACGACGTGATCGAGGAGATCGTGAAGCGCAGGACGACCGCTGAGGGGGAGAACAGGCAAATGCGCGAGACACTGGATTACGTCTACTCATCCGTCACAAAGTGGATGAAAAGGGGCATGAAGAAGATCTAGAGGTGCTGCTGAAGCTCCTCGTTCCTCTTTTTCAGCTCGTCGATTATCTTGTTCTCGTCGATAT
>JAGMAI010000141.1 GCA_023130895.1 Thermoplasmata archaeon
GAAGGATGGCGAACATGGCGACGAAGGTCTCCACGTGCGCGCCCTCGGGAAGATCCCCCGCGATGTGCACGCCCGTGCGTGAGACCAGAATCAGGCTCGAGATCCCCTCGAGACTTTTCACTTCGTCCAGAATCTTCTCGATTGCCTCGACGTCTACCATCGAATCCTCAACCCTTGAATCTTCACGAGTCTCGCCGCTGGCTTCCTCCTGAAGGCTCAGAAATGAGAAGGGCAGATTGTAGATAAAGGTTTTTATTACCAGTTCTTGACATTCTTTACGCTCGGATGAGGACTGGCGGGGATTCTCATTCTGAAAACCTTAGGATAGCTAGAAACACTATTTCTTCCCTGGATTGATCACTCTGATGTGGTCGAATGCCTCGAAGCTCTCTCCATCCTTCCACTTCCCTGTTATCTTGATTTCGATGGAATCTCCGACCTGCAGGAGGGACTGCAGTTCTTGACGGTTGAACTTGAGCATGAGCACCTCGTCCTGATGGTCCCATCTCTCGGGCGATAGAGTGTCCTGCAGGAGGATTGTAGATATGTCTATGTCGTGTACGGATGCATTCTCTGCGCTGAGGTATGCGGTCACCCATCTGCCCTTGGATTTGAGGTTGAGGGTGTCGGGGTCGATGTCTAAGGAGATTAAGCGGGACGGAGGTGGAGGCTCGGCCCTTGTGGCGTACTTGAGGTCCCAATTGCTGTCGTCAAAATAGCTTATGTGCGGATTGTCGTTACTGTCAAGAGCTAAGGAAGGGTAATAGCCAACCCAACCAATGGAGTCCACTGTCTCAATGCTCCACGAGCTCCCTGTCCAGCTCGCATATTTGAGGTCGCAAATGTGCAGTTCCGAATAGCTTATGTGCGGATTATCGTTGCTGTCGAGAGCTATGGATGTGAACCACCCTATTCTATTGACAGGGGCGTCCACGATCTCTATGTTCCACGAACTTCCTGTCCACCTTGCATATTTGAGGTCATCATTGGACTCCCCAGCATAGCTGATGTGGGGGTAGCCGCTGCTGTCCAGAGCTATAGAAGTGCCTTGACCGACATCACCAGTGAAGTCCACGACCTCGATGTCCCATCCGTTCTTCGTCCACCTTGCATACTTGAGATCCCGATTGATTGAGTCGTAATAGCTTATGTGCGGATTGTCGTTACTGTCAAGAGCTATGGATGTGTACGTGCCGACCTGACCAACGGAGTCGACGGTCTCATTGAGCCACGAGCTTCCTGTCCATCTGGCATACTTGAGGTTCGAACCCCACAAGTGGTAGTAACTGATGTGGGGGTTGCCATTGTTGTCGACCGCGATGGAAGAGTACAAGCCCACAGCACCAACGGAATCTGCGACTCCTATGTACCACGAGTCTCCCTTCCAAGCAGCGTATTTGAGATCATAATTCGAATAGTCAATATAACTGATGTGGGGGTTGCCATTGTTGTCGACCGCGATGGATGTGAGTCCGCCTACTCCACCTTCAGAATCCACAACCTCAATCCTCCAGTCAGACGACAAAGCAGGCAGTCCTTCGCGACTATTCTCCGAATTACTCGAAGGAACAGGAACCGCCAAAACCGAAGTGAGGAGGAAGACCACAAAGAAAAAAGGAAGGACTCTCAGTCAATCACCTCAATGAGCCTGTCCAATGAATTCAAGTTCCCTCCTCCAGAGAATCATTGTGTTTTGGAGTATTTCATGGTTTCCGTTGCTGGACAGAGAGAGTCGTCCAAGGGGGGCTTGCCTTCCTCTTAGTGCGTTAAGCTTGATTCATCGTGGGATGAGTGGCTTGGCGTGTGCCTTCAAGACTGAGGATAGAGGTCTGCAAGAAAGGTTTTCGTCCCCGCCTAGATTTCCTTAAGGCGGCTGTGCAGCTTGACGGCGCTCTCCACGGCCGTCTTCGCCCTCTCTATCCTGGCCTCGGCCTGCAGTCTTCCCATTCCCGGACCTGTGATCCCAAGGCCCACTGGCTTGTCGAACTCAACGGAGAGGTCGGTTATCTTCCTGCTCGCCTGACCCATCACGATCTCGTCGTGCTCCGTCTCCCCCTCGATCACCGCGCCCAACACGACAGCACCATCGATGTCCTTCCTGGAGAGGAGCTTCTTCAGGGCTATGGGTGTGTCATAGACACCGGGCACCTTCACGACCTTCTTGACCGTGGCCCCGAGAAAGGCCGCGTGGTCCTTGGCTCTCTCCAACATGTCCATGGTGATGTCGAAGTTGAACTCGCTCACAATTATTCCTAGGTTCATTTCATACCTCCAAAGGTCCTGCGTCCTCGAACCCCTGCCTCGCGCCCTTGCCCGCTTTCCGTCTGAGCTTCTCGGGCTTGAAGAGTAGGTTGAAGACGTTCTCGGCATGCTCACGCGTCCTTCTATCGGCGAGCCGTGCCAATTCCTTCTCGTTCTTGGCCTCGTCCTCGTGAACGAAGACCTCTATGATGTGGTGATTCGTAAGAAGCTGCGTCTGAATGAGACCCAGCGAGGCCTCATGGGCACACTGCTTGTCGATGGGCTGTGCCCCGGGCATCCCCAGGGCCATTACTATGTCGCAGCTCTGTTCCTCGAACAGCATCTTGGTGGCAACGGGGAGGTCCTTGATCCCCGGGACCGTGTAGCGGATGATCTTGTACCCGGCGCCGAGCTGCTTGAGCTCGTCGACCGCGCTCGCGGCCATATCGAATCGTGCGAAAGTCGTGTCCGCAATGCCAATCCGCTTCACGTTCGACCCTCGATTGCATCCAGCTTCGCCTTGACCTTGTACCAGGCGACGACCTTCTGGATTATCTTGCGAGTTCCGTCCAGGTCCGTGCCGAGCTTGGACAGGCGCACGACCTTGACGTCGAGCCCCCTCTTCTCGAGCTCCGCCCTAATCGCCTCCTCGTCGTGCTTCTGATCATATCCGAGCGCGATGATGTCTGGCTTGATTCCCTCGACGACATCGAACATGTCGCCTTCCTTTCCCAGGACGGCCTCGTCGACCGGCTTCAATGCGTTAACGAGCTCGCACCTCACGTCCTCAGTTGTTATGGGCTCGTGCTTCTCCTTCCTCACGGTCGAGTCCCTTGCCACGACGACGATGAGCTCGTCCCCGAGCTTCTTGGCTTCCTCGAGATAGTGCAGATGACCTGTGTGAAGCAGGTCGAAAACGCCTGATGCCATTACTCTGACCATTCCTTCCACGCCTCCACTACCTGATGTCCTTCGAGGAAGACCAAACCTCTTTCGTTCGCATATCGTCTTGCATCTTCCCTGCTGCGCGCCCTTCCCCCGTCGTCCATCATCTCGCAGATCGTGGCGCTCGGGGTCAATCCCGCCATCGCTACCAGGGCCGTGCACAGCTCCGTGTGCCCCCTTCGGGACCGGAGTACTGGGTTGGCGACGTTCAGGAGGCTCACGTGGCCTGGTGAACGGAATTCCCGCCCGAATTCGTTGATTGCCGTCTCCCCGTCGAGCGACTCGACACGCTTGGCGAAGTTCGCGAACTTCGATATGGTCAGCGCCCTGTCCGAATCCGTGATCCCAGTGTACGTCTTCCTGTGATTTATCGTGATCCCGAACGCTGACTTCTCATCGTATGGGATGTCGTTCGGTACAAGACTCCTCAGAACTGGAACATCGCTACCCTCGTTCCACAGCAGGTCCGCGAGAAAGGGCAGACCCAGTCTCTTCTTCGTTTCCGGGGGGACCGTGACGCA
>JAGMAI010000142.1 GCA_023130895.1 Thermoplasmata archaeon
CCTTATCAGAGCTACGGGGAGAAGAAGAAGGGCGACAACAGGTTCTCAGGCGTGACTCCAGCCTTCGTCCTAAGACACCTGATCTGGAGACACACTGAGCCCGGCGACCTGGTCGTTGACTGCATGGCGGGAAGTGGGACGACGGTCGACGTTGCCAGAGAGGAGAACAGGAGGGTCATCGGCTATGACATCGCCGCCATACGGAGCGACATCATACAGAACGATGCACGAAGCCTCCCGTTGGAGGACGAATGCGTGGACCTCCACTTCGTGGACTCGCCTTACAGCGACAATATCCACTACTCAAACCACCCCGACTGCATCGGCAAGATTCCATGCGAGGATGAGCGCTTTTTCGTGGAGCTAGAGAAGGTTGTCAAGGAGATTCACCGTACGCTCAAGGAAGGTGGGATCCTGGGCTGGCTCATCGCTGACCAATACCGGAAGAGGAAGTTCACACCGGTGGGTTTCAAGCTGTTCGAAGTGCTCGCACGTCATTTCGAGCCCGTCGATATAGTATCTGTTAGGATTCACAATCAGCGCACGAACAACGAGCTCTGGCAGAGGCGGGCGTTGAAGTACAACTTCTATCTCAGGGGCTTCAAGTACCTCCTCATCATGCGGAAGGTGGAATAGTGGATGCTATCAGCCGCGGCGGATACAAGGCAAGGGAGCTCTACCTGATGCTCAGGGAGAGGATTGAGATCTGCGAGAGGTCCAACGGCGACAGGTTCGAAGAGAGAGTGATGAAGTACTGGATCTCGGTGAGAAGCATCAAGAAGGGAAAGGTCTTCGTCGAGATCAGGTTGCAGAAGAGCGACATCGACGTCTTCATCCTGCCATCCTTCGATCAGCTGAAAGACCCAGAAGGCCTCGCACAACCCGTCCCGCTCAACCAGGGCTGGGGCTGGTTCCGTACAAGGTTCTGGCTGAGGGAAGAGGAACAGGTGGACTCCGCTTGGCGGCTCATTCAGCAGTCCTACCTTGTCGCATGAGGAAACAATATTAGGCAGCCGCGCTATCTCGCCAGAGTGATTCCATGGTGAAGGCCTTCGTTGAGATACATCTGAAGAAAGGGATCGCGGATCCTGAGGGATCGAACACCCTCAAGGCGCTGAAGCTTCTGGGCTTCGAGACCGCAACTGATGTCAAGTCCGCAAGACTCTTCGAGATCGACCTTGAGGAGGAGGACAGGGTCCGGGCCGAGGACCTTCTGGAGGAGATGTGCAATCGCCTCCTGGCGAACCCCGTCATCCATGATTACCAGATCCGATTCGAGTAGGTCACCCCTCCGGCTCGGTGACTGTGGAATCCTTAAGTAAGTGCCCTGCGTTACAGGGGACATCAGGAGGATGGGGAATTGGAGGAGTTCTCTTCCGAAATCCGTTTTGTCAGCCTATTGGACGCTTCGGACGATGATATGGTCCTGCTAAGTGATGAAGGCGGCTTGGCCCTTGACCTCGCTGAGATGAAGCGGGTTCAGGAATACTATCGCGGCAAGGGGAGGGAGCCCACGGATGTGGAACTCCAGTCAATCGGACAGGCATGGTCGGAGCACTGCTGCTACAAGTCGTCCAAGGTGTTTCTCAAGGAGTACCTGCTGTCCATCGACACGCCGTCCGTGATCCTCAGAGGAGATGCGGGCGTCGTGGATTTCGATGAAGACCACGCCTATGCCCTGAGGATCGAAAGCCACAATCATCCGAGCGCGGTTGAGCCCTACGGCGGGGCGGCCACCGGGATCGGGGGGATCATACGCGATGTCCTGTGCATGGGTGCCCAGCCAGTCGCCCTCATCGACCCACTGCACTTCGGCCCTCTGGATTTCCCTCATGACAAGCTCCCGAAGGGTGTCAAGCATCCTCGATATCTGTTCGAAGGAGTCGTCGCGGGCATCAGGGACTACGGCAATAGGATCGGCATACCAACGGTCTCAGGCAGCGTCCACTTCCACGACGGCTATCTCGGCAATTGCATCATCAACGTTGGCTGTGTGGGGATTGCGAAGAAGAAGAACATCCTCAAGAACGCCGTGAAGACCGACTCGGACGTCTTCATCCTCGTCGGCGGACGCACTGGGCGGGACGGCATCCACGGGGTGACGTACGCGTCCGTTGAGCTGACTGAGGACATGGAAGAGGAATGGATGGGCGGGGCGGTGCAATTGGGCGACCCGATAACGAAGGAACCCCTCATCCACACATGCCTGGAGGCGGCGGAAAGGGGACTCCTCAACGGAATGAAGGATCTTGGCGGGGGAGGACTATCCTGCGTCGTCGGGGAGATGGCTCTCGCGGGCGGCTTTGGAGCCGAAGTGAACCTGGAGAAGGTTCCGCTGAAGGAGGAGGGACTTCAACCCTGGGAGATGTGGATCAGCGAATCCCAGGAGCGAATGATGCTGGCGGTTTCACCGGAGAAGGTGGACGATGTCCTCCACCTCTTCAAGCTGTACGACGTCCTCGCAACCCCCATCGGCCGTGTCATCAAGGACAGGATCGTCCGTGTGCTCTACGAGGGAAAGAAGATCCTAGAGCTTGACCTGGACTTCTACACGGCGGGCCCCGAGTACTGCCGGGAATACACCCATGACACCCGGTATCTGGAAAAGCCAGAAGCGATCCCCGAGGAGCCAGAGGACTACAGCAAGACCATTCTCAAGCTCATATCCTCGCCCAACATAGCCTCGAAGGCTTGGGTGATTCATCAGTACGATCACGAGGTCAGAGGGGCCACGGTCGTGAAGCCCCTCCAGGGCAAGATGGGATACGCTTGCCACGGAGACGCGGCGGTGATCAAACCCCTGGAGCACACGTTTCGGGGACTCGCCGTTGCGACCGCTACGAATCCGACCTTCTCGGAACTCGACCCTTTCAGAGGTGGCATGTCGGCGGTTGACGAGGTGTGCAGGAATATCGCGGCCGTTGGAGGTTTCCCCGACTCACTCACGAATTGCCTGAATTTCGGCAATCCAGAGAAACCAGACAGACTCGGACTCTTCAGGGAGACCGTCCGCGGAATCGGCCACGTGGCCTCTCATCTGGGTCTTCCTCTCCCCTCGGGAAACGTGAGTTTCTACAACGAGACCGAGCACGGCCATGTTCCGCCAACGCCCGTCGTCCTGGGCGTGGGGAAGGTTCCAGATGTGAGACGATGCATCACGTCAGACCTCAAGGAGCAGGACAACCCCATCTTCTTGATCGGAGATACGAAGAATGAGATGGGCGGCTCCGAGTACCTTCGGGTCTTCGGAGGACACTCGGGCACGGTTCCCAACGTGAATGTGGGGATGTTGAAGAAGAGCCTACACGCCGTGTTTCGAGCAGTGAACGAGCAGACAATAGCATCCTGCCATGACATCTCCCACGGCGGCATCGCCATCGCGATATCGGAGATGGCTCTGGGCGGAGACGTGGGCGCATTCATAGATCTGTCCAAGACAGAGCGAGTCCCCACAAGCGTCAAGATGTTCTCTGAGAGCAATACGAGGTGGCTTGCCGAGGTCTGGCGGGGAAAGGAAGACAGGTTCCTCGATATTGTGTCGGATGTCCCGGTCCGCAAACTGGGCATGGTGAAGGGAAGCAGCGTCATCATTGCGGACTCGAACGTCAAGGCGGGCATCTTCTTGGAGGACCTGAGCGAAGCGTGGAAGCGGACCATCTATGACTACATGGGGGGAACACCTTGAAGGTCGAGGATGTGAAGGTCTGCATACTCATCATCGAAGGGACGAACTGTGAAGCGGAGACCTCTCAGGCCTTTCGAAGGTCGGGCGCTTCCGCTGAGATTGTCCATCTCAAACAGTTGCTGGGACAGGACACCAAGCCCGAGGAGACCAGGAAGCTAGAAGACTACGAGATCCTCGTCATTCCCGGGGGCTTCTCGTCCGGGGACTACGTCAGAGCAGGCGCCATACTGGCGGCGCGGATGAAGAGTCGAATGGAGGACGAGCTCGTGCAGTTCATCGATGAAGGAAAGCCAGTTCTGGGAATCTGCAATGGCTTCCAGATTCTTGTAGAGCTCGGAGTGCTCCCCGGAATCGAGTCGATAATGAGCAGGTATCCCACGGCCTCCCTCGGATGGAACGATTCCGGGCGGTTCGAATGCCGCCCAACTCTGCTGGAGAACTGGAACAAAGGCAAGTGCATCTTCACGACCAAGCTCGAGCGGGGCCAGATAATCCAGGCTCCAACGGCCCATGCAGAGGGGAAGTTCATGTTGCCCAAGCACCGCGAGAAGGAGCTGCTGGATACGTTGAAGGACAATGACCAGATCGTGTTCCGATATGTCGATGCCGAGGGTCAGATCGCCGGATATCCCTGGAACCCCAACGGTTCGCTTTTCGGCATAGCCGGGATCTGCAATTCAGAGGGCAACGTCTTCGGAATGATGCCTCATCCAGAGAGGACTTACCTCGGGATTCAGCAGGCCGATTGGACCCGGAATGTTCCAGACAATGGAGATGGCAAGGCTGTTTTCGAGTCTGTCCTAGACCACGTCACGAAGAAGTTCTGAATCAGATGGTGACATCTAGGGTCAGCGTGGCAAGTCCACCGTCATCGTCCGAGACATCCAGCGTGATCGTGCAGTTCCCGACCGGCACAAACACGTGGTCCATGGCGTCGGTCGCCGCAACGGGGTTCAGGTCGAAGCTCGGAGAGGGATTATGGCTCACGCGGTTGCTGCTTTGGATCTCGGAGTCACCAGGCTTTCGAGCTCACGTCGATGTCGATTGCAACGAAATCACCATCATCCAGATTGAAAACGTCCCTGAGCCTCTGGGTCGAAATAACCTCCACAATCCCTCGGTGATGCGATCTGAGGGGGATGATGACGGCACACTTCTTGTCTCGGATTGCTGCAAGGAAGCAATTCACGTCCCCAAAGGTTCTGCCCTCTGACTTGAAGCCATTCACGAGAATCCCGTCCAGAGATTCCAGCAGTGTCAGTTTCCCCGCCTCTCGACCCTTCACACGCAGATTGAGCGTACCCTCGAAGGGGGTCGAGCCCAGTATCCTCTCGAACTGCTTCCTATACTCGTCCTGCTGCAGGTAGTACCTCCCTTCCCCGCTTCCCGTGGCGACCTCCCCCGTGATCGTGAGCCTGTCGTAGGCCTCGAACAGCCGCCTGAAATCCATATACTCCTTTCTCAGGACAGCCAGCCCTTTGTCCGTGATCCGAATCCTCTGCCTTCGGTACACTGTCTCCCTCGTGAGCATGCCGAGCTCGACAAGCTCCAGTATCCGATTAGAGGCCGTCTGTTGACTCACTCCCATCGATCTGCCGAGCTCAGAAGAAGTGATGTCCGTGTGGCCTTTCGCGGCGCCAGCCAAGGCTAGTTGCTTCAGTGCCTCGATTTGACCGTGCTTCACGGTTCCACATCGCGCAGGGAAAACAAATAGATTGCTACAGTGAACCTTCGAGGATCAGATGAGAGCGGGACCTGAGCCGTACGTAGGGCAAGCCTTCCCTCTCCAGGGAGCGTATCACAAGCTTGTCATTTGACACGACAACCGCATGCAGGTCTTTGGCGAGATCGACGAGAACCTTGTCCGTCTGACCTTCCGATTCCACGGTCTTGTACTTCCTGGCCAGTCTTAGCGCGCTTCGCGCGATTCTGTCCTTGGGAGCAAGCGACGTCAACTCCCGGACCACAGGTGAAGGCACGAGAATCTCAAATGAACCGAACAGCCTTTCGAGCTCTAGGTCGAGGTTGACCCCGAACTGAAATGGCATCATCAGGGCATTCGTGTCGAGAATCACCGTTGTCATCAGGCACACCATGTTCGAACTGCTATTTTCACTTATTCGTACGGACTCTGTTCCGGAACATATGATTATGATTCGTCCTCCGAGGGAGAATCCGACCGAAACCCCATCCTGAAGGTGAACAAACACCCCCGCAAATGGGATATTGTGCGACTCCTCGCCGTTCTCCGGGCATTCCGTTAGATAGTCTGGGAGATGGAGGCGAATCAATCGATAATCCAGCCCAATCGAAAAATGATATATAGGGATTGTGCTCATTGTTCTACAAGCATCCCTCCACAACAAGGCCGTTCGGATTCTTCTGAGCGGCCCTTTTTTTCTGTTATCTCTTCGGTTCGTCTCCTCCACAAAGGATTTATGCGGGCAGCACGTTCTATTCGTCGATGACGGAGTGGAAGCGCGACGAGAGGCATGGCACCGAGGTATTGACGAAGGGGACGGGCATCTTCTGGGGCCTTGTGCTGATCATCCTTGGCATGTTCATGTTTGCCGTCTACTTGAAGTGGATAGTGTTCGAGCTGGAGCTGGTCTTCGCCCTTCTGATTGTCGTGGCTGGTCTCTGGCTGGTCGTGTCCAAGCTCGTGTGATAATCCTCTCAGCTGGAGACACCCACCCAAAACCTTCATAAGTTACGATATAGTTCTTGTCGCAGGTGAGATAATGCCCGATTTGAGGGAAAGAGTTGAGGAAGACAGGGGCCTCCTGAAGAGGATCCAGCTTCTCGTGCCAGGTTTTGCGGGATACCGCAGAAAGGAGGACATCAGGGCCGCCGACAACATGCTCAGAATCCAGATTGCCGACAGGCTGCGCGGTTTGCGGTCCAAGGGCGAGAAGTGCCGAGCCTCGCTGGTCGAGACCTATGAGACGAAGAATCTTGAGAAACTCGGTACTCTCCTGAGCTCCTTCCAGGCGGTCGAGGGCAAGCTCCGCCACGCCGAGCAGGGGTACTCCGGGATATCCCCCGCGATCAGGGTGGATGTTCGGGAGCTCAACATGCTCTACGAGTATGACCTGTCTCTCTTGGAAGGCGTGGAGAGAATGGACGCGGATCTGGGCCGACTCAGGAGCGAGACCGAGTCCAAGGAATGGGAAGCCATGTCGACCATGATATCGGGCCTCAGAACCGGACTCGAGGAGTTCGAGACCGTCATGGACAAGAGGATGAGGATCATAACCGGAACGGGGGTGACTGATTGAGCGTGTTTGGATCTGTAACACTGAAGTGGGAGGATGCACAGAAGTCTGGTAACATCATGTGGCGTGTTCCCAGGAACATAAGGCTGAATGACAACATCGTTGTGCGCGAGGACGAGATAGCGGTCTTCTACAGGGACGGCAAGGCTCTTGCATACATCGATCGACCGGACAGATACGCACTGACGTCGATCAACGCACCGATTGTCGGGGCCATAGTGAAGTTCCTTTCGGGCGTCGAGCAGCAGGCAGAGGTCTACTACCTGCAGAGGAGGCCCTTCGACGGGAAGTTCGGGAGCAAGCAACCCTACCAGTTCAGGGACAAGGAGTTCGGGATGGTCAACCTCAGGCTCTTCGGCGAGATGAGGTTCCGCGTCAAGGATCCAGAGAACTTCATCAATGAGTTCGTTGGGACGCGCGGGTTCCAGGCGAGCGATGAGGTGGAGGACAGGATACAGGAGCAGGTCGTACTGCTCATCTACGATGCCATCGGTCACATGAAGGAGAATGGTCTGGGAGTGACGGACCTGGCGTCCAATCTGATGAACATAGAGCAGATAGTCCTGGAGAAATCGAAGCCCCATTTCGATCAGTACGGAATCCTAATCGACAAGATATCGGGGCTCTACATATCGCTGCCCGAGGAGGTCCAGAAGGCGGTGGACACGAGGGCTTCGATGCAGGTCCTCGGCACCGACTACGTAGGCTACCAGACCGGTCAGGCGATGAGGGAAGCGGCGAGCTCCGAGAGTGGAGGAGGCGCGGCCGGTGCAGGTGTCGGCGTGGGAGCGGGCATCGGCATGGGATACATGATGATGGATGCAACCAAGAGAAGGCAGGAGGGCGCTCCGGCACCCGGGATGACCTGCCCGAAGTGCGGGAAAATGGTTCCCGGGGGAATGAGGTTCTGCGGCAGTTGCGGGGCTCGGATGGAGCCAGGAGGAGACTGCCCAGGCTGCGGCAAGTTCGTGCCCGAGGGTTCCAAGTTCTGTCCCGAGTGTGGGAAGCCCATGCAAAGCATGGCGAAGTGCGAGAAATGCGGCAAGAGCATTCCCGCTGGGTCCAAGTTCTGTCCTGAGTGCGGTGCGAAGGCTGGCGAATAGGGATGGCAGAGACCGACTGCCCGAAATGCGGCGCACCTTTGGAGTACGACGTTGGCACACTGATCGCGGAGTGTTCCTATTGCGACTCACGGATATTCATTGACAAGAGCGGGGCGCACTTCTACCACATTCTCCCCTTCTACAGTGATGGACAGCAGGCCATTGGGATTTTCAGAAGATGGGCAGCGGGGCCCAAGAAAGCGAAGAACCTGGACAGCCTGGCGTCTGTCCAGCGGCTGTCCCGCCAGTACTTCCCCATCTACATGTTCAAGAGGCGGGTTGGGAATGCGGAGTCCGTGCTCGTCGAACCCGCCAAGCTCACGAACCTGCCCGGTTTCCGCTCGCTCAAGGTCCCCCCGGGGGACATCAAGATCTTCGGCAAGGAGTTCGATACAGGGGATGCAGAAGTCCTCGAGCCAGATCTCGACATGTCTGCCTATCTTCCATCCATGCCGGGCGAGCCGATCGAGCAGGCGCTCGTGTACTTCCCCGTGTGGCAGGTGGAGTACTCCTTCAAGGGAAGATCATACACCTGCGTGATAGACGGTTCTTCCGGCGAGGTCTTCACGGATCTGTTCCCAGTCCGGGGATCCGGACCGTACCTGGCCGTCTCGCTGATAGGCTTCGGGGCCTTCTTCGGTGAAGGCTTCCTCCTCCTGTACGATGCATATCTCGCCGCCATCCTGATCGGCATTACCTTGGTGGGGGTGCTCCTGAGCAGTGTGTATGTAGCCAAGAAGTTCTAGCATTGAGAGGTGTTGAATGGGAATCACTGTCGCGATGAGCTGTCCCTCCTGCGGAGGACCTGTCGGTGTCGCTGATGCGTCCAGGACCACTTCCTGCCCCTACTGCGACTCACTACTTTACGTCGAGGACTCGGAAGGCGTCCGCAGCGTTGTCTACAAGAACCTGTTGGACAGACACAGGGTCTTCAGAACAGTATCCAAATGGTTCGATGAGGGATTCAAAGCAAGGGACCTTGACAAAGTTGGAACGGTCAAGGAGATCTACCCTCTCTATGTCCCCTTCTGGAAACTGAACGCGCGAGCCGCAGGATGGATATGTGGTTACGTTGTGCACAAGCATAGGACGGGCAAGGGGCACTACACGGAGACCAAGGAATACAAGGAGAGGATGGTCCTCCAGGACTACACGTGGACGAACATCGCTTGTGATGCCGGCGACATCGGCATAGAATCCCTCAGGAATCTGAGCGGTGAGGTCATATCGAAACAGGACGAGATACCGACCTTCGAGGTGACGACGTCCAAGACGGACGCCGAGGGTGAAGGTGAAGAGGCCATCCGCGATATGGCGAGGGGGACGGTCAATCTCACCAGGGTGACCTTCGAGAAGATTCATGTCATTCCGAACAGCTTCCTCTTGGTATTCTATCCAATATGGATGGTCAGATACGATTATCGAGAGAGGTCCTATTTCGTCACCGTGGACGGCGTTAGTGGGCGGACGCTGTCCGGGCGAGCGCCCGGTGATCCGGTGTTCCAGGGTCTCGTGGCTACTGGCGGGGCAGCGGCGGGAGGCCTTCTGAGCAGCATCGGCCTGTACATCGGACTCGTCCTTGAATCCGAGCTGGCCATACTCGCCCTGATCGCTGGTGGTGGACTCATGTATCTTTCCTACAGGTTCTTCCGTCACGGTTCGGAGATCGTCCAGGGAGACATCGAATCGCCCTACAAGAAACGGAAGAAGAAAAGGAGAAGGAAACTCAGACACAGCAGATCGGCAGAGGACCTGATGGAGACCTTCTTCGATAACTGGTAGCCGCCAAAGCTTTTATAAACGGAAGTCCCTACTCAGAAATACCTGGAGGAGGTCAAATGAAGTGGGCAAGAGCTCTCGTCTCGGTTGTGATCCTAGCGCTAATCATTTCGTCATCAGGTGCCGCTCTTGGGACCGGGGAATCTGGTCCTGCAGGTTCTGAGGGGGAGATGGGAGAAAGAACTGGTTCGGGACACCCCAGCTTTTCCGTACCAACCTCTTCGAGTCTGTCCGACGCTCCCGTCGGAATCGATGGCGCCCTTCGTGACATATTGAAGATGAATCCATTTGACACGATCGAGGTCAGCATCGTCACCGACCGGCCGAGTCTCGTCTGGGACTATCTGGGCGAGGTCAAGAGCACGACTCCTCCTGCCCCTAGAACACGACCCGGTAACCTGATCGTGGAAATCCCCGCTTATCTCGCCAGCAAGATCTCTTACTTGGATGGCGTGCACTCTGTGTCAGAATATGTCCTGCCGACTCCCATCGAAGTGTATGAGCCAACCTCCGCTGGAGACGGTCGACCGCCTGTCAATCCGCAGATGAAGCGAGTTGTCGAGATTCAAGGATCCGTAGAGGCGTGGAGCAATGGCTTTGACGGGGGCGGTGTAAACGTTGCTGTCCTCGACTCAGGGGTCGATTTCGGCCATCCCGACCTCTATGGGACCCAGGCGAGGGTCACCAGTGTCTCATCCCCGTACTACGGATGGCCAATCGCGTTCGATTCGCGATCCATGAGGAACTTCCTCAACAGCGGAGTCGGTTATCCCTCAAGCAACAACTGGTATTCCGACACGTCCTCTGTTGACGCCGACGGCAACATGGATGATATCCTTGACGGTACTGGCTACGACGTCACCGGGATAGTGAGCGCGTCCGGAACATACCACCATGGTCTCCATCCCGATGACAATCTGAGACTCTCTCAGGGTTATGGCGGCAGCCCGCCTGTGCTCGTTGTCGACTCCACAACACCCGGGGTCTATGATACAGTGTATGTGGACCTCAACTACGACGGCAGCTTCTCCGACGAGAAGGCCGTCACGAAGGGCGACGAGATCTCTGTCAGGGACGTTACGGGCGATGGAAAGCCCGACCTCTCCGGAGGATTGGTCTACTTCATCGCTGATGGTGTGCTGTCAATCCCGTATGCTGACATACTCTCGAGCTCCATAGGCGTTCCGAACATAATCCCAGGCAACGGTGACATCGTGGCTTTCATGATAAACGACGCCACCGAGGCTGCAGGATCCCACGGAACCCTGTGTGCTTCCGCGATCGCCGGGCAGGGCGTCGCGTCTGCAGGCCTCGTCACTGGCACCGCCCGAGGTGCTAAGATTGTCGCCGTGGGGAACGTCTATCAGGGCGGGAGCATGGACGACGGGTTCTATTTCGCCGTGGAGGGGTATGACGGCATACCCGAGACCGGCGATGAGGCCCAGATCCTGAGCAACAGCTTCGGGTACTCCAACATCATAAACCAGGGTTGGTCCTACGACGCCCGTCTGGTCGACTGGATCTCCAACTACTACGCACCCAAAGCGACCTTCGTCGTCGCCTCTGGTAACGGTGGCTTCGGTTATGGAACGGTCGTCTCACCCGGATCCAGTCCTGGCGTCATCACGGCTGGCGCTGCGACGAGCTATTGGTGGGGGTCGAGCTTCTCCACATACGGAAACGTGATATCGTGGTCTGACCGCGGACCCAATGCCCTGGGACAGCTGGATCCCGACGTCCTGTCCGTGGGCGCCTGGGCATACGGCAGCAGCCCTGTGAACTCGTACAATCCGCCAAACGGCAACAATGCGGTCCGGCTTTGGGGCGGCACGAGCCTGGCAACGCCAGTCACTGCAGGGATAGTGGCTGTGCTCTACGACGCCTACAAGCAGGGTCACGGTGACTTCCCGGGCTCTCAGCTCGCGAAGAACATCCTCATGTCCACTGCCGATAACCTCGACTACGATCCATTCGTGCAGGGAACTGGGCTGGCGAACGCGAGCAGAGCGTCCCTCGTGGCAAGCGAGCGTCAGGGGATTTACATATCCCCGCCTCACTGGTCTGCCGGGGATTTCGATGGGGTGCGATACGAATCGTTCGCGAACCTCATGCATCCTGGCGAGACCGACACATTCAAGTTCACAATCGAGAACGTTGACCCGCTCAACTCCACGACGGTTTCCCTCGACGACCTCGTTCACAAGAAGACGTTCGGATACTCCCAGTCCATCTTCCGCAGCCTGTCTGACGACAGCGCGAATGGATGGACAGTAGATGAATTCATCCCGATAATCGACAAGAAGAACGGGATCTATGAAGTTCCGAACGGCACGACCCTCCTCGTCGTCAAGCTCAGCTGGGACTACTTCGATTTCGACCGGGACTGGAACTACGGCCAGAACAACGTCTTCTCCATAAATGCTTACGACTGGAACGACCTCGATGACGACGATCTGTACTGGGATGATGTCAACATGGACGGGATAATCGATTCCAGCGAGATCGAGAGCAGCCCCGCGTCCGAGATCGAGATAATGAACACCGCATACCAGACCGGGGACATATTGGAGCTCAGGATACAGAATCCCTCGCAGACGATTCACGACGGTCTCATCCTGGGGATTGGGCGCAGCGTTAGCGGGGCGACGCAGAACGATGTCACTGTCAATCTCACGATCGCGGCGTACGAGTACCAGGACTGCGACTGGCTCTCGCTCGATCAGAACCTTGTTCTACTCGGGCCGGGGGAGAGCGCCGAGTTCAACGCCACTGCGAGCATAGTCGATGGGTTCCCGATCGGCACTCATCAGGCGTCCATCATCGCGAGCTACGACGGATTCGAGACCGTTGTTCCCGTTACAGTGAATGTCGCTCCGAATACGAAGACCTTCAGCTTTGGAGCCGTTCCCCAGGACGATGACCTGTACCAGAACGACCGGGTAAGAGGCGGTTTCAACTGGCGGTGGAGGTACGAGTCAGGTGATTGGCGGTACTACTTCATAGAAGGCGTTGACCCCTTCGTTGCCGACCCGGGCGAGAAGATGTTCGTCAACGTGAGCTGGGAGAGCGCCCCGACGGACATCGACGTGTTCCTTCTCGGAAATGCCAGCGATGGGTTCTCCGCGTCCAATCCAGAGCGGTTCGGGCCGTACACGATGACAGTGAAGGAGACTGGGTCTTCTGTCTATGTTGGCGGTGGGAAGTTCCAGTACTCAACGAAGACGGGAGACCCGTACGAGCTCATCGCGATCGATCTGGAGCGGGGACTGAACGAGATAATTCTCCACAATGTGCTGAACGATGGTAGCGGTCCCTGGAACAATATCAGAGGAGACGTAGGGATACTCTCCGTGGCTCCGTACCCTTGGGACCTGGGAACGGTCACTGATTTCTCCGCCCTCAACGGCAGTCAGGAATTCACCATCGGTTCCACGATCAACTTCACCGAAGTGACGATAAGCGCGTATGGGGTCGTGGAGCCCTGGGACTACCCCTCGCAGCAGATCTTCCAGGACACCCCCTCCAATCCGACTACATCGAGCTGGCAGCAGGAGTTCCTCGTCACGGATGGTGGATACATCAAGGGCATTGTCGACAGCTCAGTGTCCGGGCTGGACATCGACCTGTACCTCTTCTTTGATTCGAATGGCAACGGCATCCCCAACTTCCCTGGGGAGATCGTAGCTTCCTCGTACACATCCACCGCTCATGAGGAGATAATGTACACTTCCCCTGCCGACGGGCGGTACTGGCTGATGGTCCATGGTTGGAGCGTCCCGGGCGGTTCCTCTTCCTTCGACGGCTACTTCGAGGTCGTGCAGGGGACCGACCTTGCGGTGAGCGACGTTCCGACGGGGCCGATCGCCTCGGGCGATACGAAGCACTTCAACGGCACGTATTCCCTCCCCTCTGTGGAGGGGGACTATATCGGGGTCGTCTTTCTGGGGCCACCTGACATTCCAGATGCCATCATGATACCATTCCACGCAGAGGTTCTCGACGCCCCGCCAGCGTTCCTGAACCACAGGCCACCTGTCGACTCGATCATATCGGACAACAGCCCGACCATTGGCGTCGACTTCATGGACACAGGTTCCGGTGTGAACATCTCCTCTCTGAAGATGACCGTGGACGGGATCGACGTGACGGATTGGTCCGTCGTGACGAACAGCTCGATAGACTGGCCCATGCCGTTCCTTCTTGCCGAGGGCTCTCACACAGTGTCCGCGGCCATCGCCGATCTTTCCGGGAATCAGAACACGACAGTGTGGAGCTTCATCGTGGACACGATACCGCCGTTTCTCGATGTCCACTCTCCAGCGGAGGGGATGATCACGAACAATCCTTCCCTGCAGGTCGTGGGAATGACGGAACCAGACGCATCTCTCCTCGTTCAGGGGGTCCCAGCTATGGTCCAGCCATCTGGGGACTTCGACACTCCGGTCTCCCTGGTGGAAGGCCCGAACCTCATCACGGTCCAGGCGTTCGACTTGGCCTCCAACACAAGGATGGTTGTGAGGAACGTTACGCTGGACACAGTCCCGCCGCCACTCGCGATCAACACCCCCGCGAACAACTCGATTACCAGCACGGTCACACAGCTTTTCCAAGGCTCCACCGAGCCGGGAGCTTCCGTCGAGATTGCTGGCACGATACTCTCCGTTCAGCCGGACGGCTCGTTCTCGACCAACATCGCCCTGGTGGAAGGACAGAATCTGATCCCCGCAAAGGCAATCGACGCGGCTGGGAATGAGAGAACCGAGATCATCAACATCACTCTCGACACGAACGCTCCCTATCTTTCGGTCACTGAACCGCATGACGGCCTCGTCACGAACATCCCCTCGGTTGTCGTGAGTGGAGATGTGGAGATCGGCAGTGTTCTGAGGATAAACGGTGCCCCATCCTCCGTGAACCCAGATGGCTCGTTCAGCGAGATCGTTTCACTCTCGATCGGTGACAATGCCGTCACGGTGGATGCCACGGACCTGGCGGGCAACATGGCGGTCGTCCCGCTGAACGTCCGATTCGACCCTTTCCCGCCAGCCCTGCAAGTGCTCTCACCGCAGAACGGCTCGATTGTGGGCATCCCCACGGTCGCCGTCTCCGGGACGACGGAACCGGGGGCCACGCTTTCGGTGAATGGGATCCTGGCCTTGGTATCGGTGGCGGGGAATTTCTCCATTGACATATCTCTGTCCGAGGGTTCGAATTGGATCGACGTGTCCTCCCGGGACGAAGCCGGGAATGTGAACAGCACGTCACTCTTGGTCCATCTCGACACCGTCGCCCCTCCGCTGGCTCTGTTCTCGCCCGAAGACAACCTTCACACCAACAAGATCCCGATCTCGGTCGAGGGTCAAACGGAACCGGGAGCCATGGTGGAGGTAAACGGGTTCTCCGTCTCTCTCCAACCAGATGGGACCTTTCAGAGGTATGTGAGTCTCGCGGCGGGCGAGAACACGATTGCCGTCATCGCGAAGGATGCGGCCGGGAATGAAGCCCGCGAAGAGAGAACGGTCATCTACGACACGATTGCGCCTGAACTCAACCTAACGTCACCCTCGAACGGCACGATCACTCCCCATCCATCCATACTCGTCCAGGGCAGGACGGAGCCTGATGCGGTCGTCTTCATCGGCGATGTGAGCACGAATCCCAGGCCCAACGGGAGTTTCGAGACCCTTGTCGGTCTCTCCGAGGGCGAGAACACGATCACCGTCGAGTCCTTCGATCTGGCGGGGAACTCCGCGACAATCACTGTCCTTGTGATTGCTGACACCCAGGATCCACATGCCGAGGCGGGCGGTGACATACTGATGGAGCAGTTCGAAGTGGTCGCGTTCACCGCAAGCGCGTCCTCCGACAATCTCGGAATCCAGTCATTCAGTTGGAGATTCGTTGCCGGGGACGAGGAGATCCTCCTATCCGGCGAAACGGCCCAGTACACGTTCGATGTTGTCGGAACTTACGAGGTTCTCCTGGAAGTGGTGGACACGGCCGGCAATTCCGACGAGGATGTCCTTCTCGTCCGGATATCCCCGGAGGGCGACCTGGACAACGACGGCCTGCAGGACGACTGGGAGGAAGAGAACTTCGGGGATCTCAGTGAGAGCGGCGTCGATGATCCAGACGAGGACCGGTTCCTCAACATCCAGGAGGAGGATGCGGGGACGGACCCCACGGACAGCGACACGGACGGCGATGGCCTTGTCGATGGCCTTGACCCGGAGCCGCTAATCCCTCAAGTCGAAAAAGGAGAGGAGCTCTGGGACTACTGGTGGGTCCTAGTGCTGATGGCCGCCGTCGTGATCGTACTACTGGCTTTCCTGGTTCTGAGGAGGCCGCCAGAGCAGATTGAGGAGAGTGAAGAAGCTGAAGCTGACGAGAGTTGAGTGCCCGAGCTGCGGGCATCCGCTGGTCTCCAAACAGAGGGAGGAGGACCTGCTGTTCGCGTGCGACTGCGGCACGATCCACATGAGGGACCCGAAGCCGAAGGAAGTCGAGTATCAGATCGCTCGTCCCCGAGATGCCCGTCGCCCGGACAACGTCTACGTGCCTTTCTGGCGGGTCTCGGCTCACGTCTCCATACTGGGTTCCGAGGTCGTTGGGGGTTACATCCACAAACTGGCCACGCTCATCGAAGGTGGAGGCGGTCGATATTCGGGAAACGTCGACATCTACATCCCCGCCACGAAGCTCCCCGCCGAGGAATTCAGGAAATGGGCCGTGGCTTTCACTAACAACCCTCCCCGCTACGCCGAATACAAGGACTTCGGCGGGATCTCAAGAATGCCCTGCAACATCTCCAAGAACGAGGCGGAAAAGCTGGCGGACTTCGTGATCCTCACGAACGAGGCGGAGAAACCAGGAACACTGCAGTACATCGAGTACACGATGACCCTCAACAACATGTCGTTGGTCTTCCTTCCCTTCATCAGGGACTCCACGGCGAAGCTCTACATCAATCTGTGAGGCTCAGGTAGTCCCCTATGATCTCCGAATGATCAAAGGCCATATCTCCGGCCCGCTCAGGATCCACGAGTTCAATGCTCTCCGCATCGCTCCCCGACCTGAGCTTCCCTCCCTTCCTTTTCAGAATGAAGACGACGGAGATGACCTGGCCTCTGGGATCTCTGTCGGGGGCCGAATAGACCCCGAGCATCCGCTGGACGCTCGTCTTGAGGCCCGTTTCCTCCTCGAACTCCCTGAGCACCGCATCCTCCACCTTCTCGCCGTACTCAACGAAACCTCCTGGGAGGGCCAACTTCCCCTTGAAGGGCGGGTACTTCCGTCTGATGGCGACGAGCTTCCCTCTCGTGACCAAGATGCCGTCGACAGCGACCCGCGGGTGTCTGGGCCCGCCCTCGAGGAAGGTCTGAACCGCGCTGTTCCCCTCCTCGTAGGCGCTCAGGATCTCCCTCCCCGTCTCCGTGAGCGTCGTGCGGCCTCCTCCCGTCCCGCCTCTCTTCGACTGCACGATTCGCTCCCCAGCGGACTCGCTGATTCCTTTGATAGTTCCCCACGCGTGCCTGTAGGACATGCCCATCCTCTTCGCCGCCTCGGAAATCGAACCTGTCTCCTCAACGAGACTCAACAGTCTGGCTCTGCCTTCGCCAACAAGAAAAGCACCGTCCTTTTCCAGCCAGGACTTGGCTTTCAATCTGAGCATTCAATCTGTAATGCGGTTCTGCAATAAAAACTTCGGACCACCGCGCTCGCCTCGATTCACCGAGCTCTCAGGGAATCCTTATCGAGTGCTGTCTTGCGAACTCCACGGCCTTCTGGTATCCCGCATCCGCGTGCCTGATGATACCCATGCCCGGGTCTGTCGTCAGCACACGCTCGATCCTCTTCTCGGCGCTCTTCGTGCCGTCAGCTACCACCGTCATTCCGGCGTGCGTCGAGTAGCCGATTCCCACTCCACCTCCATTGTGGACCGCTATGAGGTCGGCTCCCGCTGCGGTGTTCAGAAGCGCGTTGAGTATCGGCCAATCGGCGACCGCGTCGCTGCCGTCCCGCATGCCCTCGGTCTCCCTGTTCGGGGAGGCGACGGAACCGCAGTCAAGGTGGTCCCTCGTGATCACGATGGGGCCCGAGAGGTCGCCATCTCTGACCATCTGGTTGA
>JAGMAI010000143.1 GCA_023130895.1 Thermoplasmata archaeon
TCGAGGAAGAAGGGCGTGACGTACCGGGTCGTGAGGTCCAACGAGGACAACACGTTCTCCATGGAGAACCTCAAGGAGATGATGTCAAAGAAGGTGAGGCTCGTCAGCATGGTTCACACATCCAATCTCGATGGACACACCATTCCGGCGAAGGAGATCGCGGAGGTCGTTCACGACTACGGCGGGCTTTTCATGATGGACGGTGCGCAGAGCGCACCCCACCTGCCGGTCGATGTCCAGGACCTGGATGTGGACTTCTTCGCGTGCTCCATCCACAAGATGTGCGGTCCGAGCGGCATGGGTGTGTTCTACGGGAAATACGACCTCCTCGAGGAGCTCGACACGTTCATCGTTGGCGGGGACACGGTCTCGGACTCGAGGTATGAGGGGTGCGAGATCCTGAGACCGCCCCACAAGTTCGAGGCGGGGCTCCAGAACTTCAGCGGCATCATAGGAGCCGGCGCGGCGGTGGACTACCTCTCGAACATCGGCCTGGCGGAAATAGAGGAGCATTCGCGCATGCTCAACAGAAAGGGCACGAAGCTGCTGGAGAACGTTCCCGGTCTGGAGATCCTAGGTCCGGACGTGGAGGGGCGCGGAGCGATTCTGCCTTTCAACATGGAAGGGCTCGATCCCCACGATGTCGCCATGATCCTGGACGAGGTGGCGAACATAATGATCAGGAGCGGGATGCATTGCGTGCACAGCTGGTTCAACGCCCACGACATGAAGGGCTGCTCGAGGGCATCTTTCTACATCTACAATACCGAAGAGGAGGTCGACATCCTCGGCGAGCAGATTGCCAAGATGTCAGAGCAGTTCTCCTAGCCTCCTGATGTGGACGACTTTCTGGCGGGCGTCCTCGAGTCTGATCCTCTCTACCACTACATCGCTGTTCTTGAGCTTGGAGAGAGCAAAACGCAGCGTTCTGGGACCCAATCCAGTCTCTTCGCGAAGCTCCTTGTGAGTCATTGGGCCATTGTACAACAAAACTCTATAGACTAGCTTGGCCGAGGGAGGCATTCCTTCGAGGGCAAAGACCCGCCCTGTCGTTCCGGACAAGGTTCCACATAGTTTTCTTCCTCCAAGCCGATTATCGGCGGGGATGCAGATAACTGTTGCGGTGGCTCAGCCAATCGAGAGGAGCGCATATGTGCCGGGACCGCCGCTCCTGACCTCCAAGTGGACCTCCCACGTGCCGCTGGACAGCCTGAGAGGGCCGTCGCTGGCGGTCATCCTCAGACCGTAGTCCTCCAATGTGAGATACCGCGTGTCCTCACCGATGAATCTGTACCTTATGGAGGCGCACAGAGGAGAGTCCAGTGGTCCCCCGAATTCGACGAAATCTATGTGGCGCAGCACGCCGTCACGAAGCCTGACGGTGATATCCGCTCGACCGCCCCCCGCATCGAGATACAGAACAGAGATGTTCACGAACCTGGCGATTTCGTTGACCAGATCGTCCTCGGTCCTCAAGCGGTCATACGTCTCGAACGCGGAAAGGACCATAGGAACGGATATGGCAAGGACGACGGCGAACAGAAGCATGTTCGTTGACAGCCCGACCGAGCCGCCACCGTTGCTCGCGTTTAGAGGAAGCGTGGATCACACCCTGACCACGGGAAAGGTCCTTGTCAATTTGATGTAACCAGATTTCTCCACGAGTATCTCCAGATGGCCTATGGGCGATCCCCCGTTCGGAAGGAACGCATCCGAGACATCGATACGAGCCTCACCGTCCTCATTTGTGGTCTTGTATTCTGACACGCCACAGCCTTGGACGACGACGACAGCTCCCGCCAACGGGTTCAGGCCCTGGTCGAACACGATGACCGTTATCCTCCTGGGCGAGACTTCCGCTTCATCCAGATCATACTCCAACGTGTCGATCTGTTCCTCGCCATCGGTGATCTGAACATCCCGAATCGATTTCGGAGGTTCCAAGGATGACATCCATCCAAGGACCATCGCGATCACTATCCCCGTGACGACAACCGCTATGAGCAACTGAAGAGGAAGACCCTCAACAGAGCCGCTAGAACCCATCCTGATACCTTTCGACCTCACTGCATCCCTCAGGACGTTGGAACGCCCTTGTGAGTATTCAAGCTTCGTTCAACTACAATTGTGATTGTGCTCGGAAAAGCCACCGGAGAGACTCGAACTCCCTAGAATGTTAGGAAACTGGTGACACAGAGTGCACCAAATGCGAGGGTTACCTGGTGTATGGGATTTCCGAATTGATAGCTGAATACCATATAACTTTAAATACCTAATATGGAATATCGCACTTCTATGCGAGAATCTATATTGCTGGAACTCCGTCAATCCCTCTTGACCCGCAGCCCCTTGCCTTCCCTTCCGGAGTCGGTCTGGAAGAGAACAGGGGCCCTGAACACATGGGGTACGAACGCCATCGAGGGTAATACGTTGACGTGGCGGGACGTCGAGATGGTCCTGTTGGAGCAGCGTAGCGTGGGAAACCGCCCCATCCTAGATGTGCTGGAGACGCTGCATCACGAGACAGCATTTCGAGGTTTAGTCCAACGGCTCGATGCCCCGATCCGGTTGCAGACGGTCTTGGAGCTTCACGAAACCGTCTTCCGCGGTATCCATCCTGACGCTGGCCAGTGGAGACGAGTGAGCGTCCGGATTACCGGCTCAAGGCATTCCCCACCAAGAGCGGAGAAAGTAGTTACGGCAATGGCTTCGTGGGAGGAGGAGTACGCAGAACGCGACCTGGCAGGCGAATCGACGTTCGGGTTGGCGTCGTGGATGCATCATCGTTTTGAGTCGATTCACCCTTTCACCGATGGCAATGGACGTATCGGGAGGCTGCTCCTCAACTTGCACTTCCTCAAACACAGTTGGCCACCAGTGCACGTGTTACCACCACATAGGAATCGATATATTCACGCCCTTGAATCGGGGCATTCGGAGGATCTCAGTGAGCTGAAGGCCTTTCTCAAGACCGCTATGGCCCGTTCTCTTCTGGACTTGCTTGACCAGGTGGGGACGCAAGAAGATGAGCTGAAACCTCTTGGGGCCCTCGAGGCTCGAGGTGATCACTCCACGAAATATCTGGGGCTCCGTGCGAGTCAAGGAGAACTACCCGCTATCAAGACTTCAGGAAAATGGCATTCCAGCGACCGGGCCACGCGTCTCTACACCCAGTTCGTTGGCCGCTAAGGATCGCGGCTCGGCTCCTCTTGACAAGCCACCGGAGAGATTCGAACTCCCGACCTGCTGATTACAAGTCAGCCGCTCTTCCAACTGAGCTACGGTGGCACGATGCGTCTCAAGCCCAGGCGGCTAATAAAGATTATGGCCTATTGAAAATCACATCACAACAAATATATAAGCCTGCTATTATCGTCGAAGCGTGATATAATGGTGGACTGCCCCAGGTGTGGTGCGTCCTTGCCAGATGACGCTGAGAAATGCGCGATTTGTGGCGGGGATATGAAGGAGATCGCCTGTCCTGAGTGCGAGAGACCACTGTCATATATCGCTGAGCATGAGAGGTACTACTGCTATGAGTGCGAAATCTACGCGCCGAAGGGGATAGAGATGAGCGATGAGGAGAGGAAGTGCCCGGAGTGCGACAAGTACCTGACGTACGTGTCCCAGTACGACAGATGGTACTGCTTCAACTGCCAGTCCTACGCGCCCAAAGAGGAGGTGGAAGAGACGCCAGAAGAAGAGCTGGAAGAGCCCGAGGAAGAGGATAGGCCAGAGCTGACAGAGGAAATCGTGAAGGCTTCGAAGCGCGACGACCTTGTAGCGCTCTGCAGGGCCTACGGGCTGAAGGTCGGCGGGAAGAAGAAGGACCTCCAGGACAGACTCCTTGTCTGCATAGAGGAGCGGGAGGAAGTCCAGCCACCTGAGGAGGAAGCTCCTGAGGAGGTCGAGGAAGAGGTTCCTGAGGAGAAGGAGCTGCCCGAACCGCCCGAGGAGGAGACCCCACCTGAAGCCGAGGAAGAGGCCGAGGAGGAACCCGCCGAAGAAGCTCCTGAAGAGGAGATCGTTCCAGAAGAGGCGGACCTCGAAAAGGAGATGGAAGAGATCCTGGTGGAGACGGGCGTGGAGGAAGTCCCAGAGGTCCCTCCCGAGGAGGAAAAGCCGTCTGAGGCCCCGCCGCCTAAGGAGAAGCCACCCGTTGAGGAGAAGGTCGTACCCGCGGTTGCGAAGGCTCCGCCCAAGGAGAAGCCAGGGGTCAGGAGATGTTCCACGTGCGGGGAGCCTCTGACGTACATCGCCAAGTACGAGAGGTGGTTCTGCTCGACGTGCAAGAAGTACGCGCCTGAAGCTAAGAAGGCGGAGGCCAAGGTAAAGAAGTGCCAGACGTGCGGGGAGCCTCTGACGTACTACTCACAATACGACAGATGGTACTGCCATACATGCGGGAAGTATGCACCGAAGGAGGTCAAGAGGGCCGCAGTGGCGGTCGAGGAGGGCACATGCCCGAAGTGCCATGGCAAAGCCACTTACGTGGAGAAGTATGACAGATGGTACTGCCCCACATGCAAGTCATACCTGCCCGTCAAGAAGCCCGCAGTCGTCGTGAAGAAGAAGGCGGCAAAGAAGTGCCAGACGTGCGGGGAAGACCTCACGTACGTCGAGAAGCACGATCGTTACTACTGCTACGTCTGTGCGAAGTACTCTCCGAAGGAGGTCCGGCCCGGGGCAGTTCGTCCAGCCGCGGTGGTGGTACCAGTGGGGAGATCCGGGAGCGCGAAGGCCGGGATTGCCATGATAGCGACCGGAGCCATGTTCTTCCTGGTTTCCGGACTGCTGACACTGCTCATCGCCATAGGAGCGATCTCTGAATTCTCGTTCTATGAGAGCGCTGGCCGGATAGTCACGCTGTACGGCATGTTCCTTACTACGGTCTGGTTCGACCTGTTCCTGTTCCTGGGCATCATCTTCGTTCTGTTCGGTATCGTCGCAGGTCTTGTCGCCACTACGAGCCCCAAGACGAAATAGCCAAGTATTTTTGCCTCCGCAACCTATTCGAGTGGGTACAATGACCCTGGAGGACATCATCAAACGGCTCAGGAAGCCGGGCAAAAGGGATCCCGAGAGGTTCATCTCCACATGGACTGAGCAGGAGGTCCTGGACGACGAGACAGTAGAGTGCCTTGTGATCATTCTCCGGACAAAGGGCTGCTATTGGTCCAGAACGAGCGGGTGTTCCATGTGCGGATACATTGACGACTGCGCCGAGGACGTCCCTTCAGAGGACATACTCACGCAGTTCGGGGAAGCCATGAAGCGCCATGCTGGACAGAGGTTTCTGAAGATATATACATCAGGGAGCTTCCTCGATGGTGACGAGGTCGGGACCGATGCGGCTCAGAGAATGCTCACCGATGCGCTCGCCCGTGCCGATAGGGTGCTCATCGAGAGCAGGCCGGAATTCGTCTCCAGGGAGCGTCTTGAGGGGCTGCCCGAGCCACACAGGATCGAGATAGCCATGGGCCTTGAGTCGGCGAGCGATGAAGTCCTCCGGAACTCGATCAACAAGAAGATGGACTTCGAGGACTTCAGGAATGCGTGCGAGCTCTGCCGGAATCTTGGGATTGGGGCGCGGGCCTACATTCTGGTCAAACCCCCGTTCCTTACAGAGAAAGAGGCGGTGATGGATGCCGCGGCGGCAGCGCGATCGGCGTCCGATCTCGCGGACGTCATCTCCCTCAACCCTGTCAATGTTCAGAGGAACACGCTCGTGGAATACCTCTGGAACAGGGGCGAGTATCGACCTCCTTGGCTGTGGACGGTCCTGGATGTCGTCGAGCGGAGCAGGGACACGGGCTCGCGCGTCGTCGTTTCAACGGCGGGAGCCGGCAGCAGGAGAGGTGCCCACAACTGCGGCGGGTGTGATTCGGCGATCATCGATTTCCTCCGCGAGTTCTCGTCGGACGGCTCGGCGAGTCCACCAGATCCGGGATGCGACTGCCGGGAACAATGGCTCGACCTCCTGGACGCGCAAGGGCCCATGCAGTGCTCGGCTGACCCTCGCTCATTCTTCGACAGATAGCTTTTTTTGGCGGGATTCCTCTTACCCTCTCATGCGCCATTATCCCATCAAGAGGGGAAACAAAGAGAACCTGCAGCCGGACAATCTCCGCGCGATCGTGACGGAGAGCTTCGGCGACTGCTCAGAGGAGGAGGGGAGATTCACCGCGTCCTTCGGTGCACTGAAGCACATCTCCATCTGGATCGACGGAAAAGACCTGATTCTCGACACGGAAATGGATGCGTCCGTTCCGGATGACGTTGCGATGGAGACCATAAAAAGATTCAACGACTTCCTTCTCAGGGCTACTGGTTACACGACCAAGGAAAGAAAGAAGAGGGCGGAGAAGGAGTCCAAGAAGTAGCTGCAAATCAGCACTCAAGATCTTCGTCATCGCCCTCAGGCTCAGACGGCCATTCTCATCACGATTCCTGAGCGTGGATCGACGTGCCTGGCCCCGCCGGAACTGCAGCTTGGGGCTGGAGGGAGCCAGGCTATCCGAACAACGCTCCCAGACCGGCGGCCGCCTCTTCTTCGCTGACTTCTTCCTTCTTCTCCTTCTTTTCCTTCTTTTCCTCTTCCTCGGGCGCTGCGGCTTCAGGTGCAGCAGCGGCGGGGATGGAGAACGCGGTTGACATTGCCTCTTCGATATCGACGCCCTCGAGCGACGCGGTCAGAGCTTTCACCCTTGTGGGGTCCGGCTTGACACCTGCCGCCTTGAGGACCTTTTCGACATTGTCTTCCGATATCTCCTTTCCTGCCGAGTGGAGGAGCATTGCCGAGTACACATATTCCATTAGTTCACCTCCGTGATTCTCATTCTGATTGCGCTCCGGGATCCGACGCGGTCTCTTCCTCGGAGACTTCCTCTTCTTCCTTCTTCTCGTCGGGCTTCTCTTCTGGTTCACGCTTCTTCCCTGGCGTGAGCTTCTCCGTGAGCTCATCGTCGAGAGCGTCAGGGATCTGCGAGGATAGACTGAGCATCTGCCCGTGAGCCTTCTGCAACAGAAGCTCCGCCGTCTTCTTCGTCAGGATTCCAGATGCCATGGCCACGTTCAGCGCTCTCTGCTCCGCCTGCACTATGAGGGGCTCGACGGTCCGATCCGTGACGTAGTGTATGAACATCGCCAGGTTCATCGTCGCGACAATTGCGTCGGACAGGCGTGACATGAACTCGACGTCATCGATTCTGAGGTCCTCTGGCGAGAATATCAGGCCGTTCTCATAGACTCCCGTCAGGTTCAGTCCCACGATGATGGGATATATCTCGAGGCGGGTGAGGACCTGAGCCACTTGTTTGGGTATCTTCTCCCCTTCCTTCACGAGGACCGTGTCCTTCTTTATGACCACCTTGCCTCTCTCGATCGAGGCGGGCAGTCCTGCCCTCTGGAGCTCGCTCATGATCGGTCCTGGCTTGAAGGG
>JAGMAI010000144.1 GCA_023130895.1 Thermoplasmata archaeon
CCCTGTCGAGGAACAGCTGTCCGTATCCCATGTCCGTTGCTCCGATAATCGAGAGCGCGAAGGGTTGGGGCCCCGACGGAACATTCGTCCCCTGCACCTTAACCTTCCAGTATCCGGGGCTCGGGGTCAGGTCGAGAACCGCCTCTAGCGGGTTGTTGATGTCGTACGACCCGAAGTCGGGCCTGGATTCAACGAGCTGCGTGCGGACGTTCTTCCCTGTCCAGAACACGTTACCCTTGAATGTCTCCCCTGTGGGGGAGGTGACAAGAAGGTCCAGATTGTTCACGAGAGCCTTGGTGGTCGGCGTTGCTCCGGGATAGTCGCTGTATGCCATCGCGACCTTGAACGGGATCGCGCCGCTCGCCGCGTAGTACGTGTATTCCACGCTCTCTCCCGTCGCGAGTCCTTCCTTGTAGTCTACGACGTGAAGCCTGCTGGCATCGCCCGGGAAGTAGAGCGCGTTGTCCAGGACGACCCTTCCCCAGCCCTGTGCGTTGTTGGGCCAGGTTCCCTCGTTCTTCCTGTCCGCCCTGGCACCCTGCATCTGCTGTCCGGCGACGGCTAACGTGGACTTCAGCAGCGCACCGCTGGGGGTAAATCCGTTTGCGGGGACCGCGCTGCCCGTCGGGTACCAACCCTCTGTGTAGTACTGGCGCGTGATCGCGGCCAGACCCGAGACGACCGGTCCCGAGTAGCTCGTCCCCCCCCAATAGATATCGTCCCCGATGCCCCAGTTGTCCCAGTTGTCTCCGCTCGACCACGAGGAAGTGCCCTGTCCCACGGCCATGACCGTAGGCGTGCGCCTTCCGTCCTCTGTGGGGCCGATCGAGCTTGCGGAGTTCACCGCGTCCTGACTCCCAAGATTGCCATGCCAGCCGACCGCGATCGTGCTCTTCGCCGTCGCAGGGCTCCCTGGACCGTTGAAGTCGTTGTTTCCCGTAGAGAAGACGACGAGCATCTCGGGATACTCCCACATGAACCTGTCCACCATCATCGCCTCGAGATCGTAGTCGATGTTTTTCGCGCCCCAGCTGTTGCTGTGAATCCTCGCTCCATTGACGTAGGGACTCTCGAACAGGTAGTGATAATCGTCCGGGATGTATCGCAGCGAGTCGTCCCACGCGTCGCCCTGTTCCGGGTCCCTGAAGAGCGTTCCGATGTCCTGGAGGTAGATCTTTGAACCCTTGGCAATGCCGTCATTCAGGCTGGCCGCAAGCGGGTCGTCATTTCCTGCAAGGGTGCCTGAGACCGCCGTTCCGTGGCCTGAGGTGACGTTCCCAGGTACCCACTGGTTCTTGCTGTCCTTCCAGGCCCACGGGTCGGTCATCGGGTCGATGCCAATCCAGGAGCTCATTAGCTCGTACCTCACGACCTTCCTACGGTTGAGGTCCGTGACGTTGTATATGTCACCTGTCTGGATCGTGCCGCCGCTCTCCCGGAAGAACTCGTGGTCGAAGTCGAGTCCGGTGTCCGCGACAGCGATGATCTGCCCCTCACCGCGGAGGCCTAGGCCCCACAACTTTCTGTCGTCTTGTATGTCGGTCTGCATGATCCACTGCATGTTCGCGTTCGTCGGCTCCATCTCATAGATGGGCTCGATGTACTGCACCGTGTTGAGCCTGGCGAAGCTCGGGATGTCGGTCACGTCGACCTCGGCCTTGACGACGCCGAAGTCCTCGTTCTCGAAGTACGTGTCTATCTGCTCCCTGTGCAGCGAGCTCACTACCTGGCCAAGACCCTCGTCTGCGAACGTGATTATCTTCACGGAGACCCTCCCGCTCATCTCGAGAAGCGCGGGTCTGATCTTGTACGCCGGCTGGAACACGCCCAGCCACTGGACCTCCGCCAAGGACCGCACGTCGTCGAGGAGTGTCGCGTCGAGCTGGACAATGAATGCGTCATTCGGGATGTAGTTGAGTACCCTGCCTCCCAGTCTCTCGATGTCCTGCTTCCACGCTTCCTTCACAGGTCCATGGAACTGCACGAGGTAGTGGCCGTCCACGTCGCTCCTGTATGCCTCCAACCTGAGGTTGGCGGGTATCTCCGGCTCCCCCACGTTCGTGTCGATGACCATGCCGTTCACGTGGATGGCGTGCAGGTCGTACGGCATGTCCACTATCATCCCTTGGGACTGGAACATGTCGTTCTGCGCGGTCGTCGTCCTCACGAGTGCAAACGAGTCGTAGATCTCCAGTATCTCAACGCCCGACTCCATCAGAGCGTCGCGGTCGTTCTCGCTGCCGAAATACACAAATGTGGTCTCCGCGGTAGCCATATCCTGAGGCGTGCCGAATCCAGCGATGTATGTCGCCGGCACTACCATCAGAAGTCCCACCGCGATTGCCAAAATCCTTGCGAAGGATTCCCCTTCCGTTAACCTCATTTCGAAGCCTCCTCTCATTATCAGCCTAGGCATTTATCATGGTGCTGCCCACACCACCGTGGCTAGTTGAACCTATTACGCAAAGGTTATAAAAAGGTTGCGAAGCTGGCTGGCCACCAAGAAAATGGACCGCCTATTCGCTGATGACCCTCGTCGCCTGGAACACGCCGTCCTCGAAAAGGAGCGTGTAGTAGTTCGGACTGTGGCTCGTGCCCCTCATCTTCACGCATCTTATGCGCCTCTGGACGTTGACCTCGTCCACGTTCTCCATCTTCACGTGGATGATGCCGTCTGCCACGAAGTCCTCCCCGTACCTGCCGAACGCCTTCTCGCCGACGTTCATCTCGCTGATGATCAGGCACGTCGTGCCCAGGTCCTTGAGCCACTCGAAGAGCTGGAAGAGCTCCTCCCTGGGATACTCGAAACGGGCGAGCGTCTCCAGGATCGAGAGCGAGTCGAGGCAGAAGAGCTCGAAATTCGTGTTCTTCTTCAGATTGGAGGCGTACATCTTGAAGATTTCCACCCAACTCTGGTCCTTGAGCGTCTCCAGGTTCCGCCTGATCAGGCTCAGGTCGACTATGCTGAGCTTGTCCTCGACGTTCTGCGGGTCCATCCCCATCCCCTTCATCTGCTTGAGCAGGCTGTCCCTCCCCTGCTCGAGCGAGAGATAGGCCGCGACCCCGTCCTCCTTCAGCGCGTTGTTGTACAGCATGCTGAAGGCCAAGCTGGACTTCATCGTGCCCGGCTCTCCACAAACGAGAACGATGTGGCCTTCCGGGATTCCGCCGTCCAGCTTGTCATCAAAGCCAAGGATATAGCTCTTGAACCTTCCATTTTCCTGCATCAGCGATTGTTGAGAGCCATTCGAATCGGTATATAGGTTCTCTTCTGAATATCAATAAGCGTAATATCAAATCAGCCAGTCAAAAAAATAAAAAGGGGGAGTTATCGTGATGTGTGAAACGAACAAGTAGACGCCGGCCCGTCGGGTAGAGAGCGAACGGGATTTATAGAGGTTTTTGAACTGGCTTTGTTACCAGGTCTGAGGGCATTGCGGGGATGAAAAGACTTATTTGTTACCAAGTATGTTACCCGGTCGGTGAGCAGTTGTTTGTCCCCGAGAGAACGTTGAAGAATCTGATCATCTCGTATGTCAAGGAGGAGGAGAGATCGATAAGCGGTCTGGCGAGGCGGCTCAACACGGACGGGCACTCGATTCATCGTCTCTTTCTTACGGGCTATCTGCGGGCGATGGCGGACATGGGCGTCGTCAGGGAGAAGCTGATACCGCCTTCGAAGGTCTACGCGACGTCCGCGAACCGAGAGAGGAACATCTATGAGACGGTTGGGGATAAGTGCAAGTTGGCGGAGATCTCTGACAAGGAGAAGCCAGCTCTGGCAGTATCTGTGTTGGAGGAGCTCTTTCGGAGACCGGTCTTCCTCCAAGAGCTGAGGGAGTGCGGCTTTGACGAGGTCACCGCGATGAGCGTCAAGGGGGAGGAGAGGTCCGAGGCCAGGAAGCTCCTTCTGAGGAGCGGGATAGAGATACCTGGAAACGACCCCGCATACATATCCAACGGGGCCTTCGAGGAGCCCGCCACACACGTCCTCCGAGACCTTGTTCTAGAGAAGTTCGATATAAACCATCTCAGGGTGGATACAAAACAGATGAAGCTGCCGGATCTGAGCTAGGCCGCCGAGGTGGACGCTCAGACTCGATGCCGGTTGTCCTCAGGCCGCCTCGGTCCCGCGACCCCGCGAGCGCCGGTAGTTCGTGGTAAGGCTGCTCACTTCCGTGCCTGACCCGATATCCACGATCAGGGTGATAGTTTCGATCCTCCGATCGACTTCTCACCGCCTCCTGCCCCACAGGACAGGACCTCATAGTTGGCCAGAGGGTCAACACCAAGCTGGTGACGCCGCCCTCGACTGTCACCCCCGCTAACGACGATTTCGGTGTATAAGAGGACGCCGAGCCCTCCGGTCAAGCCTAGCAGGCATTCAAAGTTCTCGTAGGTATATATACTTTGACAGCGGAACGCAGGAACGGTCAAGCGAGCGGTTCCGTCATGACCTCTCGATGAGCTCTATGAGGACCTCGTTCGGATCCTCGAAGAAGGCGATCCTCGGCCCGCCAGGATTGAGATGGAAGGGCTCGTCCGTCACGTTTCCGCCGGATTCCTTGACCTTCTGAAGGACGCCGTCCATATCGTCCGTCTCCAGGGCGATGTGGTCGAAGACCCTGTCCTCGTACTCCGCCTGAGAGTAGTTCTCCTGCCGGTTGTAGTGCGTGAGCTCCAGCTTCGCCCCGCCGCCCGGCGCCTCCAAGAACGCTATCTCCGCCTCGTTCTGCGGGATCTCCCTCCGGCTCACCAACTTCAGCCCGATGGCCTCGTAGAACGCAATGGCCTCGTTCATGTCCTTCGCGCGGATGGATGTATGAGCAATCTTCATAGAATCCCTCCCTGGAGCTATCCCTCGCCCATCAGCTTCACGATGGCCTCCGCGAGCTCGCCGTCGCAGTCGATCAGGGCCTGGCGGGCCCTCTCTTCACTGACGTTCGCCTTCTCTGCAACAAGTCTGACATCCTCCTCAGGGACCCGCGGACCCTCTTCTGACTTGGCGAACTCCTCCGCTTCCCCCACTATCTGATATGTGGTCTGGCCCTGGACCTCCATCTTCGTGACGGCGGCCCTCGGGATGATGTATTCCTTGTCCGCTGTCCTGATGACGACCTCCTCCACGTTCTCCAGCTCTTCCGTCTTGATTCCCAACCGCTTCATGGCTGCCTGCATCTGCTTGGGACTCATCCTTCCTCCAGGTATCATCATGAACTGCAAGGTGGTCGAACATTAAAACCTGTTGCATCGCTCCTACATCGCTCTTAAATATCGGCCGAACCTTCCAATCAGAGGATGCGAATCGCAGTCCTTCTTCGCGACAGGTGCCAGCCCAGGAGGTGCAACCTGGAGTGCATGAGCTACTGCCCTCCCGTGAGAACGGGCACCGAGACGATAGTGATGGGCGAGGATGGCAGGCCGGTCATATCGGAGGAGCTCTGCGTCGGCTGCGGCATCTGCGTTCACAAATGCCCGTTCGACGCGATCCGCATCGTCGGTCTTCCGAAGGAGCTCGAGAAGGAGATCGTCCACCAGTATGGCGTCAACGGGTTCAGGCTCTACAGGCTCCCCACGCCGCATCATGGGGAGGTGATGGGAATACTCGGGCCCAACGGGATTGGAAAGACCACAGTCATTAGCATCCTCTCCGGCGAGACCGTCCCGAACATGGGCAATCTGCGCCGTAAGCCCTCGTGGGAACGGGCCCTGGAGACGTACGCGGGAACGGAGATGCACAACTACCTGAGCAGGATTGCCGGGGAGGACCTCCGCACATCCTTCAAGCCGCAGTACGTGGACAAGCTAGCTGGCGTTCACAAGGGAAAGGCAGGGGAGCTTCTCGAGAGGGTGGACGAGTCGGGGAACCTCGAGGACGTCTCGAGCGAGTTCGGCATCAGCCACACCATCGACCGCGATCTGTCCAAACTCTCCGGCGGGGAGCTTCAGCGCGTAGCCATAGCGGCAACCTTCCTCAAGGACGCCGACATCTACTTCTTCGACGAGCCGTCCTCCTACTTGGACATACATCAGAGACTTAAGGTCGCGGAGTCCATTCAGGCCCTGTCGCGGACGAAGCAGGTCGTCGTCATAGAGCACGACCTCGCCGTACTGGACTTCCTTGCCGACAGTGTCCACCTGATGTTCGGCGAGAAGGGGGCATTCGGCGTCGTCGCGCAGCCGCGGGGCGTTCGCGGCGCCATCAACACCTATCTCCGAGGCTTCCTGAAGGAGGAGAACATAAGGTTCCGGGAGAGGGAGATCAGGTTCGAGTCCCACGCACCCAGGAAGGAGTGGGGCGGGCAGCCGCTGGTACAGTTCGAGCCGCTCTACAAGAGGTTCAAGGGGTTCACGCTCAAGACGAGCGAGGGCGTCATCCGACAGGGAGAGGTTGTCGGGGTCGTCGGACCAAACGCCACGGGCAAGACCACGTTCGTGAAGATGCTGGCGGGAGTTCTGAACCCCACCAAGGGCAACGTCGAGGCAGACCTCAAGGTGAGTTACAAGCCCCAGTACATCGAGCCGAAGTTCAAGGGCACCGTCCGCGAGGCCTTCCTCAATGAGGCGGGAGAGGAGTTCGAGACGAGCCACTTCACGACCGAGATCGCAGGGCCGCTGAATCTGGAATCGCTCATGGAACGGGCCATCCCGACGCTCTCTGGAGGGGAACTCCAGAGCGTCGCCATCGGTCTATGCCTCGCAAGGGAAGCGGACATCTATCTCATCGACGAGCCATCTGCATACCTCGACTCGAACCAGAGGATGGAGGCCGCCAGGGCCATAAGGAGGGCGATGGAGAGCAAGGGAATGAGCGGGATGATCGTGGACCACGACATCTACTTCATCGACCTCGTCTCCGACGCGCTCATGGTCTTCCACGGCGAACCCTCCAAGAAGGGGATCGGCGAGGGGCCGTTCGGGATGCGCGAGGGCATGAACAAGTTCCTCGAGGAGGTCGCGATCACGTTCAGGCGGGACAACGAGACGAACAGACCCCGGATCAACAACCCCGACTCCCGCCTGGACCGCGAGCAGAAGGCGGCGGGCGAGTACTACTACACCTGAGCGGGGCGCTTCCTTGTCCAGATGAAGTAGACGATTATGACCGCCAGAATCACAATCAGTGCGATGATGTCCAGATACT
>JAGMAI010000145.1 GCA_023130895.1 Thermoplasmata archaeon
GCGCTGCCGGGATAAGTGGGCAGGAACAGCCCCTTGAGCTCGGCGGCCTCGGAGATATCCTCCCAGGTGACGGCAGGCTCGCAGACGGCGATGCGGCTGTCCTCATCGATCTCGAGTATCTTGTTCATGCCCGACATGTCGAGCACGATACCGCCCTGGTTGGGAACCGCCCCGCCGAAGCCCCAGCTCGCCCCTCCTCGCGGTATGATCGGAATCTTGTGCTCCCTGGCGAACTCGACCAGCTTCTGCACGTCCTCCACGTTCCTCGGTTTCACGACCGCATCGGGAAGGACCTCGAACGGGATGCCTACGAGCTTGGGAAGAGGCGCCAGGTCGTGTGAATAGAGCAAGCGCCTGAACATGTCTAGGGCGACGTTGTCCTCGCCCATGAGTTCGACGAGTTTCCTGCTCAGCGCATTGTCCAGCTTCCCCCTCTTCCTCGGGAAGACACTCATTATCCCCCTGGTGGATTCCCCAATCCTCGATGACGACGCCCGAGCGCAAGCTCCAACGGCATGTTGGCTCGAGACCTTTCCAACGATGTGTTTCGACGTCACGATGCGGGGGTCGAAGGCGCTCTTGAGCGCGCAGAAGGCCGATGCACCACCCTCCTGCATATCCTGAGTCCAGAGGTCGACGTCGCGGATGAATCCGCCCGTTGCGAACACGGACTCCTGGAACTTCCTCTTGGCTGAGTCGATATCCTCGTGCCCAAGTCTCGTTTTGGCGGGAACGACCAGCGCGCGGACCGCGCAGAGGCCCGACGTCAAGACGGTGAAGTCGAGCTCCATTCTGGCGAGTGATTCTTTCACGGTCTCAAGCAGATCAGGGATTCCCTTCTGCGGCAGGACCATCTCGTCCGCGAACTCGAACTTCCCTCTCTTCGAGAGGAACTTGAACGAGTTGGTTCGCTCCGATTCCAGCTTCGTCGCGCTGTGACCCTCTGCGATTCCATCGATCCTCTCCTCGATCTCGTCGTTGGCCTCTCCCGCGCGGAGGATTGCGATTCGCACTACAGGATTGGGCCCGGAGTCAACTCCCGCCGAAATCGTGATGTCGTGAATGTCGTAGATCCCCGAGACCTTGCCCATGAAGGCGGACAGCTGGTCGACGGACAGCGAGTATTTCAGAAGCCTCACCTCTGGAGGCATCGGTCGAATGAAGAAATGGATCCAGGCGGGTATCCCGAACGCCCCGCAGGAACCGACCGTCAGGCGGTTGAGGTCGTAGCCCGTGCCGAAGTTGGAGATTGCCTCGTACCCCGTTTCTAGCGCCTTGCCGTCTCCGAGGATGAGGTCGACGGAGCGTATCTCGTTCGACACGTCACCGTTCGCTATCGTTCCGAAGCTTGCCCTTCTCCAGAGCAGCCATTCACCCACGGACATCTCGTTCGAGGCGGGGAGCGCTGCGAGCGTCATGCCATGCTTCTCGAGCTCGTCGATGAGCTCGGCGACCGCGGTACCAGGCCCGCAGCTGACGAAGAGGCTGTTCGCATCGACCCTCACGGACCTGTTGAGCTGGTTCATGTCGAGAAGCACATCTCCATTCTCCGAACCCGATGCCCAGAAGTCCTTGCTCCTCTTTACGACGAGGTTCGCTTTCTTGCTCGAGCAGAACCCTACGAGCTTGACCAGCTCCTGCGTCGTCGTTATCTTCGCCACCGGCTTTCCAGTTGCCGGGTCCTCCGCGACCCTGCCGGCCCCGATGGCCGCTGCCAGTTCTTGCCTAGTAACGCTCATCTCCATTCCCCGCTAGAATCAGAACGTGCAAAGCGAGATGATCTTCCTTTCTGAACGAATCGATGTCGCCGTTCCTCCCCATCTCTTAGCACCTTCGCTCAGTAAACGATTTTCCTATTTATAGGTGAGCGGATGGGGGATTGAACTTCAGGTCTACGACTTATTCGTAACATCCGAAACGTCAATCTGAATCAGGAAGGGATAATCAGATAGTTCACCCAGGTCGAGTCCCGTTGGTACGATAACATAGACTGGCGCATAGTCCATTAGACGGGCCTTCCTCAGATACACCTTGATGTTCAGACCATGTCTTGTGAGGCATTCTACGAAATAGAATCCGTCATCTTTGACCACGAAATAGTCGGAAATCGCCCGAACACCAAAGACGCCCACGGGCATCTGACAAACCCGAAAACCAGCATCCTTAAACAATTCGACTGACCTGTCAATCAGTGCCTTATGTTCAGCCGATTCGTGCCTCCTCTCGTGTTTCACAAGGACAACATTCTTGACTCCATATTGAGAAGAAATCCGCTTCGCGATTTCTGAATCCCGAAACAACAGATTCCCTGAGGTCAAAGGAAAATCCACAAGTTCCCGCGCTTCTCTGAATGTTATCCTATTGCGTCCTGAGCCAACCAATAATGTACGCAGACTGGTTCCGTCCTGCGGCTATTTATGTATTTCCCTCATCGCAGCTCGAACCTCGCATGAAGGTCCCGCCCTCTTCTTCAGGCGAAAGCCTATATATCATCGACGTTAATTCTGTAAGAGCCAATGCACAAACTAGTGGAGGTCAGGTCAGGGGTCGACCTCCTCCAAGCGAACAGGGAAATCGCACAGAAGAACAGGGCTTTTCTCCGCGAGAAAGGGATAGTGTCCATCGACATAATGGGTTCGATAGGGGCAGGAAAGACGCTCTTGGCGGAGAAGATGATCGACATTCTCCAGGGCAGGGGCATCTCCGCCGCGGTGATCGCGGGCGATGTTGCCGGGAACGCCGACTATCAGCGGTTCAAGAAGCACGGGGTACCAGTGGAGAACGTCAACACCGGCAAGGAGTGCCACCTCGACGCGCATCTCGTCGACCACGCGCTCGAGCACATGGACCTGGATGGGATTAGTGTTCTTTTCGTAGAGAACGTCGGGAACCTCGTGTGCCCGGCGGACTTCGCATTGGGAACGGACAAGAGGATGGTCGTCGTCTCTGTGACCGAGGGCGACGACATGATCATGAAGCATCCTCTCATCTTCGGGCTCTCGGACGTCATCGCCATCAACAAAACGGACCTCGCTGGGGCGATGGAGGTCGATCCGAAGACCCTCGGGGAGGACGCGAGGGAACTGGGCTCGAAGGCCACGGTCGTCTACACGGATGCAAAGCACGGGGAGGGTATCGAGGATCTGATGCGCGCACTGGGATTGCCAATGGACTGAGGCTCACTGAATGAAGCTCTATCTCTATGGTGTGGTTCAAGGCGTGGGCTTTCGGCCCACGGTCTACCGGGTCGCTACGTCGCTCGGCTTGAAGGGATACGTTAGGAACAACGGCTCGAACGTCGAGGTCTGCCTGAACGGGGACGAGGACGAGTTCCTGAACGTGCTGAAGGCAGAGCTCCCGCCCTTGGCGAGGATAGACAACATCGAGAAGGATTCCGGATCGTGTGAGGATGTCTTCGAGACATTCGAGATCGTAAACAGTGTCGCGGGCTCGAAGGAAGCGTCCATACCGCCCGACATCGCACTGTGCGACGACTGCATAGGCGAGATATTCAGCACGAAGGACAGGAGGTTCGGTTTCCCGTTCACGAACTGCACGAACTGCGGTGCGCGGTTCTCAGTGATAAGGGACTTCCCGTACGACAGGAAGAACACATCGATGTCCCTTTTCGAGCTCTGTCCGACGTGCAAGAAGGAGTATGCGGATCCGCTCAACAGGCGCTTCCATGCGCAGACCATATCCTGCCCGCACGACGGACCAAGGTACCTTCTCTACAACGACCAGTGCGTGCAGCTCCCCGCCAACGACTCGGTGAGGAGGTTCTCCGAGATGATCGACAAGGGCAAGCTCGGAATCGTGAAGAGCTGGGGAGGCACGCATATGGTCTGCACGCTGGAGCAGACAAAGAGGCTCCGAAGCTGGTACAATCGTCCGTACAA
>JAGMAI010000146.1 GCA_023130895.1 Thermoplasmata archaeon
ACGCCATCCAACCACAGGCTTATCGTCGTCGAGTCCATCGCCCCGTTGTCGTCAGAGAATCCTGCCAGTATCGCGGGCGTGCTATCTGACGTTACTGCACCGTCCGCTGGAAGCGTTTGCAGAACCTCGGGAGGAGTCATGTCCACGGTCAGAGTGACCGGAACCAGAAGAACCATCGCAAGTGGTGCATTCCCTGGTGAGACGAAGAAGGCCGCCTTGACGGGTCCCTCAGGAGTTTCCTCTGGAAGGTTCCATTCGAGATTCACAACCTGACCAGAATCTCCAGGAATGGTGTTCGGAACACCTGTGACCTCAAAGGGCGAGGGTCCTGCCGCGAGCTCTGAAATGGTCAGATCCGCCAGTGAACCAGAAGGCCAGACATCGAAGCCAGCCATCGCGATGATATATGTTCCTGGTGTCGGAAGGAGCAAGGACACGGTCTCGTCTGCATCAGCATCGGCGTCATACGTAACAAACTCGTCAACTTGGATCAGACCATCGTTGTTTGCGTCGAGGAATAGTCCGAGGTCCATATCTGGGCAACAATCCGTGTGCCCCATCAAATGGAACTCGATTGATATGATCGAAGGATCAACATCCCAAAGCATGGTGTTCTGTGTCCTTGCAAGGTATTCTATGAAACTCTCATCACCCGTCTGTTCTCCATCATCCGCGATCGGAATGTCAGTGAACTCGAATACCTCTGATCCAGCAACCGTGATCGCCACAGATTTCCCATAGCTTTCCTCGAACGGATCGGGGTTTGGCAACCAAGGAATGTTTGTCGTCAGTGTCAATGGCGTCGACCCTTGCAGCTGGTTTGTGTAGAAGTCCAGTGGGTACGGAGTGAAGCTCATAATGCCAGTCTCGCCAGAGATGTCCTCGTAGAACATGGAGTCCTGGGCACGCTGATTGGATGGGTATATCGCAATCATATTGAGTCCAGCTTCCGCGCTGAAACCCTTTATGAATCCTTGCCCAGCTCCTGTCCAGTCAGGATTCTTTCCGAACACGCCTGGGGCACCAACATCCGTTTCCTCCAGTACGTAAGGTCCGTATCTACTCTCTGGGAACTGAGGCGCATCACCGGGGAAGTTACCCGGAACGCTGAGCTCTCCCAAATCGAAGTGTCTCGCGTCATGCTCCGAGAAGCTCTGTGAGATATCAACGTCCACCATCAGTTTCATGCCCTCGCTGAGCACAAAGGTATCCGGCACGTCCATGTAATAGTATCTGGTGTCGATATCCTGAAGGAGCTTGTTGTTGTCATACAAGTTGAAGCTCGAAGTGTCTCCGCCGAAGGAGAATACTGCACTCGTTGCGGGGACGTTCACCATCACAGGAATCAGGACGTCTCCGTATGTTGCTTCAGAAGCACGGATGTAGCCTTCGTACAGCCCAACTCCGGCCGTTCCCGGAACGGTCATCGTGGCGTCAAAGGTTACCGTTCCCCCGGCGGGAGCATTTACCGTAGAAGGAGCCACATTCAACCATGTCCAAGGAGCCTTCTGATAGTACTCAATTGCTATCCTTCTCGTGGTGTCTGGTGCCGCACCAATAGATCTAGCCCAGATGATGATGCCATCCGGGTTTCTGGTTGCTGGATCATGCAGGCGAACCAGCTCAACGTTGTAAAAGAAGGATGTGACCAAACGATTTCTCTCGAACCATAGGCCTCGAGAGAACGTGTCGACGAGGGCAGTCGTCACTGTGTATTCAAGAACGGGTGTGTCGGTAGTGTCGACGATAAGAGCTGCGCCATCTGCCGAGGCGGAAGCGAAGCTGATGCCGTCAGGGGCAAAGTCCACCTGGTACACGAAGTCGAAGTACTTCACTACCGTTTCGAGAAGAGTATTGTCCTGCGTTGCATCCCAGATCCTGACCGTGTTATCGCCCCCCGCGATGTCTGGCCTGAATCCCGAGGAGGTGGCAAGCTTGGTCCCATCTGGACTCCATGATAGGTCCATTACAGCATCGTTGTGTCCCGCCATCCAGCCAACATAGTCTCCGATAGTCACATCGTAAATCCCAACATCCGGGAATCCAACTCCCGGCAGCCCTCCTGGGAACCCAAGCGCTCTCAGATAGAAACCGTATTTCCACGTGTAGGCTATCTTGGTTCCATCGGGACTGAACTCAAGAGCCATCGGGTATCCGAGGAAGAGTAGCGGGTCCGTGTCGAATTCCACGATGGGTGTAAGTGTGGTGACATCAAAGACGTTTATGGTCCACCACCAATAGTCGGAGGCGGCCACCCATGTGCCGTTGGGAGAGAACGCGACATCGTTTGCTGGACCTTCTGTCATTCCCATATACATGCCAATTGGGTTTGGCGGGTTCGTTAGGTCCCACACGTATACGTATGCTATCCCGGGTACAGGATCGATATCAGTTCCGCCTACCACCCAAGTTCCATTCGGACTGACATCTAGGCTGAAGATATTCAGGTCTGGAAAGGCTCCACTCGCGAGATCGAAAAGGAGAGATCCTGTGGACACGTCCCAAACGCTGATCGTGGTGTTGCCGAACGTTGCCAGGACCCATGCCGAGTCGGGAGTGAACTTGACGTCAAAGGTGTTGTGGGAACCTGAGGTTACTACGCCAGCTCCGTAGGTGAACTCCCAGGTTATCTGGCTTGTGGCAGTATCCGTGACGAAGAGTTTCCCGTCCTCGCCAATTGAGGCCATCATAGTTCCATCTGGGCTGATATCAACCGCTCGAACGGCTCCTGAATGACCTCTCCATTGATCGTTGGCTATCCCATCGGTAAACCTGTGGATCTCAAGATACTGTGAGCCGTAGTTATCTGATGAAGACATCGCCGATGTAATCCTCAGTAAGTCTGCGTTGTTCCAGAGGTTGGGATCGATCGCCTGGACGAGGGAATGGTCGTACATATCATAGATGCCTGTCCCATTCAGTATGTAGAACAAGCTTCCCACGCCATCCGAAGACGCGAGGGGCTGAATCAAGTCTGAGGGATTATAGGAGTACTCTGCCTCGCCAACCTTCTCAAGGACATCGGTCGAGACATCGTAGGTCAGCGGTGCTGCGCTTGGATTAGTGAGGGTGAAGGTCTCGGCATCGCTCTCTCCTGCTTCGAGAAGCTTCGGGAAAGCGTCATATTCAGTTCCTCTCCAGTCTCCTGGAATCCAGTTGTACGGTGTTGCATAAGCTCCTCCGGTGCCTCCAGCAATGCGAGCCGTGTTCCAGGCGTTGACATATCCCGCCCCCTGGACGAATGGGTCGTTATCTATGTCAGTTGCACCGCTCATCGCAATGGCCTTCACTGTGTAGACATCCGGGAAGACCCCGTTTGCCTGCTTGTAGGCATCGTATGCCAGAGCCAAGATCCCCGAAGTCGTCGGAGCAGCAAAGCTTGTCCCAGAGACTATGTCGGTTGCAGTGAATCCGTTGAAATCAGGGCCAATGTTGTTTATTGGGATGCACGCGTAGACGAAAGAGGCCTCAGCCATGATATCGACACCGAAGCTACCACTCATTGTTGGGCCTATTGACCCACCGTACCAGGTTTCCATTCCTCCTGGGTTCGGGCCACCATCGTATGAGAGTTCCAGATACTCCGGCATCACTCTATAGAAGAACTGCTGGGCTCCGCTCACCATCATCAGCGAGGGTGCGTTTGGTGGACCAACACTCCCGTAGCCGGGACCGCTGTTTCCGCTCGAAACAGTGAATATGGTAGATCCCTGAGAGTAGTCGGTTGACAGCCAATCACTGAACCTGTCGTAGAAGTGGAATCCCGACACGCCACTCGTTCCCCAGCTGTTGCTCGAGATCTGCGCGTCGTCACCGCTATTCGGGAGGCCATCGTAACCCTCGACTGCGAAATACCAGCTGTCGAATACGTCCAGAATGGCCGTGCCAGCTCCTGTTAGAACCGGAATGATTTTCGTGTCAGGAGCTACACCTGTTGTGCGCCCATACATTATGTTCCCTGCGCTCACTATCTCACCGGCGGTCATCGTTCCATGATCGCCGCTGTATCCGACCATGAGCGCAACCATATCTCCCGATCCTGGATAGTAGTTATCGATGCCTTTCCTCTCCGAGTAGACATCAGAGTAAGGTATCGGGGTTACGCCATATTGGTAGTCAGCTGTGATCACATCCCCAGCACCCAGAGGGTTCGTGAATGTGAGGTTTCCCTCCGCGTAATCGAGGATCCAATTGTAGTACTCGTAATCTGCGGTGATTGCCGTCGAGGTTCCCCATGGATACGTGAATGTGATGTTTCCAGTTTCGTAGTCCGCAGTATAGTCCTCGTCCATTGTCATGATCTCGGAATAGCTGTAGAAGGCATGGAACTCGTCATCAGGGAGGTTCTTCTTGAATGGGTCGGAGCCACTGACAAGTGCAACATCGAAGGTCACGGTACCATCTGGGGCAACCGTGTAGTCCGGTCCACTGGCCAGCAGGACCCATGTCTCTGCGTACCAATCCTCGCTCGTTCTGAGGCGATAAATCTGAACTGAGGCCGTATCGACCCCGCCGTGTGCCAACGAGAAGCCAGCTTCGCTTCCGGTCTGGGAAGTAAACGAGGTCTCATTGTCCGCCACGACATCTGCGCCGTCAAGAACGATCGAACCCTCGACGATGTTGCCACTCTGCAGCCCGACGACTGTGTCATCGAGCTGGCCGAGCATGGCTTCGCTAGTCACCATGGTCGTTCTCCAGGGGGTCCCGCCGAGCATCACCGTGATTCTCTCGGGGACGCTGATGTTGCCCTGGGCCAGTGTCGCATAGGTTTCCCCACCTGTAGCGGTTATCACCGCTTCGTCAGTCACGGATGCGGCATTGCTGATGTAGTAGACCATTCCACCTGAAATGTCTGCATATCCATCTCCGTCGACGTCTACAAAGGAGATCTCATCTCCCTTCACTGCGGCCTTTTCGTCGTTGAACTCGAAGTCGAAGTCGAGGTCAGCATAGTATGTGTCATAGAATCCCGGAGTTGTCGAGTCCACGAGGAGGACTGCCGGGGGGACAAAATAGGCACTCGTCAACGAAGGATCCTGTAGTAATCCAAGATGGTATTGATCACTCATGCTTGTTATTCCAGTAACATTGTAAGAGGCAGTTATCTCGACCAGACTTACAAACGTTATGTTTACCACGGCAAGAGTGGGATTGTTTGTGGTGTATCCCAATATTCTGAGCATGTAGTCGTTCGCTGTGCCCGGCATTCTCACATCCGCCACCTGCTCAGGGTGGTTACCAGTACTGCTCTCCGCATAGCTCACCAGCTCATCAAGTGTGGGGATATGGTCTCCGTTTGAATCATAGAAAAGCGCAGCGTCAAGGTCATCGTCTGGGTCGGCCGGCCAATCCACTTCAATCATCATCAAAACGACCCCAACGGGAACACTGAAGTTGAGCTGATATGTGTCTTGGAGGACGAAAATATCGGGGAAGTCAAATCCCAGGCCATCGTCAAATATCGGCTGATCAACGTATTCCAGATAAGAGGGCACAGGGGAATCCCTGGTGTAGTCCACGAAGTCGCCGCCTGGCAACGAAATCATGGCCGAGACTGTGCTGGTATCGACATATCCAACCAGCCCTGGGTCCGTGAGGTCGCCACCGCTAGCTAAGAAGTCCTCCATGGACAAGGCATCAAAGGCGATGGGCCAGCCGTCATATGCAGCAAGATAAGGCTTCTGAGCGAGAACGGCGGGATCAATCCAGGACACATTGAATATTGCCTGAGTTCCCTGTAGATCCGGATGCGCGAAATCCACGCCTGTGTCATGCAGGGCGACCATAACGCCAGAGCCCGTGTACCCATCCGCCCAAGCTTTAGGAGCCTCATTGAACACGACGCCACCGCCGAAGTCCTTCGTCTCAGGTGGAACCTCCTCTCCGTGTACGATGGGCGTCACGATTCCTCCGATCTCCTCATCGAAGAAACCCTTGGCAGCTTCCACGGTCCAAGGGGTTTCCTCCTCCTCTGGCAGTTCGTGTGCAGCCCACTCGGACTTGGACACCATATCCACAGTTGGGATATCATGTAGGTATACCGCCATCACACCATCGAGTGAAGCTATCTCCAAAAGGGAATTAGCTGGCACTTCAAGTGTTATGGGAACGATATTCTCACTCGGCTTCGCCTTGGTTCCGAGTAGACCCTTGTAGTCATACTTCTGTACGACCTTTGCCAGGGAAGCCACATCCGTTGTGGGAACAATGACATTGACCATCTCATCTGGACTCGAAGACATAACGTCTCTGAGTGTTGGGTCAATCTTCTCAACGAGTTGCTCCCAAGCGATAACGGATTTTTGCTCACCGCCTTGTTCGTATTCGAACGCCTGAACATCTCCGGCGAGATTCTCTTCAGGCGTCTCGAGGTCCATTACATCTGGACTATCATCTGCCGTCACCGGGGCCGTCACCAGTGCGGCAAGGAATGACGTCAACAAGGCACCAACGAGAAACACACCTATCCATTTCTTACCAATATTCAACATTGCTTGTCCTCCTCTTTTCAATCCTCCTCGAAACCGAGAAAGATACCATCCCATTGATATTCTGCGAATAGTCTCGGTCTATAAATATTTGCCGATTTTGACCATGGCGTCTTGGGAATCATCCACGCGGGCCCGACTCCATGTCTCTTACTGCATCTCTCTCATTACATTCTCGAACAATGCCGTCTTCAGAATGACTGTGTCGAGTTTGGTCCCCAAGTCCTGCAAGGCCCCCCGAAGAACCGTTGGATTCATTCGGAACTCCACGTCGTGGGAGACATCCATAAGGAATAGGGGCTCTGGCGGTGCGGGGTTCAGAGCTAGTTCCTCTCCTTGGAGAGCTCTCTCGATCTCTTCCAAGCTCAAATTGCCGTGCTCAACCTGTTCCATAGCGCTGACCATCTTCCTCACCATCTGCCATAGAAAACCACGGCCCTTTATGTCGATGACACTGAAATCCCCTTCTTGTTGAACTGCAACAGAATCTATTGTTCTATGTGTATCGCCTTTGTCTCTTGAGAATGACCTGAAGTCGTGCTCCCCCACGAATACGCGGGTAGCTTCGCTCAGGGCATCGATGTTCTTCCTTCGTCTCAGGTGATATCGGTACCATCTACCGGCGGCAGTCCTCGGATTGAAATCATCCTCTGCTTCAGCAATTGAATGAAACCAGACATTCCTAGAGTAGGCATTATGGGCGGGGACTATCTCATCCAGACTGAAATCTGTGTCAAAGGCTAGGACGTTCCCGATGGCGCTTACACCCTTGTCGGTTCGGCTACCGCTCCTGAACCTGGCCCCAATCACATCGTCGACGATTCTCGCTCTACGAAGGGATTCGATGATCTCGCCCTCCACGGTCCTTACGTCTGGCTGTCTCTGGTATCCGTGGAAGTACGTTCCATCGTAGGCGAACTTGATGGCCACTCGCATCACAACAATATTAGTCGGTTAGTATATACCGATAGTCATGCCGGATTTTGAGGTGGTTCTCGTAGAGCCGAAGATCCCGGGTAACATCGGAGCCGTGGCCCGCGCGATGAAGAACTTCGGGATGGAGAAACTCGTTCTTGTCAATCCCTGTGAAATCGGAGAGGAAGCAGTCAAGCGGGCGAAGTGGGGGAAGGACGTGCTCTACTCCGCAAGAACCGTCGACACCTTGGAGGAAGCACTGTCCTCAGCGGACTTCGTCATTGGATCATCATCCGTCGACACCGAGAGCGAGAGGAAGTTCGCCAGGATTTCTGCGGACCCGAGGGAATCAGTCGAGAAGATCGCCGACCTCGATGGTGCCGTTGCCCTCCTCTTCGGAAGAGAAGACTACGGGCTTCTGAAGGACGAGATCGCGAAGTGCGACGTTCTTGTCAAGATACCCGCGAACGAGGAATACCCAGTCCTGAACATCTCACACGCGGCTACTGTGATCCTGTACGAGATCTACCGGTCGAAGGCATCGAAAAAAGGGACTACGGAAGCCTCCGGCAAGGAGAAGGAGTTGTTGCATGACCGTTTCGGACAGCTGCTGGATGCCATCAACTATCCAGAGCACAAGAAGAAGAGGACGTCGGTGATGTTCAGAAGAATGATGGGCAGGGCGGTGCCTTCGAAATGGGAATACCACGCCCTCATGGGCGTTCTCTCTCGGGCGGTCAAGCGTCTGGAGTGATCAGCACTCTATGCCCAATGCGAGGTCCGTCTTCTTCATGCTCTTCATGTTGTCCTTCTCGATCTCCATCATGGCCCTGATCGCGTCCACGTTCTCGGGCACGACATCGGACTCCTGATGAATGGCCTGGTAGTAGTAGAGCGAATCGCCCACGACATGAGTGCCGTCCCGCCACACGGCTATCTCGTACAGGTCCGTCCTGTTCCTGCACATGTCCTTGGCCATCTCCATGATCTGGGCCGTGGATTTGATTCCCTCCTCCCCCTCAACGAAGAGGATCCTCGGGGAGTCCTCCCACACATTGAGGACATCATCTGTGCTGACCTCCCGCTTAAGCCTGACCATGAGGGAATGGAGATGCATTATGGTCGTCGGGACCTTCACCGCGGTCGTCTGGATGTTCAGGTAGGGCATGACCGTCTGCACATCGGGACCGTGGTGTGACGGAACCTTGAGCACGGGCTCCACCGCATTTATGGGCCCCCTCTTCGTATCCCAGGGATCTGCTCCCCGCCTGATCATCACGGCCATGACAAACTTCACTCCGAACTCCTTGTGAAGGGGGTATAGCGTTCTTATGAGTCCGGTCGTGTTGCACGACACGACTCTGACGTAGTCGGCGCCGAGCGCCTCGTCGTAGTTCGCCTGGGCGTTGAACGAGAGCCCGGTCAACTCGTGCTTCTCGCCTCCCTGCCATATGGCCTTCACGCCCGCCTTCTCATAGGTCTCCTTGTATCCCATCTTCTTGGGGGTCCCGTCCACGACTATGTCGGCCTGCTCGAGCAGGTCATCAAGGGTTCCCTGGACCTCGATGCCCTTGTCCTTGAACCGTCCTACAGATTCCTCGGATGCTGCGTAGAACGGGTATCCCCGCAAGATCGCCATCTTCGCCTCGTAGGTCGGTCTGGTCTTCGTTACACCGATCACTTCCATATCATCCTGCGAAGCTACCGCGTCGGCTATCCTCTTACCTATCGTCCCATAGCCATTGATCGCCACTTTGACGCTCAATACAACCCCCGCTCGGGAAACGCCGAGAACATATAAAGGTTTATTCAGAGCGGGAAATAGAGGTCTCGGCGGATTCGCGGAACCATCGCCATCAGAACAGCGGACTCACAGAGATTTGAGCGGGAGATCAGATCGCCGGAAAGGAATCCAACAGCACCCTTGCCCTCCTCCGTTGGGGCACCATCGATATCCGCCAAAGCCTCCGTGAGATCGCTTCCCGCTCGAATCTTCTCCGCAACCTTGGCAGGCAGCGTGAATCCCGCACTGTGCCCCAATGTGACCTCTCCAAGCTTGTCCACGACCGCGCAGAACTGAACGCAGAGATGCGAACCCGCCTCCTCGTTCCAGACGACTCCCGATTCTATCCCGACGCCGAAATCCGCATCCCCGAGGCTTGCCTGGGCGCGGTTCACGGCGCCCTGAACGGCCTCCTCGTCAACGGGCTGCTTGGGTACATCAGAGGACACGGGAACACCATGAACCTCCACCTTGCCGAAGAGCTTCAGGAAGACATCCCTGACCGCCCATATCTTCGTCCTGTTCTTCGACCCGACGTTGACGATTAGCGGCCGAACCATCTTGCCGCCCTCGTCCATCTCTCCGAGCCTTATCCTGCTCGAGGACACGGGAGCGCAGTCGTCGGCAAGGACCATGCCTATCTCGACGATCCTCAAGGGGCTGAGTCCAGATTTCATCCTCTCCGCATTGAGCTCCTCCGCGGTCACCTTCGTCTCCTTCGAGACCACTATCGCGTCGATCGGCTCTGTCTTCGCCGGTCCGAACCTGTCATCGATGCTCACGATTTCGAAGTTGGAGTGTCCGCTGGCCGCGAGGTGGTTGTTGAGCGCTGCCTTTCTTGCATCGTACGGGGACACCGAGGAGCTCTTCTCAGACCGCGCCATCTCGTCCGAGGTGAGGCCTATGACAACCTCGTCGCCAATCTCGAACGCCTTCGCGAGCAGAGCCTTGTGTCCCTTGTGGATCCTGTCGAAGGTCCCGCCCAGGCAGACCTTCAGAGGGGAACCCCCCAGCTCAGGAGGAGAATGAGTATGAGCACAACGATGCTGCTCACATACAGCAAGAGGAGCTGGTTCTTCTTCTTCCTCAACATCCTCTTGTGATCGCTCTCGCAGTCCTCCGAACAGAAGATGTCCTTCGCGGGAGTCACCCGCCCGCATTGCCTGCAGTGCTTGTGCTGAACCAGTCTTTCGACCATCGCCCGCTCAATCATCAAACCATATTAAAAGGATTGTCTTGGGCCGAGAGAGCTTACAGGTCCGCAGTCCGTCTTCTACCAATAAAGATTTGCGAAAGCCTTAAATACAGTACTGGGTATTGCAACGAGACCAGTCAGGTTTCTCACGTTGGAGAGTAGATGAAACGTTTGGGAATTGTCGTGGACGTCTCATATCGAGGAACGCTGGTAACACGTGCCGAAGCCGCTCCGAGCCTGGGAGATAAGGTATTCACCGGTGATGGACAGCAGATCGGTCGGGTCGAAAGAGTGTTCGGCCCAGTCTCCCGCCCCTACGTTACCGTGAAACCAACATCGGGAAAACGGAGACTGTTGGGAGTGATTGGTAAGGAACTGCACCTAGAATAATGGGGGCGTGACATGCCAAAGAAAAAGAAGAAAGTCGAGACAACGGTTGAAGACACAAGGTGTCCAGAGTGTGGGAGCTCTCATATCACAAGGGACTACAAGAAGGGAGAGCTCGTCTGTGAGGAATGCGGCCTTGTTCTTGACGATCAGATGATAGACCAAGGACCTGAGTGGCGGGCATTTGACGTCGAACAAGGCGAGAAACGCGCCCGGACAGGCGCTCCCATGACGTACACGATGCACGACAAGGGACTCTCAACCACCATCGGGTGGAAGAACAAGGACTCGTATGGCAAGAGCATACCAACCAGGAACAGAGCTCAGCTGTACAGGCTGAGGAAGTGGCAGAGGAGGATACGGGTCTCAAACGCCACGGAGAGGAACCTCGCGTTCGCCCTGAGCGAGCTCGACCGCATGGCAAGCGGGATGGGACTCCCCAGAAACGTGCGGGAGACCGCCGCGATGATATACAGGAAGGCTGTGCATAAGAACCTGATTCGCGGGAGGAGCATTGAGGGCGTGGTGGCGGCCTCTCTGTACGCGGCGTGCCGGCAGTGCAACGTCCCTAGGACGCTCGACGAGATTGCCGGGTCATCGAGAGTGGGAAGGAAGGAGATCGGAAGGACATACCGCTTCATGACGCGTCAGCTCAAGCTGAAGCTCCTGCCGACCAAGCCTCAGGACTACGTCTCGAGGTTCTGCAGCGAGTTGAGACTGAGCGGCGAGGTCCAGTCGAAGGCGATCGAGATCCTGAAGGACGCATCGGACAGAGAGCTTACGTCCGGCCGGGGACCCACAGGGGTCGCGGCGGCGGCCATCTACATATCATCGATACTGGCCAACGAGAGAAGGACGCAGAGAGAGGTCGCGGACGTCGCGGGCGTGACAGAAGTCACCATCAGGAACAGATACAAGGAGCTGACCGACAAGCTGGGTATCGAGATCGAGCTCTAGGGTCTGATCCTGTACAGTCGGATGTAGTCGATTTCCCTTCCGACCCGACCGAACAGGATGTCCTTTTTGACCCCGTGAGCCAACCTAACGGCTCTGCTCACCTCTGGCCACATGCCCTTGTAGCTTGCCGGGAACGAATGGACCAAGTACTTCGCGTGGCCGGTGGCCGGATTCCCCTTGTATGCACGGAAGTGCGAGCCGTACTTGAACCCCGTTTTGACGACGATCCCCCTCCCCTTCAGGTCCTCGTATACCCTGAGCCTCATTCGGAAATCCGCCTGCACATTCACAGCTTCCTTGAGGAACGTGGTCTCGGAGATCCTTCTCCCCGTTCTGCCGTTCACGACCCCGATGTCGCCCCTCTTCAACAGGAACGCTGTCTCGATGAGCGAGAGTTGGAGCCTGCTTCCGATCAGTCGTCCAAAGAACTCGCTCTCGTGGATTCTCCTGGCATCCTCGGGATCCAGTATCATCACCCTGTCGCCGAAGAGGATCGCTTCAGCGGGGTGTTTCGCTTTCCTTCTCATTCCTCGCCCCTTCGGGCTGACTTGGGAGACCTTGTAGTATGTCAGGTCGCCCTCCTCGTCCACTACCGCCGCGAGCAGCGATTTCCGGGCCGCCACGGCCCTGTCCAGCAGTCCGATCAGCCCCTTAAGGTCAAATACCGCCCTCTCGGAGAGCGCAATGACCCAGTATTTCGAGGCCGCAGTCGGAGGTCCTCCTCCTCTCGGATAGACGCGGAAATCCAGAGGGCCAACGCCTGACTTGACGACATATCCTCTCTTCCTCATATCTCTGTAAACAAGGTATCTGATCTCGAAATTCCCCTCCCTCTTGTGACCGAGGCGGATGAGGGTGTTGGCGCTCACGATCTTCCCGTCCATCTCCACCTCTAGCCTTCCACTCTCTACCAGGTAGAGCCCCTCGATCAGCTCGAGCCTTAGGGAACCTCCGGACTGGGGCTTGCCGAAATAACCTTTGCTATATATCTGGCTGGCCTCCGACTCGTCAAGGATCTCTATCTCCCCATCCTTGAGAACGGCGCTCATCCTGGTCTCGATAGTGTCAGTCCTCTATAAACCTTCCCGGAACGCCACGGCCGATGTCGTGTGAACTGGCAGGATCCAAAGAGAAGAAGATCGACCCCAGGCAGCTGATTATCTTTATATAGAAGAGTCCACGTATTGAAATTGTGAACCGCCAGCAGATGATCGATGCATCTCGGGAAATCCTAGCGAAGACCGGATTCTATCTGTCGCAGAGGCTGGACACAAGGAGGATTAGTTTCGATTTCGTCGCCAGGCGGGACGACACGCTGCTGGTCACGAAAGTGCTTCTGAACGTCGATTCGCTGGGCAGGAAGCGCTCGCAGGAGCTGAAGATGATCGCGTCTTGCCTTGAGGGGACGCCTCTCATACTGGCGGGGAAGAGCGGGGCTGGAAAACTGGAGGACGGGGCGATCTACTCCCGGTTCGGGATCCCGATCCTTTCTCTTGGAACCTTCACGGACATCTTCGTCGAGGGCGTGCCACCGTTCATGTTCTCCGCACCGGGCGGCCTGTACGTGAAGCTCGACGGGACGATCATACGCCGTGCAAGGGAGAAGGAGAGCATCTCCTTGGGCACACTAGCGGAGATTGCAGGCGTGTCCAGGCGGACGATCCAGATGTACGAGGACGGGATGGGCGCCACCGTAGATGTCGCCTTGAGGCTCGAGGAGTTCCTGGGGGAGCCTATAGTCCAGGCCGTGGACCCGTTCCACCTGAAACCGGATGCCGATGAGATTATGATGTCATGGAATCAGCTCGACCGGTTCGAGAGGGACATCTTCGGTCATCTGTCCATGCTGGGATACAGCATCGTGCCGACCATCAGGTGCCCATTCGATGCCGTGACCAGGGACAGGAAGGTGATCCTGCTCACGGGTCTGGAAAGGAGACAATCGGACCTCTCGACCAAGGCGAAGATCGTAGCGAACATCTCCAGCGTTGTCGAGAAGGACTCTGTCATCTTCGTCAGGCAGCTCACTGTGAAGCGGAACATAGAAGGGACGCCGATCATCCGCGAGGAGGAGCTCAAGAAGGTCAAGGACAGAGAAGGGATGCTGGACTTGATCTCGGAAAGGAAGAAGTGATTCGATGGATTCCGTTGGGAGGGGCGGCTCCAGGATTTTCGTGTTACCCGTGATCAGGGGCCTCGTCAGCGAGGCGGAGGAGGTCGAGCGGGCGATTGAAGAGACCAAACCGGATGCACTGGGCATCTGCGTCTCAAAGGAGGAGCTCAGGACGCTGGGCACCCTGGGCAATCAAGAGGCAGAGCCGTCAAGCGCTCACGAGGAGGCCTACATGAAGGGATTGCAGAAGTTCGGAGACGTGAGGAAGCCCCCGCCCTGCTACTCCGAGTGTATCGCGGTTGCGAGACGCCTGCGGGTCCCGTGCATGGCTGTGGACATGAATGAACACCTGTACACCGAGGCCTACTGCAATTTTGTCTCGGTCGTCGACGTGATGAAGCAGACCAGGGACTCTCGCGCACTCCTTGGGAAGGAGTTCAAGGCCCAGTCACCGGGGGACTTCGTACTGGAGTTCGACTCGTACGTCAACAGGCATAGAGGTTTTGAGCGGCTTGAACAGGAAAGGGAGAGATATATCGCTCTGAGACTGTCGAAGATGGCGGGCAAATGGTCAAGGGTCCTTTCCCTGATTGAGGTGGAAAGGGCGGATGGCGTCCTCAAGCACCTAGAGCTACTCCTCCCTCTCTAGCTCGATCGTCACTCCTCGGTCAACGTCTCCGATGTCGAAATCGTAGATAGTAGTCTCGCGACTGTCAACGATTCCACTTGTCCAGCCCGGATGCTCATTCTTGTACCAGATAATCTTTCCGGTGGATGTTCCTATCACAATGTCGTCCCAATAGTCCCCGTCGACATCACCTGCTCTCAGGGTGGTAACATCACCATCCACGCTTGCAACCGTAGCCCTGGTCCATGTCGTCTGAGGGAGATCGTTTTCGAACCAGTAGACCTTGTCATCATCCGTACCCACGACGACATCAAGATCATCATCGCCGTCTAAGTACGCCATGTCCACGCAAAGAACCGAGCCTGTGGCGGCAAGTGTATCTCCAGATCCAAGTCCACCGGCACCATCATTGTATCTCACATAGACATTCCCGCTTGCAGTGGCCGCGGCCACATCATAGTCACCGTCGCCATCGACATCACCGACTGCAATATCATTAACGATGCTAGCCAAATCCAGCGTATATGGGGCAATGGTGACTACATATCTTCTAACGTACATGTGGTCGACATAGACGGTGTCGTTTCCGAGGTTGCCATTCGTGCTGTCCGTGTCAACGACACGGATGTAGATGTTGCCACTGATTGTGCCGGGAAGGCCTCCACCCGTGTAGGTGTTGGGGTCAGAGGTGGCAGTGACGGTCACGATGTCCATCCACGGCCCACTAGAACTGTCCGAATACTGGAACATGAAGTCGTCCTGTTCGGCGTTGATAGTATGGTATGCCTCGATGAAGAACTTGTGAGCATCGCCGCCAGCTGGAATCGATTCAATCCTCCAGACATGGTCAAGCGTGCTCGTCGTTCCATTTGTCGATGTGGTTTCAACGACAAGGTAGTCAATGGAAATCGTCGTGTGAACTCCGTCCGTGTCCTGGTCATTCTTGCTGATGTCGCTGTCCCTTATCCAGATGTAGAGGTCTCCGCCATTGAATCCTTCTGCCTTCAAATCGAACTGGTCTGTTCCCTTTGCCGTCCTGGATATCGTCCAAGGCCATGCCGTTGTCCCATTGGGAACTGTTGACCACCCAACCTCAAACGGCTCGGTTCCGGTACTTATGTAACTCGTGATGTATAGATCTATGGTGTCTCCATTCGACACACTGCTAAGGTCGTACCTATGGCCACTGGTGGTGTTATCCCACTCATCTCTCAGACAGTAGTATCTGTTTTGGCCTTGAATCCTGCACGTTACCTCAGTAAGCGTTTCATACGATCCGTCATTGGCTTGTGTGCGCTGGTAGTCACCTACCACGGTGGAATTTTCGGCCGCTTCCTCGCCCTCCGCGGTCTTTGTCGAAACGTCATATGCGGTCCCAGTGACCTCCTCGATGGATTCATATGTATTATCGGACATCTGAGTGTCTACATGGGTTCCGGAGACAGTTCCGTTCCCAGGCACATCCTGATCCGTGAAGTAGTCCGTTGTCGTAACGGTGCCAAACATGCCATCACTGTTCTCGTATATCCATATGTCATCTCCAGTCGCCACAACGAGGTCATCGTCACCGTCATCATCCATGTCAGCCATTCTGACTGCCTTTATTTCGGAGCCGGTGTTGTCAATGAAAGTAGGTGTCCATGCATTGTCATTCAGGTACCACCACAGATCTCCGGATTTAGTTCCCGCAACTATTTCCAGCAGATCATCCTGGTCGACGTATCCCACATCGACGGCCGTGACTGGCTTGGCCAGATCGTCGACTTCTCTTTTCTGCCAGTAGTGCCCATGTCCGCCCTGGTTTCGGTATGCAAACAGCTTGCCTGATTCGATTCCCTCGACGACATCGAGATCAGTATCATCATCCCAGTCGCCAAAGACTATCGATAGGAAAGCACCAGCTCCCCACGGAGGAGACTTGTAACCTGGTCCCGACTCGAAAGACTCAATCCAGTACTCTTCCCATTTGAAGACCAGGTTTTCGAAGAGTATCGAGTAAACTTGTGTGCCATGAACCTGATGCTTCCAATACTCCATTGCCGTGGCTACGTCCAGATACCACCTGGGTCCGTTAATAGTGACGAGGCGGCTGAGCGGCACCTTGTACTCCTCGTTGATATCCTTGAGATAGAGCACTCTCAGAGTGTAAGCGTTTTCCCCAAACAGCCAAGGATCGAAGTTCGGTCTTGTCAGGTCTACGCTGAATTTGTAGCTGACGGAGTTGTTAATGACAGCATCACTCACGGGGCCGTTCCCTGGTTTCGCCCAGACTTGGATGCCAGCCCCGAAATCCTGGATTTTCACATTCCCGAACTCGAACGTGCCATCCGTATCCTGGACAACCACCTTCACGTACATCGTGTCAGTGAAGTTGAAGGTGTCTGAGGGCTGCTCATGATCAGCGTCGAGGAAGGTCAGAATCTGAGGATAGTCCGGGAAATTGCCGTCCTCATCTGTGACCGTGATGAAGTCCATGACCTCGAAGAGATTGTCGGGTGGAGGATAGTAGCTGGATCTCAGTTTTATCCTTAGGGAGTAGTGGCCGTAATCCAGCAGCCCGTCGCTGAAGCCGTGACCCGCGCTCGAGGTGTTCCATCTGCACTCCCAGACGTAGAACTTGCCCACGTAGTCAACGAGCTCGAACGCTTCGATTGAAGAGGGAATGGAGTCCGGACCCATCGGGCCACCACCATAGACTATGGGCTGTGGCCCAACACCAGACTCTGCCTTGAACAGCCAAAACTTGTTGTCCAGATTCGTGTCAG
>JAGMAI010000147.1 GCA_023130895.1 Thermoplasmata archaeon
ATGAAGAACACGGTCAGGGCCGCCAAGCTCGCCCACGGGATCGAGGACTAGACCTCGTCCGGAAGCGCTCCCGAGACGACGCATTCGTCGATGAACGTCCAGTCGTACTCCCACTTGTCCTCGGTAGCGACACCGGTCATCTTCTCGACCGAATACTTCTTCTGGTGCTTTGTCCACACGGGCTTCGAGGCCAAGCGCTTGGACCGACATATCAGGTGAGGGTTCGCAGAAGTGACCCCGGGCAGGTTCCGTATCTTCTCCCGCACGAACTTCCGTATGGTCGTCCAGTCCTTCGCGAGGGAGGAGATGACGATGTCGTCGTCGCCGAACTCGTATGCGACGTAGTTCAGGTAGACGCCCTCCGGAACCTTCATCTTGAGCAGTCTGTCATAGACCGTTCGGTAGTTGCGCGGGTCGACCGAGATGGAGATCGCGAACCTCTTCACGTCCTTGCCCGCTCTCGCGGGAACGGGATAGAAGGCGGGCTTCATGATCGTGACGGTCCTCGTGTCGTCTATCTCTCTGCACTTCGGGATATGCTTGATGAGGAATTCCGCAAGGACCTCTACGTCCTTCGCCTCCAGGATTGTGTCCACGTAATGCTGGTCCTCTCTCTGCGACACGTACAGGGGAACGACGTCACCTGACTTCTTGCCGCTGAACGCCTTGTCGACCCAGTTCCACACACTCTCTATCTCGCATCTCGGATGGAGCCTAACAACGAACATCATGATATCGACCTGGTACGCCGAATACGGTAGTCCAGTCTATAAAGGTTTTGTCAGGAAACGGGAGGCTACTCCACCTCATCCTTCTCCAGCATCGCCTCGTGCATGTACCAGTAGATGCCCCAGAGGGAGAATCCGAGCACGATCCAAATGAGCCAGAATTCAGCGAACATCTCCCCGACGGCATTGATGTTCACGAGCACGGTGAAGGATCCCGTCGACATCCCGTTCCACCACGCTGTCAGCCACGTTATGATCGTCATGAGCGCTGTGGCAAACATCATCCCGATTCCCAAGATTCCGGCAATGTCTTTCGCTTTCTCGGACTTCTTCTTCTCCATAATCACTCCTCCGGTTGCTGTGCAATGAGCGCATCCGTACAAGTCCTTTGCCCACATGGGTGGACATCGGTCCACTTCTGGACGTCTCTCCCCTAAGAAGATTAATATAACGAGCTTATGATGAGCGCAGAGGAGGGTCAAGATGAACTGCACGAATTGTGGAGCTCCCGTTGGCGAGGGAGTGAAGTTCTGCCTGTCATGTGGACATCCCGTCACGCCGCCTCAAGGTGCTCCGGTACCGCCTGGGCCATATGGTCCTGCACCTGCGCATGCCCCAATGGGCGAGCGGTCGGCCGTTCTGCTAATACCGGTCATATTCGGCATCGTCGGCGCGATAATGCTCCTCGTCGGAGATTTCGGCGGGTGGCATAACCGCGGCTACTACATCGAGGAGACGGTGTGGATTACTGCATGGAGCATCGCCGGAGTCCTCATCGTGCCGATGGCCGTCCTGCTCTTCTTCGTCGCCATCATGTCCCTTCAAGCCTACAGGTCCGACCCGCGCGTAGCGCACAAGCTGGTTCTCAGGGGACTCATCGCTGCGTTGGTCGTCTTCGTCGTGACCCTTGTCGGTGGCCTCATCCTCATCGCGACAACGTGGGATAACACGAACAACTGGCTGGACGTGGGATTCTACGGCGGGTTCTTCGGCGGCCTCATCTCGTTCATCGTGCTCGCCTACGAGAGGAAGAGGATGGGACAGGCCTTGGGTCCAATGGCTCCGCATCAACCGCCGCAATACCAGCCGTATGGTCAGTCCGCACAGCCACCCCAGCCCGCTCCTTATCAGCAACCGCTGCAACCCGCCCCGCCGCCACAGCCCCAGCCTCCTGCGCAACCCCAGTGCCGGAATTGCAGAGCACCTCTCCAGCCCGGCGTCAAGTTCTGCCACATATGCGGCGCTCCACAGGGCTAGGACTTCTTCTTGAAAACCGCAATCCAAGGACTGCCGAAGCGCTCCCGCTCCTTCCCTGTCGTTCTCCTGTAGTCCTTTGACCTGTCTTCGCTGTACCGCACCAAGGGGACGAAGCATCGAGTTAGACTTCTGAGAATAGAGGTCGAGCCTGTTCGAGAGGTAGGTCGTCACCGTGTAGCCCTTCTTTTCGCCATATTCGCCAAACCGCTGGACCAAGCGTTCCCAATCCTCTGGATGAAGCCCTTGGAACACGTCCATGAAGTCGAGGACCGTGAACGACTCTTTCGGAACCTTCTTGATTGTCCTCTCGATCTTGTCCTCTTCCAGAAGGGTCATACGGCTATCGTCGTAGGCATCGGGGGCGGGCTAAAAAGCCTTATCATTGGGCAGACCTTCCCAGGGCTCAGAGGTGTTTTCAATGGGTGAGGATGAAGAGGAGAGGAAGTTAACGGTCAGGGAGGTGCGGGTCACCATAGCGGCTTCCCTGGCTGCGGCGTTCGGCTTCGTGATCGCTCTCGTCTGGAAGGAGGTCGTGATGAGCGGCTTCGCTTTGGCGGGGATCGACCTGGCGGCAACACCTGACCTGGCAGGCTGGATATACTTCATGGTCACGGCGCTCATACTGACGTTCGTGATGATAATCTTGATTATCCTGATCAGCCGCTGGGGCGGGAAGGAATAGCCGGCGTCGGCAGTGCCCATTGCGGGGCGTCATAGGCGTTCGAATCGAGGAGCCCACGGTCTCCCGATGCAAAGGTTAATAGTCCGATGCGAAATAGTAGTGAATCCCCTCAACGGGGGTTCCCCTGGCGGCCCAATCCGCGGTGCTAGGGGAACGACGAAGAATTGGTGAGCCCCATGCCGAAGAGGAAGCTCGAGTTCCGGAAGAAGACCTTCGAAGAAGAGCCCAACATGAAGCTGTACGAGGAGGCCGTCAAAGGCTTCAAGTGGGCGGACTGGGAGAAGGAGTTCGATTGGCACAAGACTGGAAAGGTGAACATGGCCCACGAGGCCATAGACAGGCACGTCGAGACGTGGCGCAAGAACAAGGTCGCCCTCTACTACATCGACGACGAGAGGTACGAGAAGTACACGTTCCAGGAGATGATGTTCCTCTCGAACAGGTTCGCCAACGTCCTCCGCAAGTACGGCGTCAAGAAGGGCGACAGGGTATTCACGTTCGCTCCCCGCTCGCCGGAGGTGTACGTCAGCATTTTCGGGATCCTCAAGGTGGGCGCCATACCCAGCCCGCTGTTCGAGGCATTCATGGCGGACGCCATCCGCGACAGGATGCAGGACAGCGCTGCGGTCGCCATAGTCACCGCCAGCTTCATGAAGGACAGGATACCGAAGAAGGACCTTCCCGCGCTGAAGCACGTCTTCGTGTTGGATGCTGACCAGGACGAGCTCGAAGAGGGCGAGGTAAGCTGGAAGGAGGAGATGGACTCCGCCTCCAAGAAGCTCGACCGCATCCAGTGGCTCAAGCGAGAGGACCCCCTCATTCTCCACTACACGTCCGGCTCGACGGGCAAGCCCAAGGGCGTCCTGCACGTCCAGAACGCGATGATCGGGCACCTACTGACCGCTCGATGGGTCCTCGACCTTCACGAGGACGATATATTCTGGTGCACGTCCGACCCGGGGTGGGTGACGGGGACTTCGTACGGAATGTTCGGCCCGTGGCTGAACGGCGTCTCCAACGTCATCCGCGGCGGGCGGTTCAATCCCGAGAGATGGTACTGGACGATCGAGGAGCTCGGCATCACGGTCTGGTACAGCGCCCCCACGGCGTTCAGGCTGCTCATGGCCGCCGGGACCGACACCGCCAAGAAGTACGACCTCTCGAGCCTGCGGTACATAGTCAGCGTCGGCGAGCCGCTCAATCCCGAGGTCATCCGATGGGGATGGGAGGCATACGACGGTCGCACGATACACGAGAACTGGTGGATGACCGAGACCGGTCACATGCTCATCGCCAACGTCCCCACGATGGAGGTCCGTCTGGGCTCCATGGGTCGCCCGTTCCCGGGGGTCGAGGCGGCGATCATCGACAACGATGGCAACGTTCTCCCGGCCAACGAGATAGGCAATCTGGCCATTAAGAAGGGCTGGCCCGGCATGATGCGCAAGATCTGGAAGAACCCGAAGAAGTACAAGTCCTACTTCGAGCACGATCCCTGGTTCCTTAGCGGGGACTCTGCGTACATGGACAAGGACGGCTTCTTCTGGTTCCAGGGTCGAATCGACGATGTCATCAAGACCGCCGGCGAGCGCGTCGGTCCCTTTGAGGTGGAGAGCAAGCTCATCGAGCATCCTGCCGTCGCGGTGGCGGGCGTCATTGGCAAGCCCGACCATATCCGAGGCGACATCATCAAGGCGTTCGTTCAGCTGAGGAGAGGGTACAAGCCCTCCGAGAAGCTGAAGAAGGAGATAGCGCTGTTCGTCAAGACAGGACTGGCGGCCCACGCCGTCCCGCGCGAGATAGAGTTCAAGGACAAGCTGCCCGTCACGAGGAGCGGGAAGATCATGCGGCGCGTCCTGAAGGCGTGGGAGCTCGGACTTCCGACCGGCGACCTGTCCACGATGGAGGATTAGGACTTCTTCATGGCCATGGAGTGAATCTTCAGTTCTGGATGTGATGATCATGCAGCAAGAATCGCCTGAATCGACCACGGAGATAAAGGACACGACTGCCAACCCCGCGCCGCTCGGCCTGATGGCCTTCGGGATGACCACGGTGCTGCTGAACTTTCACAACGCGGGCTTCTTCGCGTTGGGGACCATGATACTGTCCATGGGCATCTTCTACGGCGGCATAGCCCAGATCATCGCGGGTGCCATGGAGTGGAAGAAGAACAACACGTTCGGGACATTGGCGTTCACGTCCTACGGCCTCTTCTGGATTTCCCTGGTCGGCCTGCTTGTGATGCCACAGGTGGGACTGGGTGAGGCCGCCAGTGACTCCGCGATGGTCGCGTATCTGTCCATGTGGGGCTTGTTCACCGGTGTCATGTTCATAGCCACGTTGAAGCTGAACAGAGCGCTCCAGTTCATATTCGGCAGCCTGACCCTGCTGTTCATCTTGCTGGCGTTGGGACACGCCACGGGCAACTCCACCATAACGCAGATCGCGGGCTACGAAGGCATAATCTGCGGGCTCTCGTCCATATACACCGGCCTGGCTCAGGTGCTGAACGAAGTGTACGGGAGGGTCGTTGCACCCATATGGCCCGTGAAGTAGCTTGCGGGACGGAGAGTACGACATACCGCGAGATGAGAAGGATACCTAATGCGTATGAGCTCAGGCTTCGCACCAGTGATCTGTCCACGATGGAGGACTGAGCCTTTCTCACAGCCACCGCCCAGATTTGCGGCTCTCGTATCCCCGACTGCGAGTTGCAGTGATTCCCCACGATGTACGACATGGAGTTGTTACGACACCACATCCCAACGCGACCGTCACCCTGGTTAACGGAAAGGCGGTCGGCGGATGAAAATCGGGAGAGACCGATAAGTTAATCGTGGGTTAGGTTATATCCTAAAGAGGCGGGGGGGAGAGAGTCCCCTTCGCCAAAAAGGGAAAAGGAGGAAACAAAATGGCAGAACTGTTAGGAAATAGTGTGCTGTTCCTCAAGGTAAGGCCAGGGTCGCTGGAGGAAGCGACCCGCGAGCTGAGAGAGAACAGAGAGGTGTCGGATGTGCAAAGGCTGCTTGGACCGTGGGACCTCATCGTGTCTGGAACCTTCTCTGATTACGAGAGCCTGAGAAAATTCGCTGAAACAGTCGATACGAAACCCTACTGCGAGAGATACACCGTTTATCCCAACTTCAAGGAGTGGACGAGAGAGACGCCACCCGAGACGCCGACAACGGGATGGGCAATGATAAGGACGAGCAACGTCGATCATCTTTTCGATGAGCTCCAGAAGGCTGAGGAGGTTCACTGGCTGATGTCGACCAGCGGGGAGTACAATGTCATTGCCAGGATCGGAACGGACAAGCTCAGTGAGCTATCTAATTTCCTCATCACCAAGGTCCACAAGGTCACCGGGGTGAGGAGCACAGAGACTTTGCCTTCCACAGAGGAGAAGTGAGGCAACTTCTGCAGAAGCCAGCCCTTCCGGCTGGCTCTTTTTTCTGTGATGAGATCCTTTTGGGGTTGTGAAAGGACCCTTTGGCACACTTCTGTGACAGGAACCGTTTCTCCTCAGGCCGACCTCAATCCTTGTGATTGTCCATTCGCCCGCAACGAGAAGCTCTCAAGCGACTCGCATGGCTGGGATTCTTACAAAGGAGTTGACGTTTTCTTGCGTTTGCAGACGCTTGGCAACTTCATTGCAGAGGTGGGACATCCTTTGATTTCCCATCAGAACATACACCGTTGCTTTCAACCTCCACAGGGTTGAGTAGTTCATCTGTGTTCTCGTGACCTGATTGGGACAGTAGAGGGCCTGCGTCAGTTAGTCGCCCCGATGGCGAACAGGATGACAGCCGTCGCCAGACCTGCGAGAACGAACCGCATCCCCGTCATGAACACCCTTTCCTTCACCAGGTTGCCCAAGTAAGCGCCCAAGATGAAGAGCACGCTTAGAGTCATCACAACGGAAGTGAGAACAGCCATCCCCAGGTCCGGGATTATGACGAAAGGAATGAGAGGAACCGTCGCTGCGATCAGCGGGGCACATGCGTGAACGAGAGCACTGAGCAGGGTGGCGAATCTGAAGACCTCGGCTTGTTCCTCGCTCACATCGGTCAGAAGCGCCTTTTCGATGCTTGCCCTCGAGAGGAGCTTCTCCACGCGCTCGGCCTCATAGGCCCCGACGGCGCTGGAAACAGAGAGAGCCACTGCCGCGGACAGTCCCGCGAAGAGTATTATCTCCATGTGCTCCGAGGCCACGCCCGCAGCGTATGCACCCAGAACGACACCGAGAACGATGAGGGTCCCATCGAACGCTCCCAGCACAAAATACCTTCTCGATGTTGAGGCGAGGTCCGTTATCTCGCTCGTGTCCCTGATTCGCTGCCTCAGACGCCCTAAGCTCATCTTGCACGCGACACTAGGAGAAGGATATTGATAAACCTTTCACTCCAGTTCTCGTCTTGCGCGTGGACGGTCAAGTCCCGCGTCTTTCCTTGGAC